>NZ_BLAY01000105.1 GCF_020521235.1 Microseira wollei NIES-4236 | reverse complement strand
AAAGTGGGCTTTCTTTTTCTTGTCCCCCCCTTGGATAAAGTGGGCTTTCTTTTTCTTGTCCCCCCCTTGGATAAAGTGGGCTTTCTTTTTCTTGTCCCCCCCTTGGATAAAGTGGGCTTTCTTTTTCCTGTCCCCCCCTTGGATAAGGGGGGCTAGGGGGGATCGACAGTATTTTTGCCTGATTGAAAAAATCTTACACCAAAAGGGGTTGTTTAAAAACAGGTACACCGTCAGGCGATCGCACAATCTTTCCCGAATTATCCCGTTCCACTGGACAAAAAACATAATTGCCTTGTGCATCTCGCTGCAAGCGAATTCCTCGCGCAGCAGTTTCGTAAGCGGGGGGACAAAACTGAGGAATGCCTTTATATTCGACAATTTCACCCGTTTCATCTTGCAAAATCGGACAAGTTACCAACTCACCCGTCGCATCAAATACCCAATCATTTTTCTCAGGATCGCGCAAGGGAGTAGGATAAATTGGCAAGCCATCAGATGAGAGAATCAATTCACCTTCTTCATCGCGCAACGGCATTAAAAATACAGGTTCCCCGTTAGGTTTGCGAATCAATTCGTTAGTCTCGAGGTTGCGTAAAGGAATCGCACTGGGTGCGGGTAGTGTTATTTCTGATAATTCTGGGTGCGGTGGGTGCAAGCTGGGTAATTCCCCATCGGTGGGAATCTCGTAATGGCGGGTATATTGCACCGCTGCTTTGTGGAAACCCAATCTTTCTAATAATGCGTGGATTCCAGTTTGTTCGGCTGAAACTAGCACGTCAATATCGGTAACTTTGAGGTTTTCTGCTGTTTGAATTCCCGCTTCGATTAGTTGTGCGATATGCCTCCGGCACGCTGGCGCGATCGCATCCGGTTTCCGATGGTTTGGTTGCACGTACAATCCCAAAACCGAACCGACGCGGCGGGGTTGAAACGGATTTTCTAATTGTTGGTATTGCCGCAATTCTTCGGGTAAGCTAGCGGGTGGAGTTTCGTCGTAAGTGTAGGTGAAGAAAAAGCCAACAATAATTTTCGATTCAGTTTCGCCGTCGTTATATTCTAAAACCCAACAGTAGGAAAGCGGTTTGCTTAATTGATAGGCGACGTATTGCTCAAAATCATAATTGGGTTTGAGCAACATCGAGGGGTCAACCGATTCCCGTTCTTGTGCGAAGGCGGTCATTAGGGGTGCAATAGATTTTGCATCTTCGGTAGTTGCAAGGCGATGAGTGTATGCCATAATTGTGGTTTAGAGTTGTGGTTGTCGTGGATTTTATTTTTTGGATAAAAGTGATGTTTGAGCGTGGTTTAATTTTGTCATCCATAACAAGCGATCGCATCGCAAATTAGATGTAGGTGAAGTTTTGAGGGATTAAACTTGTAGGTGCGATATCTTGCACGACACCAATTAAAGAACTGCCACCATTGAACAGCCTGTAAATCCCAGTATCCAAAGCACTTGTTCCAGCTTTATTGATAGCATGCAACGAGTATTGAGTCCTAGTTCCACGCAAGCTGATGCGATCTTCAGCGACTACAAAGTCTGTAATCAAAGCAGATCCAGACCCTTGTCCGGAAATCAAATTACTCAGAACAAAAAGGTCGCGTCCGCCTCCACCTGTTAAAGTGTCTAACTCTGAAGATATAACATTTTCAGGATCGATCAAATCGTTGCCATCTCCACCAAAAAGACTATCGTTTCCTACTCCACCGTAGAGAGAGTCGTTACCTATATCTCCTGTCAAAATGTCGTTGCCTTCTTGCCCAAAAAGTCTATCGTTGCCAATTCCTCCGGAGAGATAATCGTTACCAAAACCACCCTCTAATCGATCGTCGCCGCTTTCACCAAACAAAGAGTCGTTGCCTTCATCTCCGTACAACAAATCGTTTCCACCACCACCGAATAGTAAGTCGTTACCACCTCTACACTACAGGAATGGGTATTGCTATGATGATGGAACATCCTGTGCCAGGTCAGGGAGGTCGTCATCGCCAAACCATCTCTTATGGACAACTCCCCGACATCAGTCTTTCATCAAGAAATGCACTGGCTAGAGAGATTAAAGATGCGCGAACCATTTATCGCCGTCAGTCACTCTACACGCCAGAAAGACGTAGTCTACAGGAAGTCATCCGGTTAAATAAGTTAGCTTGGTCGGGGACTTTTGAAAAGCGAGGAAATAGCTGATGCAAGAAACTAACTGGATTAGCATCTTAGAAGCCAATAAGCTGATGCGATCGCCACAACAAGTTACAGCGTTTGAAAATGCTTTAGCCGAACTTGCTAAGAATCCTAAAACCGAATAATTGCCGGATTTACATCTCATTCTAGACGAGCGTTGCGAACAGCCAGAA
Organism: Microseira wollei NIES-4236; assembly: GCF_020521235.1. GTDB lineage: Bacteria > Cyanobacteriota > Cyanobacteriia > Cyanobacteriales > Aerosakkonemataceae > Microseira > Microseira wollei. The sequence continues at coordinate 32,903 of NZ_BLAY01000105.1, read as the reverse complement.
GTCATGTTTAGCCTCATACATTTTCTAGAATCGTTTGATTTTTCAGCACAGCTTAAAGCCTTCATTGCAGTTCCCAAACCATATTGGTTGCTCAAGATTAAACTAAAATTATCCACACGCGCATTTTGAACGATGATTCTGCTTGTCGTTTGTATCGGAATATTTTGCATGAGGTTAACTCCCAACAGCCCAATTTTATTCGTCAATTACTCGCAGAAAGTGCAACTCACCGTTTAACCTGTCTAGATTCGCAATTGGGGTTAGCTACGCAAGTTTGAAGAATGGGATTCTCGTACCGAAACGCTGCGCGATATGCCTCCCTTCCGCACTCGCGATATGCCAAGGGCACGCTACGCAAACGCACTCTTTTATCCATCAACTGAGGTTTGAATTCAAAACTTTTCGTTTTTGTTTGCGTCTTAACACAGACGCGGCACTTAAAGCACCGAATACCAAACCCAATACCGCAGAAGGTTCGGGAACAGACGCAGGTTTAGGAATAGGTGTAGGTGTGAATGTAGGTGTGGGTGTAGGTGTGGGTGTAGGTGTTGGCCCCGCATTTAACACCACATTGTCGATGCTACTCAGATCTAAACCTTTGCGATAATCCCCGTTAATTCTAAGTGCGCTCAAAGATGAAAGTACCGCTAACATTTCATTGCGAGTCGCAGTTAAACCAGTCGCCAAGTTTTTCCATCCAAAGGATTCGTGCAGGAGAATGTTGTAACCTGTCCAACCTCTGCCAGGGTTGTAGGCAGTATTAAAAGATAACGTGCGACCCCCACCCATTAAAAGAATATCGCTAGTAGTTTCACTTTGATGACTGGTTTGCCACTGCTTGAGGTCAAATGTCAATATTCCCCCGTAAGCAGCTGACATATTACCCAAAAATTTCCCTGGTGCGTCCCAAAACCAACTACCCTGTTCCCGGTCTGGTTCTGTTAGATATCCGCCAGATCCAAATATTCTGGGGACATAAATCGGGCTAAAAAAATTCCAGTTTCCAGCGTTATATTCAGCAATTTTCCAGCCTTCACTACCGCGATTAAAGTTGCTCGATGCTAAAACAGCGGCGCGTACAGGGGTAGGCAAGGTTACAGCGATCGCTAAAGGTAATGCACTCAGAATAAACGTTTGATGGAATCCCAATTTTTCTCGTTTCATAACACCCTCAAGTAATATCTCACATATTGCATCTGCCCACTCACCCGCCAGGGATTAAAATCCAAGGGCTTTTAGCTCAAGTCCACAGTGGACTGGGAAGCTTAATCTGCGATTCTGCGCTCGATTTCAGTCGGTTTTAACCGACTTCAGCTATGAGACCGGAACTTAAGTTCCGGGCGGGCTGTGATTCTGCGATCAATTTCAGTCGGTTTTAACCGACTTCTGCTATTAGCGCGGAAATTTATGTCCGGGCGGCCTGACTGGGAAGCTTAATCTGTGATTCTGCGATCGATTGCAGTCGGTTTTAACCGACTTCAGCTATTAGACCGGAAATTTATTTCCTGGCGGGCTATGCAAATGGCGCAATATCTGAGCTACGCAAGCGTATTCAATCCTGGTCTGGCGCACAGCATTGCGACAACTGCCAGCCGCGTTGCTCTTCCTCCTATTTCATCTGGTTTTATGTTTTTTAGTTGCTTCTCACTATACAAAGGTGATTCTAGGTTGTCAAGAGAGCGCAAAAAGTCAAAAACCCCATGAACCCTTTATTTTAGGCTGCTACAAGCTTTTTGCTAAGGAAAGCCAAGAGCCGCTACATACAATATCACTTAAATTATGGTGCGGGGTGGTAAGAGAGCGATCGCTATCGGTTGTGACTGGGTTGCGATCAGAACGCCTCTAATCGCTGATTTATTAGACTTGGACCGAATTTAAGCTCAAAGGCAGGCGAGACGCCTACCCCACAAGAGTTATTGGAGAGGTTTAATAGAAAAAAAGTACGGGTGGAAGCTGCTGTCCGTCGAACGCACTTCAAACACCACTCTCAAGTACAAGTGTATCTTTGAAGGCGAAACTCAATTTCCTGATTACAGGTCGGACGAAGATTAATGGGACGCAAGTACATTATTTTTAGAGCAGACTGGCAAGAAGAACAGGGTGCAGAAAACAGATTGCTCGCTCATACAGGAGCTTGTACCGATATTCTGGCAGAGCATTTTGATTCTTCTAATCGACCGATTCCCCAACCCGGCTATCGAGTGCCCCAATTCCACAATATTCCAGCATTTGACGCTCCTCAGTTCCCCGGTACGAGTACCTATTGGTGTCGCGGAAATTGGGAAGTGGTGCGAGTAGAACAGTATCCAACAGGTGCGACAAACAGCGAGTTTGAAATGGTGGTGATTTGCTATTGTCAATATTCACCAATTCAGGCGGAACAGAAGCCAATTAAACCGATAGATGCAACACAGTCGGCAGAAAAAACGACTGCCTTTTCTGGGGGATAAGCGATCGGGTAGCGTGTGCGTAGCACGTATCGCTTTCATCTCCATAACACCCAAATCCCCGACTTCTCGCGAGAAATCGGGGATATAGTCGCTGCTGTTGGATTTTCAAACTTCTGTTTCTTCTTCTGTAAAAATAGGAGGCCATAATTCAGAAACGGGCAACTCCCAACCGGAAAAAAGTTCTGGGATAGTTAAGATATTGCCATTTTCTAAAACCGTCGGTTCGCCGGTAGAACGATAAATTGTCACTGTCTCTTCATCAGGGTCAATCAAAATTCCCACGATTGCTCCTAGTTCTATGAATTTATTGACCTTCTTTTCGAGGGTTTTAATTCTATCGCTTTGGGATTTAATTTCTACCACTAAATCGGGGACTAATTCTCCAAAATAACGCGGACTTTGCCGCAGACGAGAGGCTCGCACAAAGGAAACATCGGGTGCTTTCAAGTTCGCATCCGGTAAGATGAAACCGCCTGCGGAGTCAAAGACTCGTCCGAGGCGGCGGGGGTAGACCCAGTTAGCCAGCAATCGGCTGAACAGAATGGCAATTTCACTTGATACGATGTCTGATGGCCCCACAATCGAAATGCTCCCGTCTTCTAGCTCTACCTGGTAATCTAAACCAGCTTCAGCAAAGGCGGCTTGAACTTGCTCTAAGTCTTTTATTGTCATCATTGACATCAGAACGTTCTCCTAGTCTGAGACTCTCTCTTATTTTATAATAAAATTAGCGAGTTAAAAAGACCAAAATGACCAGCACACCAAAGCAAGAACCAACATTGTCAGATGTAATTGAAAAATTAGACAAGCTATCGACGAATGTGGACAAGTTATCAACGGATGTGGACAAGCTATCAACTGATGTGGACAAGCTATCAACTGATGTGGACAAGCTATCAACTCATGTCGAGAAGTTCAACGACCGATTTAGTAACTATCAGCAAGCAACTCAGTGGGTGGTGCAACTGGCTTTTACTCTAATTGCCAGTGCTACTATCACAATCATTATCAGTTCGGTTTTACGTCGGTAATCAAAAGTATGCGAGCATGTGGGAAAGAAAGCGATCGCCCAGGCTGCTTGTTAATATAAAGTCCTCCAGATGTGAGAGAGCAACTACCCTGAACTCAACCAAAAGCGATCGCTCTTGGTTGATGCCGGATTTACTTTGGACGTTTTACTTCAATTTTGTACACCACCTCGTCTTTCGGTTCTTCTTTGGGTTTGGGTTTTTCCCGCTCCTGCATCAACAAACCCGACACAATTGCGCTCAGCGCTATCAGCAAACTGCCTTGCATAATCCTGATTCCTCCCAATCAATTTCAAAAGTCAATAGATGCACCGCCGAAGCTCTGGAAATTAACGCTAACAAACTTTCATTTTTGGCTGACGTTTCCGCAACAAGCCAACCAATAAAGCACTTGCAATTAAACCAAAAATCGAAGTTGGTTCCGGTACATATTTTTCTAATTCTTCAGGAGCTTCCCAGGTAATGCTAATGCGATTGTCCAGAGTTTCATCCCAGTCATCGTATTCGTAAGACTGTTCTAAAATGGGAAACTGGAGCAAATCGGTTGCTGAAGCATACTGAAGATTTGTAGGCGTAAAACCCGTCCAAGGATTGGTTGGATTGCTCGTCCAAGAACGACCGAGAATCAAGTTAATCCAATTAGTATGGGAAGAAACGCGAGTAGAAGCAGATATATCGCCATAACCAGCGCGTCCTCTAATAAACGAGTTAACGCCAGCTACTCGATTGTTGATCAACATTCCGCCACCGCTATCGCCAGGAGCGACGTTATATTCCAGGTTTAACGGGATGCTGAGGCGATCCGAGGAATTGGCGGACAAAGGCGAATCGAAATCAGAAACGAGGACGCGATCGCTAAATCCCAATCGACTCCCCAAACCAATAATATTCTGTCCCCCACGTTTGACCCCTTCGTTGCGTACCCATCCGCTTAAACCCGTCCCCGTTGCGCCATACCCCACATAAGTACCAACTTGCATATCCTCGCTGAGATCGCTAAACGGCGGTGCTGGGGTAACATTAGTGACCGCAGACCTAAGTCTGAGCAACGCGATATCGAAACCCGCACCCAGATTTCCAGAACTACCCAGCCATCCCCGGTGTCCGATGGCGTTGGTGACAGTATACCGTCCCGACCAAATAGCCGCTTGATTTTGCATCGGGTCAATCAGCGGCGGTTAGCACCCACTGGCGATTAATCAGCGTCCCGGAGCAAAAACCTTGACCGTTCAAAAACCGACGCTAGCAAACGAATTCCCCTGCGATAAGCCAAGTCGCTCACATCGTGCCGAATCGTTCCCGCAGGAGCGATACCGCTAAAACTAGCATTTGCAGCAATAAAGGCAGCAAAAATGCAAAATTTAGTCGCTATGTTCATATATCTGCTCCAAAACAGTGAATTTTGCTCAATTGGAGTCATCTCAGGCCACCCTTTTCACCCAGCCGTGCCGGAGAATCTCACCCTGTGGCGCTAAGGGTTTCTTGCTTAAGTTTGGTAACTTAAGTTTATTTATTGCTTTGCTGTAAAGCTGGCGTCAATAAGGATAGGGTAAAGTTTCCGTGCAAAAGTAATCTCACTTAAAGTAAAATTAGCAATAAGGGTGAGCAGACCTCACGAAGATACCAGAAACCCGGTTTTTTGCAGGTACTTCTATAAAGGCGATCGCTTGGGTGGGGTAAAGGAGTGCGAGGAGCGTGGCGTCAGCCGTATCGCATAGCGTGTGCGTAGCACGTATCGCATCTTCTGTCAGGATATTAGCTATAATTATGAAAATAGATACTTTTTGTATCTAGTAAAAATAACCTTTTAATCATGTCAGCCAGAGATATCTTTCACAACACAGTGCGTTTGGCTTTGGAGAAAGATGGATGGACAATTACTCACGAGCCTCTGTTTTTGCAACCAAGTCAGCGAGCTAAAATGAAGATAGACTTAGGAGCAGAAAAGTTACTTGCGGCTGAAAAGGGCGCTCGCCGAATAGCCGTAGAGGTCAAAAGTTTTGTGGGTTTATCGACCATATCGGAATTCCATACGGCTGTAGGTCAGTTTTTTAACTATAAGATAGCCCTCGAACAACTAGAACCAGAACGAGTTTTATATTTGGCTGTACCAAATGATATTTATTGCAACTTTTTTACAGATTCGTTTGTTCAAGAAGTAATTGATCGCTTGCCAATAAAGTTGTTAGTTTTTGTTGTTGAGAAGCAGGAGATAGCGTTATGGAAAGACTAGATTACCGCCAATTAATCGAGAAAATAATTCAGCAACATGCTAGGGAACAATCGGAAAAAGAATTGGATAAAGTTCAAGTCGTTTTTGATAAAGAACGAGATAGCTATTTATTGTTGTATGTGGGATGGCGGGAAGAAGAACGAATTCATGGATGTCCGATTCATATCGATATCAAAGATGGAAAAATTTGGATACAGCAAGATTTTACGGAAGAAGGACTGGCTAATCAGTTGGTAGAATTAGGCGTACCGAAAACGGATATTGTTTTGGGATTTAGAGCGCCTTATGTTCGGCAGTTTACTGGATTTGCGGTAGCGTGAATTCTTAATGCGTTCGCGCCAGCGTGCGGTCGGCATATCGCGCTTGTTTTTCAAGCGATCGCCCTCTTGTGCGCTTCACTAGCGATCGCTCCTAGTAAGTCGAGTAAAGGAGTGGGTTCGCGTAGCGCGTGCGTAGCACGTATCGCATATTTTTTTGAAGTGCGATCGCAATTTGTTGAGTTGGGAATGTTTGCTATTAGCGAGCGCTCGCATCTGTTAGTTTGACAAAGAGAGGATGTTCGGGTGCGATCGCGCAGGTTTTGGGAAGTGCGATCGCCTGTGGGAAAGAATGCGATCGCAAGTCATTTTCAGGGATTTTGCAATGCCTGTTGCTGTTGCATTAGCGACTGCAATTGTTGCTGGAGTTGAGCCAATCGCTGTTGACTAGCTCCGATGTAAGGTGGCAAGCTAGCAGCCAATTGTTGCGCCTGTTGGTTGGCTTCATCGCGGTATTGAGCTGCCATATTAGCTGCTGCTTGTGCCTCGTTTCGATTGGCTTCGGCTTGTGGGTTATAAATCCAGCCCTCCACAGGATATGCTATGCACCCACGCCAACAAATCCACCACCAGCCTACAATTCCCCTAGTAGAAATCTGGCTATTCCAGTAGTTGGCTGCATTTTGATAATGTTGCCGTTGTTGTTCAAAGTGATTGACTGCTGCATAAGCTTGGTTAATTTGATCTTGGTAGTTTTGCAGCGCTGACTGATGTTGCTGAATCTCTAATTGATTGGCGGCAATTAGAGTTGGCAAATCAGCCAGCGTTAAGGAAAATTTGGTAGTTCCTCACTGGGAATTCCATCTGGCAATAAATCCAAAACCGTATTTGGAGCATTTGCTGAAATTGATGAAGAAATTGAATTCAAGGCATTAAAGATTGGCAAAATCCGATCTGGATCGGTGCCATCCAGCAGGGGATGGTATAGAGGGGGAACTCCTCCTGGCAAGAAACGCAAAAGCTGTTGTCGCTGTTGAGGGTTAAGGGCATTCCAAGCATTGACAACATCCGCAGGCAGCGGAGGACTCGTTGGAGTACCTTGCAAAAGGGGCAAAAACTGCGGCGGTGTCCCAAATTGCAGCCATTGTGCAAGTAGGGGCGGTAGTGGAGGATTCATAGCAGCCAAAGTCTGAAGCAGCGGCAAAATGCCATCTGGATCGCCGTTGAAGAGAGGGCGACCATAAGGGCTAGAAATTCCACTTCTCAAAGCAGTTTTTAGTTCTACTGGCAACCTGCTCCAAATTGCTTGGAGTGCCACAAACCTTGGATCTCGCTGTGGAGGTGGATCTTGGGGTGGTTGTTGTTGTTGCTGACGCCGCCTGTGCAACCACCAAACCAGTCCGCCAATTGCCCCACAAGGGCGAGTCCGCCAAAGATCGCGCCAACTTTGCCGAAGACAGGCAAAGCGATGAATTTAGAAACAACCTTGGTGAAGAAGCCTTTAATTTTGGAGAAGATGCGGCGAGCTTTAGAAAAGAAACTCCAAACTTTCTTGCCAATGCTTATGACTTTTTTAACGACACCGACTACCTTTTTAACGACATTGACAACCTTTTTAACGACATTCGTCACCCGCCGGAAGAAATTCTTCACTTTCTTGAAGAAACCTCTGGCAGGACGTTCGCCAAGCGTTGTTGAACCCTCGTCAATTAAGTCTAAATCGATGTCCGAATTTTGCCCTGGTGTGTAGGATTCTGGTTTGGTTTCCACCGCCATTTGCATGGCAACAGCTAAACTCAATAAACCTACTCCCGTTTCGGCATCCCAACCCGGTGTCCCCAAATCTAAAGCCGTTTTCTTGAGGATATCTATCACCTGTTTAAAGCTTAATTGGGGATTAGCCGCCCAGACTTGAGAAGCGGCTCCCGCGACTTTAGCGGCGGCGATAGAAGTCCCGGCAATTTCCTCCCCGGATTCGATGGAACTGCTATCAATACTGCCGATGTTGTTCAGTTCTCCCAAAGCCGCTTCAATCGCTTTTTGTGCGGCTTCAAAGGCTGTTGTTTGCTCTTGAGTTGATAGATTTTCGATGTTAGCATTCGTGTCGTAAGGCTGGGTTTGATCGACTGCCAAAGCTTTGTTAAAAGCCTCCAGTTGTGCGGAAGTTAATAGTTTAGATAAATCAACTTCTCCCTCATTGGTTGCTGCTGCTGTCTGGGGTTGCTCTGGCATATTGCCATAAGCTAAGATGTCGAGTTTGGTTCCATAGTTAGAATAGTCGGCTCGTCCTGTGCCATCAAATGCACCAACGGTGATGATATTATCAAATTCCCGCGAAGCTTTTCCTAATGCAGATATATTCGCTTCGCCTTCGTTGCCAGCAGCCGCTACAATCAGAACGTTGTTTTGGCGAGCATATTCAATTGCGGCTTTTTCTGCTGGTGTAAATTGAGTGCGAGTGACAACCGTACCGTCGGGTTTAGTTTCAGTTAAATCAAAGCTCAGATTAACAATGGCATTGGGTTGTTTAGATGCTTTTGCCCCATCGACAAATTCAATTAAAGACTCGTGCCATTTACCGGAACCTACTGCACGTCCTAGCCATAAAGGTGCATCGTCGTTGACGCCATCAATGCCGATGTTATTGTTTTGAGTAGCGGCAATTACTTCTAGAATTTTTGTGCCGCGATCCGCGTCGTCTTCATTTTCATTTGCAGCAATTAGGGGGTTGTTGTCGTTGTCGATGAGATCGCGCCCCAAAATAATCCTGCTGAAGTCTATATCGGGATTTTTGTCAACAAATCCGGTATCGATAATTCCCACTAACGGCTGATTTGCTTTGGGAAATTCATACTTACCAGCTAAAACCCCAATATCAGACAGTGGATCGGTAGTTAATTCGGCAATCGCCTTGTCTAATTCAGCTTCCAAGTCACGAATTTCTCGCTCCGCTTGTTGTTCAACGTCTGGAGTGGTATCAACTAAAGCACTGTCTGGTTTGGCAATAATTTGTTGCAGTTGTTCGTTCAGTTGTTTGAGAACGTTGTCAATTTCCGGCACTAATTCGGTATTAATTTCTTTGAGCGTGCTGTCAAATGCAGCAGTACCCATTGATGCATCAGTAAATTTGAGGATTTCTTGTCCTAATTCTGTGTTGCGCCAATCGTTGCTAGGGTTAATAACATCATCGAGATCGATTGCTTTTCCGGTAGCACCTTTGATTTGGAAAATCAGGTCGTTGTAGTCGCGATCGCTAAATCCATTTAACGGCAAATCCTCAAATGCAAAAGTATGACCGTCCCCCGTCACATCTGCTAGCTGGGAGGAAAACGAGAACAAGGGACGCACATCGTTACCAATAGCAGGATTTTCTACTACCTGTTGCACCGTCCCATTAGGAACAAGCATTATGGCAAATTTATCCCCAGGACGCATGGTAAAAGTCTTGCTTCCTTGGTATTCGCCGCTGTTTTGACTTGGCTCTCCTAAAATGCCGTTGAACTTGGCACCTTCGATGCGATCGCGTATCACCACATAACCCAATTCAGAATTACTATTGGCACGTTTTGCAGCTTCTTGAATAAACGCTTCTGACCCCGGTTCTAAATCCTCCATCCCCGTTAAACTAACAATGGCAACTTCTCCCTGATAAGCACCGCCATCAAAGAGAAAATCAATGCTAACTTTGCCATCATTCCCAACCGTAAAACTGCCTATAGAATCCTCTATTGGCTTAGTCTTAGAAACAGGCTGGGTTTCGACAATAGGTTTAGTTTCAGCAACAGGAGTCGTTTCAACTATCGGTTTAGTCTCGACAACAGGAGTCGTTTCAACTATCGGTTTAGTCTCGACAACAGGAGTCGTTTCAACTATCGGTTTAGTTTCAGCAACAGGAGTCGTTTCAACTATCGGTTTAGTTTCGACAACAGGAGTCGTTTCAACTATCGGTTTAGTTTCGACAACAGGAGTCGAAACGACAACAGGAGTCGTTTCAACTATCGGTTTAGTTTCAGCAACAGGAGTCGTTTCAACTATCGGTTTAGTTTCAGCAACAGGAGTCGTTTCAACTATCGGTTTAGTTTCAGCAACAGGTTTAGTTTCAGCAACAGGAGTCGTTTCGACTATCGGTTTAGTTTCAGCAACAGGAGTCGTTTCAACTATCGGTTTAGTTTCAGCAACAGGAGTCGTTTCAACTATCGGTTTATTTTCAGCAACAGGTTTAGTTTCGACAACAGGAGTCGTTTCGAATATCGGTTTAGTTTCGACAACAGGAGTTGTTTCGACAACAGGTTTAGTTTCGACAACAGGAGTTGTTTCGACTATCGGTTTATTCTCAGCAACAGGAGTCGTTTCGACAACAGGTTTAGTTTCGACAACAGGAGTCGAAACGACTATCGGTTTAGTTTCGACAATAGGTTTAGTCTCAGCAACAGGAGTCGTTTCGACTATCGGTTTAGTTTCGACAATAGGAGTCGTTTCGACTATCGGTTTAGTTTCGACAACAGGAGTCGTTTCGAAAATAGGTATACCCTCGACTGATTGTTCAGGTTTAATATCATCGAGCAATTGCTTACCCTGGTTAGAATTGCGCCAATCTTTTGTCTGGTTAATAACTTGATCGAGTTTTATCGCTTTCCCGCTTGCACCACTGACTTTAAAAATCAGGTCGTTGTAATCTTTATCCGATCCCCTATCAACTCTTTGATCTTCAATCGAAAAAGTATTACCTTCCCCATTAATATCGGCAATTTGACCGATGTGAAAACCTTGATTGGGATTGGCTGTGACTAAAGAAAATAACGGTCGCTTGTCTGCACCAATTGCAGGATTATTTAACACATCCTGCACTTTACCATTGGGAATTAGCATGAAGCCAAATTTATCCCCCGGCTTCATCGCAAATGTCTTTTCGCCAAAGTATTTTCCGTCGTTGTAATTCCCTTCCCCTAAACCACCGCTAAACTTGGCGTCTTCCGATGCATCGGAAAAGACTACGTAACCTTGCTCCGAGTTGGAGAGCGTACGCACAACCGCCTCCTGAATAAACTCCTCCGATCCGGGTACAAACCGATCCATCCCCTCCAAACTGAAAACGGCTAGTTCACCTTTGTACCAACCGCCGTCAAATAACGGATCTACACCTACCTGTCCGCTCTCACCTACCGTAAAGTAACCGGATATAAGATCCATATCCCAGTCAGGGGATCGACTTTACCCTTAGCAGCCAGATTCAGGTTGTAGTTGGTACTACCGCCAACTTGCAACACCCGCACCGCATAGTTACCCGTCGCTAAGTTATTGAGTGCGATCGCTTCCGCACTCATACCCAAAGCAGCGGAAATATACAACACCTCTCCGCTGCTATTGAGCAGTTGCACATCGGCATTATCGCTCAAACCGTTCAGCGACAGGCTGAAACTACCAGACTCTTTGACGCTGAAGTTATATAAGTCAAATGGATTCGCACCGCCAATCAAACCCGAATAGTTCTGGCTGCTGCTCATACTACCAATATCAAAGATAGACATATTCCCTCTCTTAGAAAATGTCCCGAAGAGCTTGTGAAGATGAAATAGGTCACCCTAGCTTTACCCAGCTCCTGGTATGGTTTATAAGTTATATCACTTAAGTATAAAGGTCAATTACTCCGATCGGCGAGCGCAAAAATCGGTATTATAGCGGTTTGCAGCCCTTAAAGGCGCCTTTTGTGTAGCGGCAGCATTAAGGGTGCCGCTACACAAACAAAGCCTTTTGGCTCTACCTCAATCATTTGCAATCCGCTATATTGCTGGCTTGACGCTGCAAGGAGTAAGCGAAGTAACGTCAATGCAAGGTTTTAGAGCAATACATAACTTGGTTGCGGCTCCCTTTCCGCAACCAAGTTAGAGGGTTTATATCACTTTTGTGAAAAAACTTAACGAAGCTGGGTGGGTGTTTGGCACACCGGGTGCAAGAATCAAGAGCGCTTCCGGCAAAGGCGCTATTTCCAGATTAATTAATCCCCGCCGGGGCGAAATTATCTACAACGGACGCAACATTACCCGTCGTCCATCCCATGAAGTAGTACAACTGAGGATTGCCCACTCCCCTGAAGGACGGCGAGTTTTAGCAAGGCAAACGGTTTTAGATAATTTGGAATTAGGTGCTTATATTCGTTCTAATTCGGCAGAAATTAAGGCGGATATTAATCAACAATTTGAGTTCCCCGTTTGGCAGAACGACGCAATCAACTAGCAGGAACCCTGAGTGGAGGAGAACAACAAATGCTGGCGATCGCGCGCGCCCTCATGAGTCGTCCAAAACTGTTATATCATGTCCGGTAGCAACGGTTGTGTAACTGCTAATAGCTAATCGCTAATGGCTAATGTCAGGAAAAATACTATATTAGCAATTAGCAATTAGCAATTAGCCATCCATACACTACCGATCTCTCGCGGACATGATATTACTCGATGAACCGAGTCTCGGTCTTGCTCCCGCCATCGTCCGCGAGATTTTTTCAATTATTCAAAATTTGCGCGAAACAGGCGTTACTATCCTATTAGTTGAACAAAACGCCAATCTCGCCTTGCAAATTGCTGACAGGGGATACCTGCTTGAGGCGGGTTGTATTACCCTCACAGAAAAAGCGTCGGATTTACTCAACGATCGGCGATTCAAGCAGGCTTATTTAGGGTGATTAAATAATTTTTGTAGCTCGATTTCGTTTAATTTATCCGGAAATTATTTGCTTTAAAATCATCAAATTATTGGTGGCCATTAGAAAAATTAGTATGGTTACACCTACTCTGAAGTATGTTTTCTCAAACCAGAAACGATTGACAGCTAACAGGAGAATTAGGAAAGTGAAGTTACACGAATAAAGAAACATTTCGTTGCCGCCAAAAAATGAGTGTAGAGCCATATTAAATAGGATAGAAAAAGAAACGGCAACGAGAAAAATATTCTGTCTGATAGTTAGCATGTTTCTCAAACAACCAGCGATGAATAAGCTAACCCAGAGAACCGCTCCTATATAACCGATAAAACTATATTCTAAAGGACGATTAAAAAAGCTTAGAACTATCCTACTTGAAACCTGGGGACTAATTGAGCCAAACGGAGATGGGGCTACAAAGTTAACGAGGAAGAAATTTTTGAGAAGTTCTTGAATAACTAGAAATGGCTGATTTAGAATGGTAATTCTTACATAATTTAACTCCTTTTCAAAGGTTTCAGGCAGAAAGAAAAATTTGGCATTTGGGAAGATTCGCCACTGAATAACGCTGAGTATAAAAGCAAAAAATACAACTAAGCTCACATATTCTAAGATGGCGATCGCTCTGCGTTCTTTCTTCAAAGTAAATGCGAGCGCTGTGAAACAAATTACAGTTTGGCTAAAGTTGGTAATTGTTACACCAAACGAGAATAACCCAGCTATAATCCAGTATATATAGTAGATTTTTTGATTCGCCAAACAAATCAAAAATAAAACGTATGTTGCGATGGCGCTACAGCTAGCTAGGGCATAGGTTTCTGGTAGCGTGCTAAATACTAGGTGACTCATGCTCAAACCAAGCACAGCAGTTAGAAGTGCGGTTATTACCCGGTTTTTGGTCAGGAGCCAAAACAGTGTGGATGCTGCTAAAATAGCGAGGAAACCGAAAAAACAGTTGAGAATTACTACCGTTTTTTCTGGGGAAAAAGTTAAACGATACAGCAATATTGCCAATGGATCGACCATCAGTAAAATTAAAGGATGAGAGCCTTTATGTTCCTGGTTGTACTCACGTGAAGTCCAACCAGGAATTGTTTCGGTATGATCTGCGCCAAAAAAATTATAATTGTAGAATTCTGGTATTAGGCGCGCTCCTATTATGAGGTACAGGACGTAAAACAGCAGAGATAGGGAAAGTAGAAAAATAATATTTTTTTTATGATCATATAAAATTATGATGAAGCTTTTAATATCTTGGGTCAAAAGCTCAGCAAATCTCCGAGGGTTTTTTAATTGTTTATAGCTCGCATATAGAGCTAAGACAATACAAGACCCCAAGGCGTTGGATGCAATAAAGAGCCTATCTGTTCTTTTGATATAAAAACTCAGTGGATGTTGATCGCGTCCTGAGAAAAATTGATTTAATAATTCAAAGGATTCCTCCTTGTAAATTGACTCAACTATTCGATGGGCAAATAGGAGATAGAATACTCCTTCGATGATTAAGAATATTGCTAAAGCCGCGACGACTTTATTGTTGGTAATCCAACCCTTTAAAGTTCTCATTTTTCAGTCAGCGAATCAGGCCAGAATCAGGTTAACTTTTATTCCTGAAGGAATCCAACTTCCAAAGATAGCTAGAAACCAAATTCGTGATTACATGAGCCACAATTGGCACTAACAAATTGCCTGTTGTCAGAACGCTATATCCCAATATAAATCCCACAACGCTTGCCCAGACGGCATAAGGCCATTGTTCTATGCCACTGAGGTGCAAAAGGCCAAAACAAAGGCTGGTGAAAAGTAACCCTGGCATATCTAACCCCAAAGCAGGCAACATAACGCCTCGGAATAACAATTCTTCGCTCAAACCGGGCAATAATCCCAGCCAAATAATATCTGGCAGCAATAAAGGTTTTAGCACCATTTCTAGGTATAAATCCGCACTTTGGCGATACGCAGGCCAAAGGCGATACACCAAGCTACTGGCAGCAGTAATTAAGAGTCCGATACCCAATCCTTGGGGGAATGCCTCGATTTTCCATTTAACAGGCAGTAGGGAGACAGAACCAAAGTGCTGCCACAGCTTGGCGACGACAAGCAATACAATAGCGGTCACGCCCATTGCAATTAGCAATTGGGTGCGCGTCAGGGGTTCAAATTCCGGTTGTTCGGGGAGTGGTTTGGTCACCAGTTCGTGTTATGCAACTTAGGGGTGATAGGTGCGGACGGAGGGCAGCGGGACTAATTCCGGCTTGATGAGCAACTAAAACGCCCAATGCCTCTAAATAAGAGTTTACCCGCAATGCTTTAATGCCTAAAGGTTCGGGGGGAACTCGCAAAACGGTATGATTTTCTGCGACGGCGATAACAAGCGCGCGCTCGCTCAAACTCAAGATAGCACTTCCCCCACAAGCATCGGCAGGGACGACGACAGCGTCTACTTGGTTTGCCCAGATGGTAGTTGCTAATTGCTCATTGCTAATTGCTAATTGCTCATTGCTCATTGCTAATTGTTCATTCTGCCCCTGGGCCCCTCTGCTGACGAACTGCGGGGCGCGACTTAAACCAACGAGGACGCAGGGGAGGAAGGTATAGCCTAATTCTTCGGCGGCGGAACGGGGGGAGAGGTGGGGATCTAAAGCCGAGGGTAGGAAGGCGGGGGCGTGGGCGCAGGGGATTTGGAATTTTCGCACGACTAGGTGACTGATGACCGCTTCTGCACCGGCGATCGCATCTACCCCCTTACCCTGGCGATAGTTTTGCAATGCTTGACTATCGATATCTTCCGGGAAACGGGCGACGACTGCGATCGCTTCTGCCCTCGCTCGTTCAATCAAAACAAGGGCTGCCCGCAACAAGCTATCCGGATTTTGAATTGTCCCCCAGGATGCCCCTGAAGCGGCTATCCGCAGTTCTACTCCCAAAGGTGCATCGGTGATGATGTAGTCTGTCAAACTCAGTCCCAGGGTGGCTCTAGCGGCCTCTGCGGCCTGAATTTGACGCAGTTGCAAGTCTGGTTCAATTCCCCGATCGAGGATTAAACCGATGCGGTTTTGATGCACGGGTTGCAGTCCCCAGCATCCGGCGGCGAATTTGTCAAGTCCGTAGCCTTCGACGTAGAATGCGTTATCGATAGGCCAATAGAGCATAGCGCCGTTGAGGACGTTGGGGTGGGTGATGAGGCGATCGCATGTTTGAGCGATCGCCCGCGCCACGGGTAGCGCATCACCCGCATAACCCCCAATTGCTGCCCCAATGCCGGTGGGGACAATTAATACTACTGTGTAAGGACGTTGGGTCAATTGCAGATTTCAGATAGACTTGGGCGGTGCTCATTGCTCATTGCTCATTGCTCATTGCTCATTGCTCATTGCTCATTGCTCATTGCTCATTGCTCATTGCTCATTGCTCATTGCTCATTGCTCATTGCTCATTGCTCATTGCTCATTGCTAATATAGCATTTTTCCCGATTGAGCCATTAGCTATTAGCCATTAGCTGCACGTTGCTACTACGAACAAAGGGTTTGCCTGTTAGATTTTAGAGGCTGGATTTGTTACGGTAACAATTGCTTCTACGGTGGCTTTTTGCTGTTCGGCATCGACATTTGTAACTGCCCAACGTAGGGGTTCCCCGCGTTTTTTCAATTCTGCTTCAATTTCTTGAGTCAGTTTAGCGGGAGACTCGGTGAGGTCAATTTCTGCGGTAATGAAATGGGTGGTCATAATTTTAAGGTTGTCCAAATTGACGATGATAGACTTCTTCTTCTTTTTCAGTCTCAATTTTTAGATCTGAACGGGGATAGGCGACGCATAGCAGGACATAACCTTCTTTTTGAAGCTCTGGTCCTACACCCATGCCATCAGTTTGATCGACTTTTCCACCATTAATAATTTGGGCGGCACAGGTGGTACAAACCCCTGCATTGCAGGAACTTGGCAATTCTATCCCAGCGGCGTAGGCAGCGCGCAGAATCTTTTGATCTTCTGGCACTTGTATGGTGTGGGTACTACCTTGGTGACGAATTTCGACGTTGTAAGTTTGGGTCATCGTATCTGGGATCTGCTTAATTCTATTAACGGGCGATTGGTAGAGATAGCCAGTACCCGTCCAGGGATTATTTTACCGCTTTGCGGACACTTATTCTATATTAATTTCGCGGGGAGGGGGGGCGGTGTCTTCTTGTTTGAGCGTTCTGGAACCTGTTCGCATATAACCTTTGTACAAGTCAATAAAAATTCTCGTTAAGTCGGATAAGGATATTGTTTCCCCGTGGATTTTAGCTTTCATGTATCTTTTGAGGAGTTCGATATAAGCTAATCCGAGTGCTAGGGTTAAGGTGGCGGCGGTGGATGCTGCGTTCGCGAAGCGTCTCCGAAGGAGATTAGCTCCCCCTATTACCGTACCTGCACCCGGTACCATTTTGATTAAATTGGTCACAATAAATCTGCCGGATGCGGTTACCCCGCCCGTGCCAAAAATGGCAGATAATATCGTACTGATAAATGCTTGCTCAAACGGCATTCCAAAGATAACGCTGATATGTGCCAGCATGGTTGTCTGCATTGGTACTAAAATCAACGAATCGGCAAAGGGAATCGGTGCTGCCCCCACCAATGCGGAACTGGCAACATATCCGGTAACATATTTAAAAGCGGCTTCTGCTTTTAAATTAATACTCGCCATTTGTTCTTTAACAAAGGCTTTTCTTGCCACCTCCGGCAGGAGTTCAAAAGTTGCCTCTACTAAGCGTTTTAACCCGTAACTTTCTACTGGATATCTGCCCACCCGTTTAGATTCGGCTAAGACTGGAATCACATAACTAACGGGGAGATTCTTCTTTTATAAGAATAATATAAAATCGCTGCGTTCTTCCTGATCGACGGAGATAGCTTGAGTCAGGATGAGAATTACCGGAACTTCTTTGAGGTAAAGCGTTTTAATCCAATCTTCCTCGATGTCTTCAAAACGGTGCGCTTCGTGGTTGATACAATACCAAACAACGTGAATGTGTTCTTTAACCGGCAGCAGTCTTTTATCTTCAATTAATTCGGCAATTTCTAGCTGGACCTGTTGAATTTGTGCGGCATCGAGTTCGAGTCCGGGGGTATCGTATACGGTAATCGGGCAATTTTCTTTTGTATATTGCCTGATGCCTTGGGTAATCGGTCTGCCGACGCCGGTTTCTGCCAAGCGATTCTCCTGCAAAGACGCTGCGCGAACGCGAAACACGGCGTTAATCAGCGTACTTTTTCCCACCCCCGTTTTCCCGATTACCAAAACATTACACTGCCCTACTTTAGTTGACGCATTTTTATACGCTTCGCTTATTTTAGTTAAAATATCATCTAACGAAAAATCCCGCTCTGCCATTTCATTTTACTCCATCTTTTCTAAGCAATTACCCATTACCAATTACCAATTACCAATTACCATCACATTTGAGCCAAATGTTCTCTGAGCAATTCGTGGGTGAAACGATAGCGATCGCCGAATTTTTGCAAAAATCTTCTTTCAGTCGCTAAACCCAAAAAACGGGAATAATTCCAGGGGATATAACCATTACGCCAAAGGATGAAACGAAGGATGAAACCTCGCATTCCGGCAATACCGCCCAAGGTTAGACCGATTCCGAGACGGTACGTGCTTTTTTGAGAATTAGTCTGTAACCATTGTGGGGAAATTTGCGACATAGCAAACTCTACCTGCTTGTCTTCTTTCATTCTTTTAGCTAAAAAAATCAACCAAGGACGAGTTGCTTCGGGGCGCGGTTCTTTGCGATAGTACCGACTTTTAATTTTCCGCGTTAGCAGCCAACGAAGGTAAGCATTTAACAAATATTTAAGACGTTCTTCCTTAGAGGGGAGGCGTTTCCAAGCGTGAATTAAAATTTCCTCGTAGGCTAAAGTCATCATGCACAAAAACAGCGGTGCTTTTGCCAATTCCAGCAAGTTTGGATCGTCCTCGATAGCGTACCAAAGCTGGAGACTGCTTGCAGCGACCAAATATGCTTTAATTTGTGCATCCGTCAAGGGTCGCAAATAGACCGCTCCCTGCAATCTTAACCGGGTTTTGCAGCGCTTATAGTCTTCTAGGGGAGTGCAGACAACCAGATGCTTGACTGGATTTTCTCCTACCAGCAGCCGATTAATCGCTTGCAAACATAATTCTCGCTGCCTTGCTTCCAGTTCGTCCAATCCATCGAGTAGGGGCAGTAACTTTTGCTGCTGTATCAGTTGCTTGCCAATTTTATCCTGGATGCCATATTTTGACTTTAGTTCAGCGACGATCCAATCAGCGAGGCTGAGGTTTTTTTTCCAAGATAAAAGGTCAAATAAAACTGGAATCGGTTGTTCTGGGTCGTTTTGGGCGCGATTTATCAAATCTTGGGCAAGTTCCAGCATAGCGGTAGTTTTCCCGCCTCCCAACGAACCCAAAATCAGTAACTTGCCCTGTGAATCGTCAAAAACGTTCGTAACGCTTTTGTCTGGAGGTAACCAAAAATTGGGACGATTGCCGATTTTAACTTCAAGATCGCAAAGTCTCGGCAAGAGTTCCGGTGGTTTTTCTTTACGCAAATCGATTGCCACGGCATTGTGCAATGACTGTTCTAGCCTTTGGTTAACCTCACGCTTGACAGCTTCTAGCAACTTATTAACTAGATGGCGATTAATTTTGGTTGACATAAGCTGCTTCCGCTTCGGGTGAAAGTTCTCCCTCCAAATAACTAAGAATAGCACCCGCTTCGATCAAATCTTCTCTAGCTTTTGGCTGTGGTTGTGGAATTACGGAAATTGTAGCCCTAGGTTTGGGCATTTGGGGCAATGGCGACGCAAATGGGTAAGCACCCCGCCAAGGTTGTGGAGAGGATGGGGGCGCATTGGGGAGGTAGGGACTACAGATCAAAGTATTGTAGGGGCGGGTTTGACCAATAACCTTTGACAAAAACAAACCATTCAAATAAACCCGCCCCGCGCTTGGTGGGGTATACCAAAGTGCGATCGCCTACAATAGAATCAACACCCCCCTCACCCAAAGCTATGGAAATAGTTCTGCCACCTGAAGTCGAAGCTCTTGTGCAGCGCCAACTCACCAGTGGTAAATACAATAACGCGATCGAAGTTATTCTTGCAGGCATCAAACTCCTAGAACAACAAGATATATATCAAGGACGACTGCAAGAACTCCAACAGGAAGCACTTATTGGCTGGGAAGCATCCCAACGCGGTGAAGTCGTAGATGGTGCAACTGCAATGGCACAAATCCGCGCCAAGATGCGTTCGCGCTACGGTGCCTCAGAAGCATGACTGCACAATGCAAGCCTCACAGAACCCGCAATTCAAGACATTGAAGAAATTGCGGACTATATCGCTCGTCAATCGGGACTCGATCAAGCCGATCGCTTTTTGAATAAACTAGACGCTAAATTTGCCAAAATTGCTCAATTCCCAAACATTGGACGAAAACGAGACGAGATTTTACCTGGTCTACCCAGTCTCCCGATGGATAACGATCTCATTCTCTATATGCCGATGGGACAGGACGTAGAGATTTTTCGAGTTGTCAGTGGCTATCGAGATTTGTCAGCTCTTTTCACCGATGCTGATGATTGAATTTAACTAAATAACTCAAGTTGCTAGTTATCTCTCGAAGAGCTGCTAATGGCTAATGGCTGATGGCGAGATTGGTAAAAATCCAAGATTAGCAATTAGCAATTAGCAATTAGCAACGCCAAAGTTTATAACTAGCAACTTGCGTTAAATAGTGGGATTTTTTAGAATCGTTCCCTAGCTGCTGCCAGGGAAGGCAAAAAATCTAAAATTGCAATCAAGCAGCTGCAACAGCTTCTTGTCCTTGTCTCCGCAGCAATTCCATCAGTTCATCGCGATAGTCGTGGAAGACTGATTGACGTTTAACGGTGTGGGTGCGTGAGGGTAAATTAATCGGAATTTCTTTCCTTACCGTACCAGGACGCGCACTCAAGGCATAAATTCGATTGGAAAGAAATACGGCTTCTTCCACATCATGGGTAATCATGAATACGGTAATATTGGTGCGCTGCCAAAGCTCGAGCATAAATTCGTGCATCGATTCTTTGGTGTGAATGTCTAATGCACCGAAAGGTTCGTCCATTAATAATACTTTCGGTTCCGAAGCTAGGGCGCGCGCGATCGCCACCCTTTGTTTCATCCCCCCCGATAATTCCTTCGGCAAATATTTAGCAAATTGCGACAATCCCACCACGCTCAAATAGTAACTCGCTTGTTCGCGCCGTTCTTTCTTCGGTACGCCTTGAAGTTTGAGTCCAAATTCGGTATTTTCCTGCACCGTCATCCAAGGGAAAAGCGTGTAATCCTGGAACACCATCCCCCGATCTGGACCGGGTGCGGTGATGCGCTTGCCATCAATTTTAACTTCTCCAATTGTAGGGCTATCAAGTCCAGCAATTTGCCGCAGTAGGGTAGATTTACCCGAACCCGATGCACCTACCGCACAGATAAATTCACCTTGGGCGATCGCCATGTTAATGTCTTTCAGGACGACTAACGTTCCTTGCTTTGTTTCAAAGTGCTTGTGCAGGTTAGTGATTTGCAGAAACATTGGTTAAATCTCCGTATTTTGGTAATTGGTAATTGGTAATTGGTAATTAACTCAAGTTGCTAGTTATCTCTCTCAGAGAGGCTAATGGCTAATGGCTAATGGCTCAATCAGTAAAAATCCAAGATTAGCAATTAGCAAGCTTGCCAGCTTGCACCGCCCTTGTTTATAACTAGCAACTTGCGTTAATTGTCAGGGTTTATCGTTGTTGACTTGCCCACTTACAAGAAACCCTGAGCAAGTATTGAAATAACAAATCAAATGCCAATCCGATTGCACCGATGACAATCAAACCGACAAAAATTTCATCGGTTCTAAGAAATCGACCTGCCACGCTAATCCGACGACCTAAACCTTCCGTTGCGGCGATTAGTTCTGAAACAATTACTAATTGCCATGCAGCGGCGAGGTTGATCCGGCAAGCATCAATAATTCCTGGCAAGACATGGGGGAAAATTACCTGAGTTAGGGTTTCCCAGCGATTTCCACCCAAAATATACGTAGCTTCAATCAAGTCTTTGGGGACGAACTTTACCGTATCCATCACCATCAAAGCGTTGAAGAAAAACACCCCGATAAATATCAGCGTAATTTTAGGTTCTTCGCCAATGCCCAAATATAAAATTAGTAGGGGGATGAAGGCAGGAGCAGGCATGTAGCGCATTAAGCCAAACAGCGGTTCCAGCAAGGCGCGAATGCTGGGAAAACTGCCCATCAAGATACCAACTGGAATCGAAAAAACTGCGGCAAAAAAGAACCCAACCCCCACTCGCCATAGACTCGCTACCGTATCTTTTAGGAGTTCGCGAGTCTGCCACAATCGCTCAAATGCTTCCATAACTTTACCTGGTGAGGGTAAAAATTTGGGGTCTACGTTGCCGAAAGTTGTTACTAGCCACCACACCAGCAGCGGCAAGGCAATCGATGTTATTATCAAAGCGGTATTGAGGGGTTTGGGAATATCTTCCGCCAGTCGCCAGAAAACGGTTGGGCGAATTGTTTTAGGTTTAATCAGCGATTGAATTGAGCGAGGGTTAAAGCTGTCGTTCATGATTTTGCTAATTGCTAATTGTTAATTGATGTCAGTTTAAGATTTTTTGGCTTTTTCGGCGTAGGCTTTTACGAAGCGAGCGTCAAATAACTTGCTAAGATCTGGTTGGGTTTTAGCTAAACCTACTTCTTTAAGGAATTTACTCATTTCTTGGGCGGCAAATTGTAACGAGTTCATATCATTACCCGGTTGAAAGGCTTTCAAGTTTTCCTCGATGGTCAATATTTTAGTTCCGTTAGCATATTGTTTGTATTCTTCCACGCTGACGCCTGCCCGTTGCGCCATAATGCTATATGCTTGTTCTTGATTTGCTTGGATAAAGTCCAGTGTGGCGAACCAGGAATTTACAACGGCTTGCACTTTATCGGGGTTTTGTTCTACAAATTTGCGCGTGCAGACTAAATGATCTGAAATTGCACCGGGAAAATCTCTAGAACTGAAGAGTTCTTTGCTGCCAGAAAGCTTTAATGCTTGGGTTGTAAATGGGGCAAATACTGCGGTTGCATCGACTTTTCCTGCTACAAAGGCGGCGGCGGCTTTCCCTGTTTCTAGGGGTACTAATTGAATATCTTTTGGCGATAAACCGGCTTGTTTTAGTCCTAGTAGTAATAGAAAGTGATCGACTGTGCCTTCTTCGGCGGCAACTTTTTTGCCTTTTAAGTCGGCAATGGAATTGATGCCTTCTCGGACAATTATTTTGTCGTTGCCGGTGGAGTAGTCGTTGACTAATACTATTACTTTATCCGCGCCACCGGAGATGGAATTTACTGTATCGCCTAAGGTTTGGCTGTTAGCATCTATTTGTCCGGCTGTCAAGGTACTGATAGATTCTAGATAGCCATCAAACCATTTTAAATCTACTGCAACTTTGTTGGCTTCAAATATTTTTTGTTCTTGGGTAACTTGCCAGGGAAACCAACCGGGCCATGCACTAAATCCTAAACGAACTGCACCGGCAGTGGATGAAGAAGTTGTATCGGTTTCTGTTGTGGTTTTGATGTAGGTGGCGGGGTTAACGCAACCGACGGCGAGGGATAAGGTGATGAGAAAGAGTATGCAGTAGGTGAGGAAGGAGCGGTGTTTCATATGTTTGTTTGTTTGTAGTAAGGACTTTAGTCCTTTCCCGTTTGAAGAATTCGTATTATTGAACCGCGAAGACGCAAAGGACACGAAGGAAGAAGAAGGAAGAAGTAGAAAATCTTCTACCGGGAAGGGAGTAGTCCTGCGGTGCCGTACTCCGCCGCTTACTACATCAAGACTTGCGGTGCCGTACTCCGCCGCTTACGCACCCTACGTTAATACTAGACAAGGGTTAGTTGGTGGGGTGTGGTTGATGTTTGATTAATCTGGAAATGCAACCAGTCAAACCATGTTTCTAGTCCTTGTCTTGTTTTGGCAGAAATTGGAATGATGGTGCAATCTGGATTCATTTGGCGGACGTTGGCGATCATGCGATTTACGTCGATATCTAAATGGGGTGCTAAGTCCATTTTGGTAATTAATAAGCAATCTGCTTGTTGAAACATGACTGGATATTTCAGGGGTTTGTCTTCTCCTTCGGTAATGCTTAAGAGGGCGACTTTGGCATGTTCGCCGACTTCAAATTCGGCGGGACAAACTAGATTGCCGACGTTTTCTACTAAGACTAAATCGAAGTCTGATGGGTTGTATTGGTGGGCGAATTGGTGAATTCCTCCGGCGACCATTTTGGAATCTAAGTGGCAGGAACGTCCGGTGTTTATTGCGATTACTGGAACGTTGTATTGCCGCAGGCGATCGGCATCCAATTCGGTGGTCATATCGCCTTCTATTACGGCAATTTTTAATTGGTTGTTGAGTGCCGCTAGGGTGCGTTCTAGTAAAACGGTTTTACCCGCACCTGGACTGCTCATGATGTTTAAACAGGTGATGCCCCATTCATCAAAGTGAGCGCGGTTATGATCTGCGCCTGCTTGATTGGCGTGGAGCAAATTGATTTCTAATGCTGCGTCAAAGGTTTGGTGCATAGGATTCTATTGCATCAGAATGGTATTCAATCCGGTCTATTTTTAGTTCTCGTCCAGAGCGTATATCTTCCATGGGGGATTTGCAGGTTGGGCAAGCGTATTGTATGCCAATTTCTGGACGATATTCTTGTTGGCAAGAATGGCAGAAGGCAATTAAGGGGGTTTCCCGAATTACCAGTTTTGCTCCTTGTAAAAATGTGTCGCGCGTCTGAACTTCAAAGGCGAATTGCAAACTCACAGGTTCGACGCAAGTAAATTTTCCAACTGTGAGGTGAACGTGAGAAATTTTGGGTCGTTCTGGTTGCGATTCCCACCAATCTCTCACGGTTATCACCAGCGCCTTTGTCATGTCGGTTTCGTGCATTTTTTTGGATTCGAGCTTACGTCCAAGCGACTAATTCCGGTTGTGATTCTGGATGGATATAGGCAGGTTTTTGTTTACGGGGTAGTTGTCCTGATAAAACTAAATGCGCCATCGTGTCGCAAATTACCCGCGTTGCCATTAGTGATGTAATATCGCTGATATCGTAAGGTGGAGAAACTTCCACTACTTCTAAACCGCAAATCGGGGCGCGTTGCAGGATTTTTCCTAATAAATGAAGTGCTTCGCGCGGCAAAAGTCCACCTGGTTCGGGCCATCCCGTACCGGGGACAAATCCGGCATCGATGCAGTCAATATCGAAACTGATCCACACGCAATCGGTGCCATCGGTTGCCCGTTCTATGGCAAATTCTGCCGCAGCATCGAGTCCCATTTCAGTAATATCGGTTACCGTGAGGATATTTATTGCTCTTTCTCGACAAACTTTGACGCCTTGACGCGGTACTTGCCATCCTCCAATCCCCAGTTGGACTAAGTTTTTAGCGGGGGCATTTTTCATATTTGTGGCATGAAACCAGGGGCAAGTATGCATCCGTTCGTCTAAATCGGTTTCCTGGGTATCGACGTGGCGATCGAAGTGGATAATGCCGACTTTTTTATCGCCTAAGTGCCGACAAATTCCCCGCACTGTGGGAAATCCAATCGAGTGATCGCCGCCCAAAATTATGGGAAATGCTCCGGAACTAAAGATATGCGCGACGCCTTTGGAAATCTGATCGAATGACTTTTCGTTGTTAGCTGGAATGGTGAAAATATCGCCGACATCGCAAAGGGTGATTTGCTCGCGCAGGTCAATTCCTAACTCAAAGTTGTAGGGTGTATACAAGGCAGAAATGCGGCGAATTCCTTGGGGACCAAATCGCGTTCCGGGGCGATAAGTTGTGCCGGAATCGTGAGGAACTCCTACAATTGCTACGTCATATTCGCCCACTTTGCGAACGTCTTCTACATAGGGCGCTTTGAGGAAGGTGTTGATTCCGGCATAGTGGGGCAATTCGCCGCGCGAGAAGGTGGGAATCGTGCGATCGCGTATGCTATCTGCCGCTTCTAATCCATATTCCAGTCCCTTCGATACTTCCTGTTGCCATCCGGTCAACGGTAGTCGCGATTCCAACTCTAACGCCCGTTGCCCTTGATTTGGCACCTTTCCGTTTTGATCCGGACTTTGAAATAAGGGGTTTTCTGCAGGATTTTCCGTCATTTTGATTCCTCTCGGAGTTTTCAAAACATTGCCAAAAGAAACGAATGGAGAAAACCCAGGAGGGAACAAACTCAGCCTGAGTGACTGATGGTATTCCTCCCGGGCTTTTCTCCCGCCGTGTAACTGGCTAATCCTTCTCTTAATACCAAAAAACTTAGGAGAGCCAGCCTACTTCTCTCGAACCAGCATTTGAATTATTCAAACCGGAACCCTAGAAGTTGTTAAATTTTCCCTCTTTTTTATGCAAGACAAAACTTACTCAAATCCAGCATTTCGCTTAATTCGACGGAAAGCTTCCTGCAACTACTGCGGTGAGTCGGCTCCTAACCTGTCCACAGGCGTAAATTCCGCGCTTGCCGCAAGTACAAGGGTCTGTTGTGCTACGTCTGCGAATTACCGCAAGACTCAAGGCTTTGCTCGAATCGGTAATCTAGGCGAATCTGTGTAAAATTACAGAGTAATTTTCTGCAACTCCTGGTAACTTAACAGTTAATTTAATATTAAATTGTATTTAAAGTAACAAAATTCCAAGATTTATGAGTAAAAAAAAATGAAGTTTACTTGACAAAAAGAACGAATGCACCTTATGGATTGGAAGCGAACGCGCTTTAACCCAAATGGTAGAGGACAAAAAATTCATCAGGACTTACGCTCTTCGCAGGTCAGAAACCTGGTTTCGACCGTCGATCTCTTTTCTGAGAAACCGGGTTTCTTTTAGTTCAAAATCTTTCAGCAATTCCTTTGTAATAAAAGATGACGGAAACTGCACTAAACAAGTTTTGGGAGTTAGTATGGGGAGCAATCGCTCTCGACACATCTGCCTTTGAGCAGATTCAAGTTGTCCCCTTTGGGACGATAACTGCACTGTTGATTGCCTTGATCGCTGGATTTTCCCAAGCGATAGGTCAGGGGATTGTTCTATTTATCAATCGCGTCAAACCGATTCGGTTTATCCTCAGTTTAATCATTGCGGCACTGTTATTTGCGTTTAGCTACATTTTTTGGGTACTCAGTACTTGGGTGGCGAGTATAATTCTGTTCGCGCTCTATCCTTCCCTAACAGCATTCACGGCAATTGCCAGCGTTTTGGGACTTGCTTATGCACCCCAGATATTGAGTTTTTTCGTCGCGCTGCCTTACCTGGGCGTGCCGATTTCGGTAATACTATCATTGTGGAGTTTTTTAGCATTTTTAACCGGATTAAAGGTGGCATTAGGTCTAGGGACATGGCAAACATTTTGGTGTAGCGTATTGGGATGGGTGGTGTTTCAAATCTTCCAGCGCACCATCGGGCGTCCGTTGATAACTCTCGGTCGTTGGTTAGAAACTACAGCTGCCGGAGTTAATTTAGTCACTAACCTGCAAGCTTTGGAGGAAATCGTGCAAACCGGACTGCAACGTAGAATAGCTACCAGAGTACGTCAACGGGGAGGTAAACGTTGAATAAACGATTCAAATTTCTGTTACTCGGTGCAATCGTCTGCACCTGCGTTGTAATTTTCCCCCAGTTAAAGCCACTATATTTGGCGGCATACGCAGTTTTAGGATATAGTTTGGATCTGGTAATTAACCTGCTGTTGATTAGCGCGATCGCAATTATTTTTGCCGCGTTTCTCTCGCCCCTAGAAGCACTTGGATGGTGGGCGGGATGGTACGGCGATCAAGTCGATAAAAATCTCGATCCGGGTACTTTAGCAGAACCTCTCCCGCCTGAAACAAAAGTCGTTCGTTATGTTATCTACCTCGATGGAATTGCTCAAGCTGAATCCAGATATTTCCCAGATGTAGAACAATTTCTCGATGAATTAGCCGCCCGCTTGCCCGATGATATCCTAATTATTCGCGGGTTAATGCCCTATTCTCCCATGAATCGCCCCTTGACAAAAGACCGATTATTATCATTTTTTTGGCGCTTAGCAGATAGACTGCAAATGTCTACATCTGTCGGTATTTTCGGCGCTTTAATTGGCTGTACGATTAATATTCGCAATACTTTAGTTGTCACGGTTTCTGCCGACCAACGCTACGGCCCGATCTACAATCAAGGAACCGCACAGGTGATGTATAATAGCCTGATAACTCACGGCTACGAACCTGAAAGCGGCATACCAATAACTTTAATTGGTTACAGCGGTGGCGGGCAAATTGCGATGGGTGCAGCGCCTTATTTACGGCAAGCTTTGGATGCACCGATTGAGGTAATTTCTATATCCGGCGTGCTAAGCGGTAATACAAATGCTTTGCAGTTAGAACATCTTTATCACCTCGTTGGCGATAAAGATTTTGTCGAAAGGGAAGGGCCAGTTTTGTTTCCCAAGCGCTGGCAAATCTTCTTTTTATCCTATTGGAATCGCGCCAAACGTCGGGGTAAAATTAGCATCATTTCCCTGGGGCCTATCGGTCACAACGGCGCTGGGGGGCCGTTTGATGCGAATCGATTTCTACCCGATGGAACCAGCTTTTTAAAGCAAACTCTTGATATCGTTGAGGGAATTATTTTAGATAAATTCCCCTTCGCTCAGAAGCATAATAAAAGGAAACCCAGCAATTACGAACGGTATTGGGAAGCGCCGTTTAATCAACCGAGTTATTATCCGATTAGACCTCGACAAAAAACAAACTCTTTGACAGGCGAGACGCCTATCCCACAAGAGTTATTGCAGAAGTCTATTGCACAATCTGTTAACTGGGAAAATTATCGCGCGCTCGCACCCTGGATGGGTCGTTTAATTCTACCCAAACCAGACGAACGCCGCCAAGTAAAAGGAGTGTTTTTTGAAGTCCATCACGCTCCTACTGAATATCAACATTTAGTCGGACAAATTGTTAATTTGCGCTGGAGCGATGCGCCATCTGTGCAAGCTTACGTCCGCGGCGTCACTAAAAGCGTCCACTTTTCTGAAGAAACAGAATATAGCATCAGCCAAGGTTATATTCATCCAGAACGACTGAATCATTGGCAACAAGTCGATCCGTTGGAGTCACTAGCAGGCGCAAGACCTAACGATGATGTTATTGTCAAGTTGCCCGAAGTCGTTGCTATTGTCGAAAGGACAGACACGAAACGCGGTTCTTTAATTATATCAAAAGAACCCGTCCAAATTACCGGGCGTTATTATGCTTTGGTGAAAATTTTACACCCCGTAGAAGATGGGTCAGATTGTTTCCGAGTGGTTCATTTTAATCGCCAATCGAAACAATTTGATGGAGTGGAAGACAGGGTGCGAATTCCGCAAGTTGTCGCCGATATCAATGGCGTTTTCCCTTCCACAAATCGCGATATTGAAAAGTCGCCGGTCAACGAAACCGGCTGGTATATTTATGGGGCAAAGGATAGAAATGGAGTGTTTGTCGTGCAAGCGATCGCGCCCCGTAGGTTGTTGCGATTGCAACCAGATGAGATAATTTTCGGGAAAAAAGCGGCGCTGAATTACCTGAAAAAAGAATCTTGGCAGGTAGCGGGACAAAAAGGCAAAGTATCATCCGTTCTTTTAAGTCCAAAACATCAAGAAATTCAGGCGGCGATAGAGGAATGGCAAGAAGGCGATCTCGCGTTACTGATTCACGTCTACGGCGGGATTGGCGGCAAAAAACGCGAACCAGCGGCTAAAACTCCCATATTCTTCGGTCATTTTGCCTATGGAATTGCACGGGTAGTACGAGAACCAATCGCCGACGAATTATGCTTTGATATCGAATATTGTCAAGTTTATACCCACAACATCGATGGCATAATTGCAGGGACAAATGCATGGTGTCGTTTTTTAGGCGATCGCCAGTGGGGATGGTTGGGAACCCGCCCGGTTTCAGATATCATAATTAAACTGGATGCGGTGACTGAAAGCTACGATATCCAAGGATTGAAACGCTCTCCCTTACTTACGCTCATCTATTATTTAGAAATCGCAATGGCGCGCTACCGAATTGGAGATGGAACGGGTGGAACTTATGTAGGTCCCGCAAATAACTGTTCCCAAGATTCCAATCAAGCGCTATATGGTGCAATCAAAAACATAGAAAATGCGATTACAGCCAATCCGAATTTAGCAGAATGGCTAAGCAACAATCCCGAACAAGCTCAGGGTTTTGAACAGTTAGTAAAACTAGGAAATTCTATTAATCGCAGACTGCTACCTTTTGGCACTGCTCGTGCTGACTGGCAAAATAATATTGAGATGTTGGGAATTAGTATAGAAGACGATCCGATTGAAGCACTTTTAAGGGGTTTATTGAGTTGGCGAACCATGTTACCTCGTTTAGCGAGCGAGACAATTGCTAAGCAGTTTCTGTTGCGTGATGCTTCGATTTGGGTACTTCGTAGCAATCAGGTGGGTGGATACGATCCTGATATTGAACCAATTGCACCTACAGAGATTGGTTGGTAAGAAACCCGGTTTCTTAAAGAAACCGGGTTTCTGGATCTGTTTCCCTATCGCCAGGACCCAACCTACAAAACCGGCGGGGGCAACTTCCGGTTTGCCACCCAGGCGATATGCATACCCTAGCTTGCGCGAATGTGCTTCCCAAACACCTCACCTGCTATTTAAGTAAAAATACTTATTTAATTTGTGAATCTCCAGTGAAAATCCGGTAAAGCTTTAGTGAACTTACAATCCAGGTTGAATCAACATGGTAAGTTTACTGAAGTAGCTTGGT
Organism: Microseira wollei NIES-4236; assembly: GCF_020521235.1. GTDB lineage: Bacteria > Cyanobacteriota > Cyanobacteriia > Cyanobacteriales > Aerosakkonemataceae > Microseira > Microseira wollei. The sequence goes on along the minus strand of NZ_BLAY01000105.1, from coordinate 2,342 downwards.
AAATCCGAGAAAATTAAACGGTCAGGGTCCATGAAAATACTTAAATCAACTGGAGCGCAGGATAACTATCAGCGCATGAGGCTGAAAGAATAGTTCGACAAAGCCTTATTCCAGCAGGAAAAAACTGCACCCCATTAACGAACAGTCATTACAAACTAATAGCTGTTGTCGATTCAGTTTGTCAAAAATAGACAAAAAGATAAGAGTTATTTGCAACAGAAATACCCCTAATTCATAGGGAAAAATCCCGTTTGCACTTATTCTCTGTCACCGCCCGCATTGTCTTTGATAAAGCCCTCAATTTGCTAAGGAGACATTATGAAAATACTCAATGCTTGCAAAGTTGGCATGGCACTAACTGCCGCAGCATTCTTGGGACTAGCTACCTCCCAAAGAGCGGATGCTATCAGTTTTTATCTCACCGACTTGGATACCCTGGGGGGTAACTCTAGTTATGCCGCAGACATCAACAACTTAGGTCAGGTGGTTGGTCAATCAACCACCGCGGATGGGCAATCTCGCGCCTTCTTGTGGGACAAGAGCAGCGGCATGACTAACCTGGGTACACTCCCCGCCAGTGGCTATAACTATTGCTATAACTATGGCTATGGCTATGGCCCTTGCTATAGCTCCAGCTCTAGTAATGCCACAGCCATTAACGACTATGGTCAGGTGATTGGTAATTCTTCAACCACCTACTATGGGGGGGGGTACTATGGGGGGTACTATGGGGGGTACTATGAGCAAAATCTCTTCTTCTGGGACAAGAGCAGCGGCATGATTAGCCTGGGTACACCTGGGGGTTACTATAGCTCTAGTTCTCTCATAGCCATCAACAACTATGGTCAGGTAATTGGTAACACATACGACTACTCTAGGCAATATCCCTTCTTCTGGGAAAAGAACACCGGCATAATTAACCTGGTTACACCGGGGGATTACTATGGCGGCTATAGCTATGCAAATGCCATCAACAACTATGGTCAGGTGGTTGGTATTTCATCCAGCTACGATCCCTACTATGGGGGTCGGCAATATGGCGCCTTCTTGTGGGAAAAGGGCAGCGGCATGAGTAACCTGGGCACCCTGGGGGGTAACTATAGTTCTGCCAGAGCCATCAACGACTATGGTCAGGTGGTTGGTCAATCAACCACCGCTAATGGGCAATCTCGCGCCTTCTTGTGGGACAAGAGCAGCGGCATGGTTAACCTGGGTACGCTGGGGGGTTACTATGATAGCTATGGCAATAGCTATAGCTATAGTTATGCCACTGCCATCAACGACTATGGTCAGGTGATTGGTAATTCATCCACCGCGGATGGACCGCAATCTCGCGCCTTCTTCTGGGACAAGAGCAGCGGCATGATTAACCTGGGTACTCTGGGAGGTTACGATAGCTATGGCTATATCTCCAACTATAGCTATCCCACAGCCATCAACAACTTAGGTCAGGTGATTGGTTACTCAACCACCGCTGATGGGCAATATCGCCCCTTCTTCTGGGAAAAGAGCAGCGGAATGAGCGACCTCAAAGACTTGGTTTTCGCTCCTGACTGGATACTAAACAGTGTAGTAGGCATCAACAATGCAGGGCAGATTCTGGGCAATGGCTTTTACAATGGTCAATCGCGAGCCTTCGTCTTAACCCCCAAATCTGTTCCCGAACCCTCTTGTGCACTGGCATTCTTGGCGTTGGGTGCTGTGGGTGCTGGTTCTTTGGCGAAACGCCAGCGGCTGCAACAGGAAGCTTCTAGCCGCAACTAACCGATACGGGACTTATGCAAGACGAGGTCATCACCTTAGTTTCCAGCTGCGAACGCGAGTGCGGAAGGGAGGCATATCTCTGGTTCCCAAACCAACGATTTTTCATAGAAACCCGGTTTCTTGGCGTAGGCGTGCAAGATCTACAGCGGATTGCCAGCGAGTGAAGGAAAGCCTTAAGGCTGAGTTTGTCAAGCGCGCACCATTAATGGTGCCGCTATACAAACTCAGGTGTACCATCTAAGGCTGCAAACCGCTGTAATATCAAATCCGTTGGCATCGGAATTACTAATCTCTCTTCTCTTTCTCTGCGGAATGTCGCGCCTTTTGCGGTTTATTGGCTCGTTCCCAGGTGGCTCGTTGGCTCGTGGCTCGTTCGTGGCTCGTTCCCAGGTTCCACCTGGGAATGCTCGTTTTTGAGGCTCTGCCTCTTGCTTCGAGGCAGAGCCTAATGAATGCGTTACCAGGCCGGAGCCTGGTAACGAGGCGACCAATGCGTTACCAGGCCGGAGCCTGGTAACGAGGCGACCAATGCGTTACCAGGCCGGAGCCTGGTAACGAGGCGACCAATGCGTTACCAG
>NZ_BLAY01000104.1 GCF_020521235.1 Microseira wollei NIES-4236 | reverse complement strand
AATTTGATACATGCCGTGCCCCAACCGGGTTTGGGTGATGCACCCGTAGGGGCACGGCAGCAGGGATATTTTGCACCAGTCCCAATTTGATACATGCCGTGCCCCAACCGGGTTTGGGTGATGCACCCGTAGGGGCACGGCAGCAGGGATATTTTGCACCAGTCCCAATTTGATACATGCCGTGCCCCAACCGGGTTTGGGTGATGCACCAGTAGGGGCACGGCATCAGAGATATTTTGCACCAGTCCCAATTTGATACATGCCGTGCCCCAACCGGGTTTGGGTGATGCACCCGTAGGGGCACGGCAGCAGGGATATTTTGACCAAGGCAGATGTTAATCATGCCGTGCCCCAACCGGGTTTGGGTGATGCACCAGTAGGGGCACGGCAGCAGAGATATTTTGACCAAGGCAGATGTTAATCATGCCGTGCCCCAACCGGGTTTGGGTGATGCACCAGTAGGGGCACGGCATCAGGGATATTTTGACCAAGGCAGATGTTAATCATGCCGTGCCCCAACCGGGTTTGGGTGATGCACCAGTAGGGGCACGGCAGCAGGGATATTTTGCACCAGTCCCAATTTCATACATGCCGTGCCCCAACCGGGTTTGGGTGATGCACCAGTAGGGGCACGGCAGCAGGGATATTTTGACCAAGGCAGATGTTAATCATGCCGTGCCCCTACCTCACCCCACGGGCAACTAATTGTTCCTGAACGCTAGGAGGAACTGGTTGATATTCGGCGAATTCCATTGAGAAATTTGCTTGTCCGGAAGTAAGACTGCGCACCGCCATCGAATATCCAAACATCTCTCTCAACGGCACTTCTGCACGAATGACCGAATAATCTCCCATTGTCTCGGAACCTAACACCAACCCGCGACGGGAAGAAAGATCCCCCTGAATTCTTCCTACATACTCATTTGGCATTTCTACTTCCACGAGCATAATCGGTTCCAGGATAATTGGATGAGCTTTTTTGTAGACTTCCTCAAACGCATAACGCGCCGCAGTCCGAAATGCCAATTCCGAAGAATCTTCCCGGTGATAGCTACCATTTTGGAGAATTACTTTTACCCCAGTGACTGGATAACCAATCAGAAGTCCGGAATTAATCGCATCGCGGAAACCTTTTTCGCAAGCGGGGATAAATTCTTTGGGAATCACACCGCCAACGACTTTATTCTCGAATACAAACGTTTCCCCACAAGGTTCAATTCGACCCATAACATGGGCGTATTGACCAGCACCACCCGTTTGCCGTTTCCAAGTATAGTCGAAGGTTACCGCTTTGGAAATCGTTTCGCGGTAAGCAACTGCTGGCGCACCAACGTAGACTTCCGCATTATATTCCCGCTTCATTCGTTCGATGTAAATTTCCAGATGGAGTTCTCCCATTCCCGAAATTAAAGTTTGTTTGGATTCCGGATCTACGGTGAGGTGGAAAGTGGGATCTTCGCGTTCAAAGCGGGTGAGTGCTTTTGTCATTCGATCCGCATCTTCCTTATGCTTCGGCGTCACCGAAAGCGTCACCACGGGTTCTGGTACGAACATTGCTTCCATTGAAAGCGAGGTTCCGTTGCTACAAAATGTATCCCCAGAGGCGCAATCAATCCCAACTAACGCCACAATTTCACCAGCGGCGGCGATTTCGATGTTCTCCCGTTTATCGGCGTGCATTCGCACAAATCGTCCCACTGTAACCGCTTTGTTGGTGCGACTGTTGCGGATGCGATCGCCTTTCTTCAATGTCCCCGCATAAATCCGGGTATAAGTTAGTTGTCCAGCTTGTTCATCATCGGTAATTTTGAACGCCAAAGCAACCAGCGGTGCATTTATATCCGCCGGAACATCAACTTTTTCATTCGTTTTGACATCGAACGCTTTCACCACTTCCCTATCTGTTGGCGATGGCAGATATAAGGTAACGGCATCGAGTACGTTTTGCACCCCTTTATTCTTGAAAGCAGAACCGAGCAAAACAGGTGTCAGTTCTAGACTTAAAGTTGCAGAGCGAATTGTTGACCAAATTAATTCTTTGGCAACTTCTTCTCCATTCAGCAACTTTTCTGTCATCGCTTCCGAAAACAGGGACAACCGATCGAGCATTTTTTCCCTTGCTTCTTGCGTTTGGGCAAATAGATTTTCGGGAATCGGTTTAACGACTCGATTTTCCCCGTGTTCTCCTTCGTAATAATTCGCCGTCATCTCAATTAAATCGATAACGCCTGCGAATTCCTGTTCTCTGCCAATCGGATATTGAAGCAATAAAGCATTCAAACCCAATTTATCTCTGAGTGCTTGCACAACCCGAAATGGATCTGCACCCACGCGGTCTAACTTGTTGATAAACGCGATGCGCGGAATGCGATATCGCTTCATTTGCCTATCAACTGTTATCGATTGAGATTGCACGCCAGCAACCCCGCACAGCACCATAATTGCACCGTCGAGAACCCGCAAAGCGCGCTCAACTTCAATCGTGAAATCCACGTGTCCGGGAGTATCAATTAAGTTAATTTGGGTATCGTGCCACGTACAGGTTGTAGCAGCAGAGGTGATAGTAATTCCTTTTTCGATCTCTAGCTGCATGTAGTCCATCGTCGCACCTTCCACACCCACCTCGCCAATTTTGTGGATTCTGCCAGTGTAGAAAAGGATGCGTTCGGATAAAGTTGTTTTACCCGCATCGATGTGAGCAGAAATTCCAATGTTGCGAATCTTTTCTAGGGAAATCATAGGACTTGCTCCGTACTAGAGAGCGAAAAAGATGTTTGACGCTTGCCGCGTCAACCCTTATACTACACAATATAATACACAAGCGTCAAGGAGCGATATGCCGACCGCACGCACTCGCGTTGGCGCAGGCAAAAATTCTCCTGCCATGGGGTTCAACCAAATTGTACAGGGATAATCCAGGGTATAAGGGGAATTGTAAGAATTTCTTCAATTAACTTTATGTAACGCAAGTTGCTAATTGCTAATTGCTAATTGCTAATGGCTAATGGGAGCATTTTTCCTGCCATTAGCCATTAGCCATTAGCCGCTATGCATGAGATAACTAGCAACTTGAGTTATGTAGTTATTTGCGGTAACATCTATCTGAAGTTAGAAATTTATTGATTTTATGTGGCTTGTAATTATTAGCTGTTCGGGGGATGCGTGGAAACGTCATGGAGTGGAGTTTAAGGCAATGGCAGAAAAGTATGCCGGTACTTGTACCTCTTCTAAAAAAATGCCCGATGGTCAACGTTTGATGGAATACAAAATAGAAGAGGTAGGAGACGCAGAAGCGTTTCAAGATGAATGTCTAAACTTAGAAGGATTCACCGCTAGGTTTGAGTCGCTTTAACCTAGTAACTCAAGTTGCTAGTTATAAAAGCGATCCCCCCAACCCCCCTTCCCAAGGGGGGCTTTTAATCAAGCGAACGAATCGCAACCTGACGAACCGTTTTGCGATGTGGCTTGGCCTTTTTTAAGCTAGGTTAGATGGGAAGCGAATCTCCTCCAGAGACGCTTTGCTAACGCATTTTTAACCCGCGCAGGCGGGTTTTGTTTGTGTAGCCGCGATTTCAATCGTTAGGATTTCAATCGTTAGGAAGTTATTCAAGCGGGATTGTTAGAACCCTGATTCAAATTAGCAATAGCTTGATTAAACCAAATAGCGGCACTAATATTAGTTTCTTCATCCAGGCGTTCTAAAGTTTGGTCTAATAAAGAAAAGAAATTGGTAATCCCTTCAAAGCCACAGATTCGGTACAAAGTTTATAAGTTCCATCAGACTGCAACCGAAAAGCAAATACCCGCTTCCCTCGCACATCAATCACCCAATATTCGGGAACTCCCAGATTGGCATAAAGTTTTTTCTGTTCATCTAGGTCAGAAGACAGAGTAGTATCGCCGACTTCACAAACTAAATCGGGGACTCGCCATTGATTGAGATTAATATAACGAGATTCGCCCGGTTTCCATTGCGGAACCCCTTCACCAATGTATAAAACTATATCTGGCGATGCGGCTTGCGTATTTGGTTTTTCAAGTAAAACACCTCCTAAATCGCTTGCAGTTTGCTCTGGGAAGCAAGTAAACCAGATATAAAACAGCATGGCGAAAAGACGAGCGATACTGGCATGGTTAATTCCTTCGTTACCCATGTCAACAAAAAGATAATTTTGATTAAAAAACAGCCGGACTTTCTCTAAAGTTGGATCGTCGCGATAGCGTAAGTAATCTTCCCAAGTAGCTGGTTCCCATTTGGGAAGCGAGGTGCTAGTAGCTATTTGAGCAATTTTAGGCGTTGCAGTCGTCATAGGTTTATTGTTGAATTTTATATTTGGGATTTAACTCCTTACATTGCCTTGGCAAAAAGGGTTACTGTTATTTTAACTTGTTTTAGCGATCGCACTCTCTCTCAATCGATGCGATCGCTAGTTATTTCTTCACTAATCAATCAAAAAAATCGGCTTTTTCAGGATACTCATCATCTCTCCTGAATTGCCATAAGGCATTAACGGACTCCACTCCCAAACGGCTGCAAAATTCTTGTGATGCAGCGTATGGATAGTGCGAATTACTCCTTTATGCGAGCCAATTACAAGAACTTTGATAAATTCTTTGCCTGAAACTGGATCGCAAGATGGTTGAAGGATAACAGACGCAGAGGTTGTTTCACCCGCATCAGTCAGAAAGCTGTTGTGCATCCGGCGTTACCTAATTTATGCAAAAGTGTTGTTGTTTCGATGAACATCTAGTTGGGCACATGTTGTTGATTTGATCAACATTTACGCGTACGCGATCCTCTGACACGATAAAAGGCATGGGAAAAGCGGGAAAAGCTCTGAGACAGGCGTTGGAGACATACGGCATCAGCCAAAACAAATTAGCCGTCACCTTGGGAGTTGACCGATCCGTTGTTTTTCATTGGTTTCATGAGAAAAGAGATCCATCTGCGGAAACCGTTGTGCAAATTGCTACTGCGCTCAAAACCATCAACCCAGAGGCAGCAGCAGAATTTATTAGCTTATACGTGGGCGATTTCCTTCACCACGAGGATGAAAACCCGTCCTAGATTATGGGAAAAGCAGGCAAAGCCCTCAGACAAGTTCTGGAAACCTACGGAATAACTCAAAATAAGCTGGCAGTGGTGATGGGAACGAGGAGATCGAATGTAGGTCGCTGGTTTCACCAGCAAATAGACCCTACAGGCGATACAATCGCTGAAATTGTTGCAGCCTTGAGTAAAATTGAGCCAACTGCTGCGGAGGATTTTGTCAGGCTGTATTTAGGGGATTCAATGCGGGATGGAGAAAAAACTGCAAATCCCGAATAAGTTATAGCGGATTGTGACTTGACAGAATACACTTGATTTTTCATGAGTTAATAGCCCGTGTAGACGTTGCTCGGTTTGTATAGCGGCAGCATTAATGCTGCCGCTATACAAACCAAGCCCCAAGGGCTGTATTCCACCAAGTCACAAACTGCTATATAACGCTTGAACCCGCCCTAAAATTGATGCCAAGCACATCAGGAGAGCCTGAGATGACAAAAAGTTTATGGCAACCTCCCCGCCTGCGGACGGCTGAAAACGCTGACGAAGAACGCCGCGCTACATGGCTGGAATTATTTTACGATTTGGTATTTGTGGCAGCGATCGCGCAAGTCGCCCATTACCTGGAAGCGCACATCACCTTAGTGGGTTTTTTCAGTTACGTGTTGTTATTTATACCAATTTGGTGGTCTTGGGTAGGGGCGACATTTTACGCTACGAGGTTTGACACCGATGATTTGGGACATCGATTGCTGACCTTATTGCAGATGGTAGCGATCGCAGTCCTAGCAGTCAATGTCCACGACGGTTTAGGAGAAAGTTCGGTTGGTTTTGCCCTTTCCTATGTCGGCGTCAGGGCGATCTTAATTTTCCAATATCTCAGCGCCGGATATTTTGTCCCCGCCGCCCGTGGGTTAGTAAAATGGTACGCTACGGGTTTTAGTATCGCCGCTTTGATTTGGTTAGTATCAATTTTTGTACCAATTCCCTGGCGATTTGCACTTTGGGGTTCGGCACTAATTGCAGATTTCGGCACGCCTTTAACAGCAGGTAAATTAGTCAGCAAAATACCGCCGAGTTTTTCCCACGTACCAGAGCGTTTGGGCTTATTTACCATCATCGTATTAGGCGAAGCGGTTATTTCTGTAGTCAGAGGTGTTTCCGAGTTGGAATGGGGGATTTTATCTGCCGTTGTCGCTTTATTGGGGATGCTGATTGCATTTAGTTTGTGGTGGATTTATTTTGACAGCGTTGATGGTTCTCCCTTGCAAGCAATGCGCGTTGGCAATATGGGCAAAGGTTTAACTTGGCTGTATTCCCACTTACCGCTGGCGATTGGTATTGCTGCTACGGGTGTCGCCGTTCAGCATATTATTGTGTCAAGTAAAAAGGAATTAGTACTGCCAGATGGGGATAGATGGTTGATTTGTGCAGGTGTAGCAATATGCTTGACTGCCTTGGCAGTAATACACTTAATTACCTGTACGTTGGGACGCGAGCGCAGTAAAATTTTAGCTGCCTATCGGATAGCCTCGGCGGTGTTTGTTTTAGGGATAGCAATTGCCGGAGTTAATCTATCACCAATAATAGGGATGAGTTTAGTAGCAGCAGCTTGTGCAGTACAAGTAGTTTTAGCTCTTCTGGAGACAAGAAATAATAGCCTAAGTGGTTGAAAAATTGCTAATTGCTAATTGCTAATTGCTAATTGCTAGTGGGAATATTTTCCGACTCTACCATCAGCCACGATCCAGCTATTAGCCATTAGCTATTAGCAGTCCTAAAAAGTGTATATTCTGGGTGCAGTTTCGCTCATCTCTCCTCCAATTCGCCTAAATTGATCGGCAACCAAACCCGAAATACCGTATGACCAGGCTCGCTTTCCACCTCAATTTTGCCCCTGTGCTTGTCAACTATTTTACTGACAATGCTCAGCCCCAATCCACTGCCTTCCCCCTCTGGTTTAGTGGTGAAGAATGGCTCAAAAATTTGCTTCTTAATCTCAGGAGGAATGCCACAGCCAGAATCGGCAATTTCCACCATAATATGTCCGTCTTTTTCCAGGAGGTCGATCCCTAGTTGTCCCTGGTAGTTCATTGCCTGAATTGCATTGCCAATCAAATTCGACCAGACTTGAAATAATCCCTCTGGATAACAAAGAATTTCTGCAACTGTCTGATAATTTTTTGTCACCTCGATCCCGCGTTTAATGTGATTTTGATACAGGGTCAATACGGTATCAATTCCCGCTGCCACAGAAGCACTAACTGGCACATTTGAAACATCCTGACGCACGTAGGTCTTGAGGGCATAGACAATTCTGGCAGCTCGTTCTACTGCCAGCCGAATATTCTGGCTGTTGTTTTGAATAGCAGATAGGTGATAGGCAGTTTCTAAAATCATAGGCGCATCGGGGTCTTGCAGCAAGGGCAGGAGCGGGTCTAGGGTATTATTAATCCCCATTTTGCTCAGAGTATCTGCTAGGGCATCCGCGCTTTGGATCCCTTGTTCTGAAAAGGTTTGTTTGAGACTGCGTTTCAATTGTCGTTCTTCCCGCAAAGAGAGCATTTCTTTTGGTTGTTTTGCCCAATCGAGCAGGGTGAAAAAGTTGGTCAAGCGATCGCTAGAAAGGGATTGCAACAGGGGCGGTAATTCTGTTAAGGATTGCTCCAGATAACTGGTGATGTTGCCAATCGAGGCTTGAATTGCCCCCAATGGCGTATTGATTTCGTGGGCAATTCCTGCTATCAGTTGACCCAAGGCTGCCATTTTTTCAGTTTGAATCAGTTTTGCTTGATTCTTTTGCAGATCGTGCAGGGTTTGTTGCAGTTCCTGGACTTGCCGATCGAGGACACCGCGTTCTGCCAATTGCTCCGCCATTTGATTCAATGCCCGCCCCAATTGTCCCACCTCATCCCTGCTCTTTACCGGGACTCGAATCGTCGAATTGCCATTAGCGAGTTCCTCAGTCATGCGGATAAACTTGAGGACGGGACGAGCGATGGCGCGGGCAATTAAAATCCCCACAATTGTGACAATTGTGCCTCCCAGCAAAAACAACAATCCCAACCTTAGCCAAAGCATATACTTGGCAGTTTCTAACGAGGAGATCGGAGACAATACAACTGTTGAGAAAGATAGGCTAGAACCGGCGATCGCAAAACTTTTGGCGAGATACTGCTGGTTACCCAGCACCATTCGTACCGTAGGTGTTTCAGGTCGGGGAGGTTGCCAAGTCAAAAGATTATCTGGTAAGAAAGTGGAAGCGATCGCCTCATTTCCTATCAGGACTAACAATTGTTTGGAAGACCCCGCTGCAATTTTTTGCAGCAGCGCATCGTTGACTAATCGACCTACAATCAATCCCCCCAGAAGTCGGTCGGTTTTAATCGGATAGCTGGTAACCTGGAGAACCTGATGCCTACTCCCCATCTCCACACCCACCAAATCGATTAAACCAAGTCCCGCGCTGGCACTGTTGCTAATTGCTGTATCCATCAACCTGGCTTGATTTAGCCAGTCATGGCGCACATCTACCAGGATATTTCCTTGGGTGTCAACCACCTTAATCCAATCAAATTTCAATGATGCTTTGAGCGGCAGTATAATTTGCAATATTGCCACCCTGTCTCCACCTTTGACAGCTTGCTCAAGTTCATCCAGATTTGCAATCAGCTTGATCTGACCTTCGAGGGTTTGCTGCTCATACTGAAAATCTTGATGGACTCGTTCGGCAAAAATCTCAACTTCCCGGCGGAGATTCTGCTCCCAACCCTCGGTAAACCAGTATCCCACCACCAATAAACCCAACATAAATCCACCCAGGCATACTGCCAAAAAAGGCAGAACAATCTTCTGGCTGAGACTTAAGCGAGTCCAAAATCTGTTGATTATTCCCACATCTTTAGCCTCGATTTGATAGATTCAGGACTTATATCATGTCCGCGAGAGATCGGTAGTGTATGGATGGCTAATTGCTCGCTTGCTAATTGCTCGCTTGCTAATTGCTCGCTTTTCAATTGCCTCCAGAGCAGCCATTAGCGATTAGCTATTAGCTATTAGCAGTTACACAACCGTTGCTATTGGACATGATATTACGCGCTTGCTTCCGGGTTTCTCCGAAAAATCCTTGGGAAAGGGCATCAGAGATCAAGGTCGAAACTTTGGTGATGACCTCGTCGCGCGTAAGTCCTGTTATGTAACTCAAGTTGCTAGTTATCTCTCGAAGAGCGGCTAATGGCTAATGGCGTTCCCAGGCAGTCGCCTGGGAACGAGGCGAAATCAGTAAAAATTCTATATTAGCAAGCGAGCAAGCGAGCAAGCGAGCAATTAGCAACGCCGAAGTTTATAACTAGCAACTTGCGTTATGTAACAGGCACAAAGCCATTATTTTGTAGCACTTTGACACCGGCGGGACTAAAAATGAAGTCAATAAATCTCTGGGTAGCGGCTGAAGGAACTTTATCCCAGACTAGACCCATCTGACGCACCATCGGATAGACACCGTTGATGAAGTTCTCAACTGTTGGTGCTACTCCATTCAAGCTCAGGCGATTGACCGGAAGTTGGTTGATCGAGGAATATGCTAGAGAAAATGCACCTATTGAATAGGGAGTATCTTGTAAAGTCTGAATTAGTTCGCCTTCTTTATTTAAAATAATAGCTTTCGATGTAGTTTTTTCCTGACTCAAATAGTATTGTCGCAGCAACTTTTTGGCAGATTCATCTTCTGGTCTATCCAACACCAGGATCGTTGCATCCGGGCCGCCCAACTCTTTCCAATTGGCGATCTCACCTCTGTAAATTGCTCTCAAATCTTTGCTCGTCAGGTTAGTCACTCCTTGCACGCTGCTGTGAGTCGCAACGGTGAGCAAGTCTTTTGCCAGTTCGCGATATTGGATTTTACCGTTGTCTTCTTCAGGTTTAAGCCGATGAGTTATGCCAGCAATATCAACAATACGATTTTGCACTGCTGCGATCGCCCCCTCGGATTGACTGAGCGATACAAACTCAATCTTGACGGTTTTATTGTTAGCTTGATAAGCCTCTGCCAATAGCTTCAAAACCGTTGCCGTTGAAGTTGAAGACGCAATTTTTACGATCTGTTGCGTTTGGGCATCCGTCTGGCTGGCAATTTGACTTGTCTGGTTCCCATCCCTCGGGCTAACCGGGGTGCAACTAGACAGCCCCAGGATTAAAATTCCTACACTAGCGACAAAAATAGCTTTCATATCCAGGATGTTACTGCTTTACCAAATTTAACCCCACCAGCCCAATTGTGAGCGGTGCAATGTAAAATATCTTGATAAATCCAATACTTTCTTTAAACGGCATTACGCCCAAAACCGAAGTAGCGATCGTGCCAATTCCCGACCAAATGGCATAGGCGATACTGACCTCAATTTCCTTTAGCGAGAACCCAAAAAAACCAAACGCCAGCGGATAGCCAATTACCCAACCAATTAAGTACATCGGTCGGTCAAAGCCATCGGTCAACTTCAAACAAATTACAGGAATTACGCAAATCACCAAAGTTTCTCTGAAAAATCGTCGCCAGAGAACTAGAGATCGTAGCAAGAAACCCGGTTTGTAAGTAGGTACAAGTAAATAAAGTGAAACTAGTTATGCAAGTGTGGGGCGGGCATAATGCCCACCCCACAAGAATTTCAGACTCTTGTGGGGTGGGCGCGCCCGTCTCTTGTTCAATTTAGTTATACTCACCTACTTAAGAGCCAAATCACCAAAGTTTCTCTGAAAAATCTCGCCAGAGAACTAGAGATCGTAGCAAGAAACCCGGTTTCTCAGAGCCAAATCACCAAAGTTTATCTGAAAAATCGTCGCCAGAGAACTAGAGATCGTAGCAAGAAACTTTGGTGATAGGAGCCAAATCACCAAAGTTTCTATGACTTTAGAACAAAGGTGATAAGCTCGTCGTGCGTAAGTCCTGAGGACTTAGGCGCAAGTTCCCGGTTTCTCCGAAAAAAGATGTCGAAAGCAGGCAGATTATGCAGCGAGATCAAGTACTAGCCATTCTCACCAAACACCAAGAAGCAATCAAAAACTATGGAACGCAAGTTGCTAGTTATAAACTTTGGCGTTGCCAGCTGGCTAATTGCTAATTGCTAATATAGGATTTTTACCCACATTAGCCATTAGCCATTAGCCATTCGCTTCTATTCATGAGATAACTAGCAACTTGAGTTATGGAGTCAAATCCCTTGCTATCTTTGGCTCAGTAGCGCGAGATGAAGCCAAACCAGACAGCGACGTAGATATATTAGTCGAATTCGAGGGAACAGTTACTTTTGACCGCTATATAAACTTAAAATTTTACCTCGAAGACCAACTGGAAACGCGAGTAGACTTAGTAAGCCATAAAATGCTCAAACCCCAAATTCGCCAAAATGTAGAACAGGAGGCGCTCCTTGTCGCGTAGTCTTCGCCTTTACTTAGAAGACATCCTCACCAGTGGTGCTAAAGTAATCCGCTACACCCAAGGCATGAGTTTTGAGGAATTCATCGCCGATGAACGTACCTTTGATGCAGTGGTACGCAACTTACAAATTATTGGCGAAGCTGTCAAAAACAACCCACGACGATCCTATCACCTTTGTTTCTTGGTACGATCTCTAGTTGCCAAACCGACGATTTTTCAGAGAAACTTTGGTGTTTGCGTAACTCAAATTCTAGCTCGCTACACAGAAGTTGAATGGCGTAAAATAGCTGGCTGACGCGACATCTTAGCTCACGCTTACTTTAGCCTCGAAAACGAAACACTGTAGGATATCCTACAGAATAAAGTGCCACTCCTACTAGAACAAGTGCAACGCATCCTACAAACAGAATTTGGTGACGGATAGCGATCTCACCCTCTCTCCCCCCTCTTTGCTTCCCGCCCTAACCTGCACCAAAGCCGCAGAAAGCGTCTATCGCGTCTATGCCCTATCGCTCTTGCGCATCCGCGCCGCTGCGCGAACGCGAATGCGGTTCAATATCATAAAATACTCTATACTGCCAAAAAGCGTTCCTCACTCGCATCAACACCGGGCAGTATTTTGTTCTCTCGACGATCTTACCCATGAAGTCTTACCGAGCTGCCGCGATCCAAATGACCAGCGTTCCTGACCTAGAAAAAAACCTAGTGCAGGCAGAAGAACTGATAGAATTAGCCGTGCGCCAGGGTGCGGAATTAGTAAGCTTACCCGAAAACTTTTCCTTTCTGGGGGAAGAACAAGAGAAAATAGCCCAAGCAGAAGCGATCGCCCTCCATAGCGAAAAATTCCTCAAAACGATGGCGCAACGCTTCCAAGTCACCATCTTAGGCGGCGGCTTCCCAGTTCCCTGCGACGAGGGTAAAGTTTATAACACCGCCCTACTCATCGACCCCAGCGGTATCGAACTCGCCCGCTACCAAAAAGTACACCTATTCGACGTAAACTTACCCGACGGTAACACCTATCGAGAATCCAGCACCGTCATGGCGGGGACTCACCTGCCCCAAGTTTGTCCCTGCAAAGAACTCGGTAACTTGGGACTCTCCGTCTGCTACGATGTCCGCTTCCCCGAACTTTACCGCTACCTATCCCAAATGGGAGCCGAAGTATTATTTGTTCCCGCTGCCTTCACTGCTTATACTGGCAAAGACCACTGGCAAGTTTTGCTACAAGCAAGAGCGATTGAAAACACCTGCTACGTCATCGCACCTGCTCAAACAGGGCGTCATTACGCTACCCGCCAGTCTCACGGACACGCGATGATAGTTGATCCTTGGGGAGTAATTTTAGCCGATGCCGGGGATAAACCTGGGGTAGCGATCGCAGAAATCAACCCCACTCGCCTAGAACAAGTCCGCCGTCAAATGCCCTCCCTGCAACACCGCGTCTTTTTTTGACCCAGAAGACGCTTCGGAGGACAAAGGAGAAGGGGAGACGCTCCTGACGCGGAGACGGGTCGAGTTCTGCGGCAACATTCCCCGCGTCAGGAGCGTCACCGCGTCCCCTTGTCCCCGCGTCCTCTTCAAACTCGTACCAATCGTTGCAGTAGGTAGCACAGTTAAAGCGACCTTAGCCTTTCCTTAATACCATTCTTAAAGCTGCCTTAGCTTCCCCTTAACGACTTAACCATAAGGTGTACTCGTCACCTGAATCGAGTACAAATACGGTTCTCGATTCAGTCGAGTATGTTATCGGGAACACATCTGATGTCGCTGCTCCGCAAACTGCTCTTAAATGCCAAAGTTAGACTGCCTCGCCATAATGATTTGGCTTTAGCGATTGCCCCCAGTCTAACAATCGGATTTTTTCTATATTTAGCTTGGATTCAATCTCACAATTCCCCTCGGAATCCCCAAATTGTTTCTGGCAAAAAACACTTTTCCAATCCGCCTGAGCAAACTTTCAAATTAAAGCAAAAAGATGCTAAGTTCATCGCTTTAGTCGCTGAGAAAATAGCAGACACGGTTCCCCTATCCCTCAAACAATCAAAGCAATCACCTTGTTCAAGTCCAAAACGTCAATCTCCCTTTGGTCAAATCGCTAGCGCGGTAAACGGTTCAGTACTGGTAGCGCAAAAGGTGGCGGGTGTAGAAGACGAAAAGAAGCGTTTAATGCTGAAGCTAGTATCTTTGATGGCTTCCTACTCAAATATTAGCCCTTGGCCTACTATCAACGAACAAGCCAAACTGGCAAAAGTTCCCGTTGTTATGTATCACGATATTTTGCCCAAGAAAGAAGTATTCTTTGATGTCACACCCAAACAACTAGAACAACATTTTCAACTAATACAAAAAGCTGGTATGACTCCGATTAGTTTTGACCAGCTTGTTGTTCACTTACGCACGGGAAAGCCACTGCCAGCCAAGCCAATTTTGTTGACGTTTGATGATGGCTATGGCGGTCACTACGAATATGTTTATCCACTAATGAAAAAGTACAATTATCCAGCTACTTTTTCAATTTATACTTCCAAAGTAGGCATCAATACAGGTAGAACCCACGTCAGTTGGAAGCAGTTGCAGCGGATGGCGGCTGATCCTTTGGTAACAATTGCATCTCATAGCGTGACTCATCCAGACGATTTGAGGCAGCTATCCGATGACAAGCTGAAAATGGAAGTCGTCGAGTCCAAGCGAATTTTAGAAAGTAAATTGGGCATTCCTATCCGTTATTTTACTTATCCAGTAGGCAAGTACGATGGACGAGTAGCAAATGCAGTGAAAAAAGCTGGATATGTAGCAGCACTAACGATGAGCGATCGCGATGAACGCTATGCTGGAGAGTCAGAGAGTTTGCTAGCAATCGCGCGTTTTGGGCAGTCAAAGTTGGCGGCTGCAATTAATCAACCAGAAGGCAACCCCATCTTGCAAGCTTGGGGAGGCCCTCCACTCGCGAGTGCGGCTCAAAGTTTTGATTTTACCGCTCCCGTGCAACAAAAGAATATTACCATCGACGATATCTCGCTGACTTTAATTTCTGGCGGTAGACCGATCACCGTACATGGGACAAAACGCGATCGCTTGCCAAAAATTATTAAAGGAACCTCAGCCATAGCTGCCGTTGATGGCGGTTTTTTCTCGCTCAAAGATGAAACGTCCAATGTCATGATTGGACCAGTATTCAGCCAAAATACTAAAAAATTTATCCCAGGAAACGACTATGACAACAGTAAAATCGCAGGACGACCGCTAGTTCTAATTAGCCCAGAAGCTGTAAAATACATTCCTTACAACCCCAAAAATCACAATAGTTTGAAGGGAATACAGGCAGTAATGCCAAAAGTAACCGATGCCTTTGTAGCAGCAGCTTGGTTAGTTAAAAACGGTCAACCCCAGCCATATAAAAGTTTTGGTAATTTATATGGTTTTGATGCCAAACGTCATCGCGCCTTTTGGGGAATTGATCGCAGCGGACAACCAAAAATCGGTATATCTCAAGAAAGAGTTGATTCAGTTTCCTTGGCAGTAGCACTCTCCAAAGCTGGCTACCGAGAAGCAGTCATGGTTGACTCTGGTGCTAGCACTTCCCTAACTTACCAAGGTAAACTATTGGTGAAGGATTTCGTTCCTCGTCCTGTCCCCCATGCGGTTGCTTTATTAGCACCTAGATCCAAGATTGAATCTCTCTGTGTAGCAGCATCCCCTTGAAACCCAGATTCCGCACCCTCAACTGTCACAATCGGTTTGGCTTTGTTTTTCTCAACCAACAAAGCTATAAATTATACTTTTATTGCGGATAATAACTGATAAAGAACGGCTTAAAGGCATAATTTATAACTTGAAAAATAGAGTTTTCTGGGTAATTATGCTGTGTGACACTCCAGGGTGCGGAATGTGGGGTAAGGGGTTGACCGATTGTTGTCATATCATGTCCGCGAGAGATCAGTTGTGTATAGTTGATTGTGCGAAAAAGCGTTTTTTCTCCCCCAGCTCCCCCATCCCCTTTGCTCTCCAAACGCAACCGATGCAACCGGACACGATATCACCCCCTCAGGGGGCGATCGAAGCGGATTCGGTATGATGCAGAGACAGCCTTATTTTGGCACAGACCAAGAGCGAAGTTGACCTAAAGTAACCGGAATTCTGTCGCTCACATCCACTGTAAACCGATAAACCTTCTTAGCTCTGCGACTATTTTCTGGATCGAAAAACTTTAATATCATATCCCAACAATCGCTATTAAGCCGACAAAACTTGCTTTTTTCCACTTCAATACCATCAAGTTGCATACCTGTAGAAACTACTGCGGCAAAGCTAGAAGCAGCTTGGAAAGTGTTAGTAACAGAAAAGTTCAACGCCCGATCTCTAGAAGTATTTCCTAAATTTTGAAACTCAAAATAAACTTTATTTAGGAAGCTATTGAGAGATTTTCGCAGCGCAATTTCATCGGCTTGCGGTATTTGGGAAGCCACACTTTGCAAAGCAGCTTCGACTAAATTATTGATTTTCCAAGCGTACATTCCCCGCGTGTTGACGATCGTAATTACCGGAAGTTCTTGCCCAGAAAATAGCTGCACGGTTTTATCCGCAGTTTTGGCAGGAATGCTGACTCGTTCGACAAAATTATCGCTGTCTTCCGGTTCAATTTGTCCCGCTAACATCACGATCAATATTTCGTAGATATCAGCAGAAAATCCTTGTCTGGGTTCTAAGGCATAAACGGGAGTAAGTTCTTGATTGAGCGTCCAAATTAAGGCTTTCGCTTCGCTGGGATTTTGTGATAGATAATTTACCATTTGACGGACATCATAAGGATTAGCAGGAATCGTGGTGCCGTCAATTTCGACTGCTGGCATTAGTTGTTTGAAAGTGTCCCGTCTAGCTTCGCTGCCAAAGTCGTAACCTATGGTTCCCAAGGCGTAGACGAGTTTGGAGGCGGCGCTGGGGGTGATGCCTTCGGTGGGTTCACTAACAGTCATCAAGCTTGGATGAGGCATAGCTGTTGCTGCTGTATTTGATGACAATTCATTGAGAGTTGTTGCGGAAGCAGCCACATTTGAATTCAGAATTTTTTGGGATTCAGTGACAAATATCGATTCTGTTTTTTCTAGGTTTTGAATCTTTTTAAATTCTGCTAAAAGAACTCCGGCTGTGGCTGGTCTTTTTTCTGGATCTAGTGAAATTGTAGTTTCAATTATTTTTTTTGCAGCGAGAGGAGCATCAAGTTTTTCCAGTGCCTCCAAAACATATTCATAATTAGATAATTCAACATTCGTCAAACAATTTAGCACTAGAATGCCAAATCCAAACACATCTCTAGTATAGCTGTATAAACCTGCATCCGGTTCGGGGGGAACATATATACCTCGTCCTGGTTTCATCAAACTTATACAAGTCATACTATCGGGGTCACTATTATTTTTACTGTCAATTTTTTTGGATATATTAAAGTCAGCAAGCTTGATATTACCAATATTGTCGAGAAGAATATTGGTGGGATGAATGTCACGATGAATATAATGGTGACGATGACAAAATTCCAAACCTTCGAGGATAGGCAAAGCAATATTTAGGTAGAAGTAGTGCCAGTCTGTATCAGGGTGAGCTTGCAGATAATCGGCTAAATTCCACTTCATCAACTCAAGCACTAAGAACTCATCACCCGTCTGTTCATCAACACCACTATCAAGCATTTTGATAATTCTAGGGTGCTTTAACTCTGTCAGCGCTTCCCTCTCGCGCTTAGCTGATTCAGTTGATAATTCTTTTTCAAATGATTCGTTTAACAAGGTTTTATCTTCCAATGCTTGGAAAAAATTTGGGAAATCTGAATTATATTTAAATACCTTGAAAGCAACTTTTGTGGCTGGGTTGCCTACATCAATTGCTTCGTAGATATGAGTAATTCCTGTTCCTATTAGTTGTGAATTTAAAATATATCGTCCATTGATTATGGGCGTAATTACAGAGTTGATTTTGGCGCTGAATGAGCTATCGATCGGTGAATCTGCAACTGATAATGAACGCAGCTTTTCCCCAGTAATTAATTCGTAAGCACCAGGAATATTTAATTTCCCTCTTAAACAGCGTTCCGGTTCTTCTACTTCTTCTGGGTCGCAAGGAATGGCACTATTTAAAAGAGCTTGACGCACCGCTTCGGCGTTGGGTTTTTCCCCTCGTTGCAGTTGCACGCTCATCAGCAGCGCAGAGATACCTGTAATGACGGGAGCTGCTAAACTGGTTCCTTCTTGACGTGCTGGTTCGTCGGTTCCGGGTTGCGCGGCGATGACGTTTTCACCGGGAGCTAGAATACCCTGTTGCTGGTACTGTCCGCCCCAATTGCTATAGTTGGCAGGCTGTCCGTTGTCTTTCATCATACCGACTGCCAGGACGTTGGGCAAAATCGCAGGAGCGCAAAACCATTCGCCTTTGTTATTGCCGCTAGGAGCCACAATCAGGATGTTATTATCCTGGCACTGTTTGACTGCTTTTTGAATCATTTCGTGGGCAAACCCGGTTTGGTTGGGATGACAAGCAGCACAGTGAATAATATTTACTCCTAGTTTCAATGCCAGATTAAACGCATGGGCAATATTGAGGGGAGATAGTGCTTCATCGCTGGTTGCGGTTTCAAATAGGGGGATGTTGATGGCAGTACAATAGGGGGCAATTCCTTCTACTGGAGATCCAGGTTGTCCAAACATCGTGCCAAAGATACCAGTGGCGTGAAAGATGCCGCCTAGACGATCTTGCACTGGTTGGGGAATTGAATCTTTTAGCGCATTGATTTCTGCTTCTAACTGCGCGATCGCATCCTCCAATCCCTCAATTGTGTCAAAGCTAGCAGGTTTTTCTAGATTGAGGTTTGGTTGCGGTTTTGAGACTTTTAACTGACGATATTGCTCCTGTAATGCTGCATCCGTATCTTCCAGTACGGTATTGAAGATTCTGGTAATGGAACGAGGAGAGTAGTGAGAGGCTGATAGAATAGATGGCGCGATCGCATTTAAAACTTGACTTGCCTCAATATCTGAAGTTGCGTTAGCATCTTGACTCTCATTTTTCCTTTGCTTGAGTGTCTTTTTTAACGCTTTCTTGCGATCGCTTAATTTGTTAATTTTGACTTCTTGTTGAATGTAAAACGGATCGATCGGCTCCAAATCTTGTTGCCAGTATCCCTTAACCCTACTGATATTACCACCTTGGAAGCAAGCCCGATCGAGATCCGCAGGCCCATCCAGAACCGCTATTTTGATGCGCGAATCGCCGCGTGTGAGAGCTTGTAGCTCAGCAAAACCAGGAATCTCAATTAGGTCAGGCATAATCGGTAAAAGGTAAAAAACACTAATCGGGGCTTATTCTCTTATTCTCTATATGTAGGGTGCGTTAGCGATAGCGTAACGCACCAGCAAAGCTATGGTATCGCTGCATAAATCCTGTTGATTTATACCAAATCCGCCTTAAAAACCCCTTTATTTTTATAGACCGCGCAGGCGGTCTTTGTTTGTGTAGGCGCGACTTCAGTCGTTAGCCATAAAGGGGGTAATCGAAGCGGATTTGGTATTACTCCTGACGCGAACCCAAAGCAAACTCTCCCACAGAAGATTCTTCATACTCATTGAGATTGGCAACTTGGCAAAACTCTTCCGAGTTACCTGCACCGATCGCAGTGGGCGCTAATTGCATTGCCGTAGCAACTAAATAGAAGGTTTGATACAGCACTCCAATATGTTTCAAAATTAAACCATAACCAATGTCATGGTATTTCCAGAACAATCGCCCAAACCTAGCTGTAATTATCAAAAGCACTTGGGGAACGTCTTGCTGTCCCGTTGCTTTCCAAGCATCAAAAACTAGAGTTTCCACATCAGGATTCCAGTCAGAAATTTGGTGCAAGCTGTGAGATAAAGGTTGATAGTGATAGAGTCCTGAATCTAAACCCGTGCATTGATTAATAATTGGATAAATCTCTAATTCATATAAAGCTCCACCGCTAGGATAAGGACGTTTGGTAGCTTCGCCAATGCCCATTATATCTGGTTCGATAGTGTAAACTTCTTTGACTCTGGCACAGCGATAGAGAAACTCTGCTAACTGGGATATAGCGATCGGACGATCGCCATATTCTCGGATTGACTGGCGAGATTCGATCGCTTGAGTCAAGGAAACATCTGTTTTTGCTAATCTTACCAAATCGGGTTTGTCTAAGGGAATTACGCGATCGCTCATCGGTGACTTGACAATGGGGTAGCGATCGCGTTCCTCAAAAATCGGTATTGTTGATTTGCTTGAACTATCCAATTTTTTACGAGTTTGGCGATGAAATAACAGATTATGAAATTTCCACTGAGAAATTGTTGAATCTTCAGGTTCAATTACAATCATCTCAGTCGCTATCAACAATGCTAATAGTTTCTGAATCGATTCTGCATCAAGTCCTGTATCAACAAACGTATCAATTGTCAAGTTTGAATTTGATTGTGCTAGTTTGGCAATTAAGCCAGCCACTCGCCAATCTAACAGCACAATTTTAGATTTTGACAGGGGAGACTCTAGAAAGAATTGTCGATCGTCCTGATGCAAAAAGGCAAACCGCGACAGTGCGAATGGTGGTTGTAGAGACGTTTCATGAAACGTCTCTACTACCACCATATCTGGTAGATTAAATTGATAATTTTCCGCAATGGGAATCGCAGTTGCTAGCGGTAAAACCGAGTGGCAAATCCAACCGAGTTTTATCAATTTGTGTAACTCGGTTTCAAACATTGCCCCATCATCAATGCCATCCAATTCGGCAACAACAGCAATCAATTGAGGCAGCGTCAGTGCAGAATGTTTGAGGTGTTCTAGAGCGGTTTTTAACCCTGGCTTAGGATGATCCAGGGTGAGGGAATGTTGGGGCGATCGCAACAAAATTTGCTCTGGTTCGATCGAGAGCGCGATGTTGGTTCTAAAGGATAATGTAAAAAAATCGTTCATCTTTCTTTATTGGCTTTTACATCCTCAATCTCAAACAAATTTAGATAGCCCGGAAATCAATTTCAAAGGCTTTTAGCTCAAGTCCACTAAAGTGGACTGAAAGCCCCCGATCGTAGGCATTTAGTCCTCTTTAGAGGACTTCCGCTATTAGCCAGGGACTTGAGTCCCTGGCGGGTGTTGGGACTAATGCAAGATGTAAGTAATAGTGTAAATCCTGCCTGCTGTAACATCTGTTTCAATTCTCTAATTTTTTTCGGCATTTCTCCCCTCAGCTCAAAACACCATCGGCATCGGGTTCATTTGGTCTTCAGTTAACGGTGCACAAAGCCAACCCAGTTTCACAGGTACATCATACAACCGTCCGGCTCCAAACCGCGACCAAAAGTGACGTAAACCAGGTACGATCGCTTTCACCACAGGTAAACCAATATCCGGTCGAGTTTGGTTCAATACCAGCATTTCCAATCCTGCTTGTTTGACAGTTTCGACACAAATCCGCACATCCTCTTTAATATCATCGCTCCACTGCTGCGGATAATCGCTGTATTGTTTGAGAGGCAACGTTCGATCGGGTGCAAGATATGGTTGATTGGCGATCGCTGCGTGAGTAAACCAATAGTTTAATGCCGACTCTGCATCTGTTTCGGGATAGTTTTCTGGCAGGTGACAACCGATTTGATTCACTTCGGTGACAGCGCGGAGGATGGCAATTTTCGGATCGAAATGTGCGCCATATCCAGCAATGATATATTCCTTTTCGCCACCGATGTACCGAGAGACGGCAGCAAAGGCGGGAATGTTTAAGTCGGCGGTTA
This sequence comes from Microseira wollei NIES-4236, assembly GCF_020521235.1. Taxonomy (GTDB): domain Bacteria; phylum Cyanobacteriota; class Cyanobacteriia; order Cyanobacteriales; family Aerosakkonemataceae; genus Microseira; species Microseira wollei. The sequence continues at coordinate 14,231 of NZ_BLAY01000104.1, read as the reverse complement.
AATCTAAAACCCACAATTCCCGTTGCTGACTTTGATACCACTGTTGTAAATCCAGCAGGTAAGGTTCGTTAAAGCTGGCTAAATCTACTCCGGGACGGGGAATCCGATTGTACCACCAGAGGGCAACGCTATCGCGTTCCACCAGTTCCAGAAAACCTTGCAGAATCGCATCTTCGATCGTACCTCCAGCAGCATTTCCATTAGAATCGGCAAAACAGAAACGATGCTCTTTGGGAAGTTTGTAGTTGTAATAGCAAAAGGCTGTGGGAAGATATTTGTGGGTTTGTTCGGTGAGCGACCAAACGGGAGTCCAGTCAATTGTTTGCGTTTCATCGAAAGGTTTGGGAATCCAATCATGATCGACGATCGCTTTTTGATTCAACTCTTCTCGATTTTGATATTGGCGATCGCTAAACAGCAAACATCGGTAAGGATGAATCCCTCGCTCTCCCAATTCGGCAAATGTAGCGCTAATTTTCGGTTCGTCACCTTGATAAATTCCACAATAGCGTTCAACGGCTTCACAAAATCCGCTTGCTTGGGACTGGCGATCGCTTTTCCCTTTACCGCCGCTTTTGTGTCGCAGCGATTTCCGCAGCTTATTCAAGTTAGAAGAAGAACCAAACGCATGAACGGCGCTATAAGTATGGATCAAAGGATTATTGGGATCGGATGCCCTGGTTAGACTGGTGACGACTCCGGTAATCGGACTGATTAAATGTTCGTAGCGTTGCAGAATCTGATCTGGCGTAAAAGCACGATGTCCGCCATCCTGAGTAAATAGCTTTTTCCGACTGGTAAGGGCAAGGGGTTGATTGAGTTGCTGACTAATTAAATCGGGATTACCACAAGCAGAACATTGAGGACGCTGGGAAAGCGTGTGAGTTTTCTGACTGAAATTGAGCTGATCCAGGGTGACGATCTTTCCGGCTAATGTGGGAATATTCGATTCCGGTACGTACTGTTTTACCAACCATTTAGCAATTTCTGTAGTTATTAATCCGATCGCCGCCTGTTGCGTCGAAGGCAATCCCGCAAACGCAGTCGGTAAACACCCCTGTTCCTGTCCCTGCTGCTGCAATACTGAGGTTTCCACTTCCCGATTGCCGCGTAACCGTTGCACCAGACATTCCCAGCATCCTGTTTCACCGGCATGGAAAATCGGCCCCAGCCACAGCATACCACCGCTCGGTTTCACCAGTAACCAAGGTTGTTGGGCTTGCACCATTTTCTGATTAATTTGGCTCAATTCCGGTTGGAGATAATCATCCGTCATCACCACCAATAGACCTCTCCAGAAACTCTTGTGGGGTAGGCATCCTGCCTGCCTTTGAGATTCTTTGTTGGAGAGGTCTAATAGGGAACTATCTCCCCCCATCTCCCCATCTCCCCATCTCCCCATCTCCCCTCTGAGTCCGATCGCCTGTAACGACTCAATTAAAGGTTGGGGGTCAACAGTTCCAATCGCACTCACCAACACCTGAGTTTGCGGTAAGCGCTGACTCACTACTTGCGGTTCTACATTGAGTAAACTCCAAAATGCTGCGGCTTCGCGGGTCAGGTTGTGTGCGGCATCCGTGAGGTAGCCTTTGGCATGGAGGCGATCGAGGACGCAGTAAATATGGTCGGGTGGCACTTGCCCATCAAGCTTCCCAATCACCTCTTCTAGGGTATTTTCACCATTGAGTAGGGGCAAAATCTGGCAGTAGAGTCCCCCTGTCAGGGCATGGGTGGCATATTCACTAAGTAAATAGACCGTTTTTGGTTCAATGATTTCGACGCGAAAATGAGGTTTAATTTGGGGATTTTTCATTGTTACATCTAATCTATATTTATTTGATTGAACTCAGATCTTGCACCAGTCTCACAGCCCGCCAGGGATTCAAATCCCTGGCTAATAGCTAAAGTCCACTCAAGTGGACTAAATATTAATCTTCCAGTCCATTTCAATGGACTTTCGCTAAAAGCCTTTGAACTTGATTAATCTTCCAGTCCATTTCAATGGACTTTCGCTATTAGCCCGGAAATTTATTTCCGGGCGGGCTTGGGCAACACAGGAATTGATTCTCTATCATTACTGCGATGTGCTTTAACCGGATGCAGAAGCGCACGGGACACTTCTGGGAGAAGCGATATTTTTGTGAGGGCTTTCCCGCTTCAGATCGAGAACGGGCGCTCAACACCTTGCGCTACATTCACGGCAACCCCAAAGCTGCAAAAATGCGTTCTGGTTTCTTCTACGAGTTCAGCAACTATGGCAGTTACGACCAGCTTACCAATGATGGCTTAACTCAATGGCATCCAGCTTTTTTGCAATTGGGTAACAGCCTGGAAGACTGCGCCCGGAAATATCGCGGATTTTGTCACCGCTACAACCCGAAAAGTAAGCCAGCTAGAAAGTGCCACTGGGGAAATAAATTCCTAGCTGGCTTCAACCTCAAAGGAGGCAAAGGGAGGAAAGAAGAAGAAGGAACTACCCCTCCTTCTTCTGCCCCTACTCTGTCATCTTCCCATCGGTGCCAGGTATCCGAAACCCCCGAAGTACGGGCAGTTGCCGAGCGATTCATACTGGCGAATCAGGCTCCTAGAAAGGAGAAAAGACATGTTTGAGAAAATTTTGAGACGCAGGTAGAGCGGGAACCTATTCCGCGTCTTCTCCGTCATATGAACAGAGCGGTCCCGCCCAGTTGCATGGCGAACTTGCTAGTACTGATGCACTATCGCTGAGAGCTTCTTCGTCCAGTTCTGCCAGTTCACTGGGCAGTTGTCCAGTAGTGATGCGGTTGACGGGTTGTGCTTGTTGGGGCATCAATTTTTTGTTGTCCATGATGAGATTTTCCTTTTTTAGATAAATTGATTGGTGTCCCGTGATCGAGGCGGCCCTCAGTCGGTGGGTCTGACCGCTTCTGTGTGAGAGAAGACTGTTTGACGAGGCGACGGCTTTTGGGATGTAGGAAAAAGCTATTTGTCACCTAGACGATCCATTAAACAAGAAATGCAATTCGCCAAAGGAAGTTAAGAAAACTTCATTCTTTCTCCACTCCCCCATCGATGTGCCGTGCCTGTTGGTAGTACTGATGCACTTCCACCCCAGGAGAGAGCTTCTTCTGACAGTTCTGCCAGTTCACTGGGCAGTTGTCCAGTGGTAATGCGGTTAACGGGTTGTGCTTGTTGGGGCATCAATTTTTTGTTGTCCATGATGGGATTTCTCCTTTTGGGTTGCCGAAGATGCCTGGAGGTATGTAGGGAAAAGCGCTTTTTAATTGCTCAAAACAGGATTTGGGTTAATTATTGACTCAACCTGCCTGCTTGTCAAGACCGATAAAAGTAAAGTTTGTTAACTATTTAGCAGGCTGTTTTCAGGTAGGAAAATAATCGATCGCTACACAAAGACAAAAAATTTTAACTTTTGTAAAAAAGTGGTACAGCGATCGCCACTCATAGTAATATCAGTAACTTAGATTGCCCAAGCATTTTTTAAATAAATGCCCAACCTCAAACAAATCCCAGGAATAGAAAAACTATGGGCAAAAACTCAAGGCGAATCCACCATTTGCATCGCTGTCCTTGATGGAGTTGTTGACCAAAATCACCCTTGTTTTGCAGATGCAAACTTAACGCGACTGCCTACCCTAGTTGCCGGAGAAGCTAGTGCCGATGGTTCTATGTCCTTACACGGCACCCACGTTACCAGCATTATTTTTGGTCAACCCGGTTCTCCCGTGCGGGGAATCGCGCCAAAATGTCGCGGTTTAATAGTTCCCGTCTTTGCCGATGAGCGACTAAAGCTATCGCAACTAGACTTATCCCGCGCGATCGAACAAGCCATCAATGCTGGAGCTAACATCATTAATATCAGTGGCGGACAACTCACAGACTGGGGCGAAGCTGAAGGCTGGTTAGAGAAAGCCGTGCAACTGTGCAATGAAAACAATGTTTTAATTGTTGCTGCTGCTGGAAACGATGGTTGCGAATGCTTGCACGTACCCGCTGCTCTACCAACTGTACTAGCAGTAGGCGCAATGGACGAACGGGGAAAACCCATTGACTTTAGCAACTGGGGAGAACTTTATCAAAACCAAGGCATCCTCGCTCCGGGAGAAAATATTTTAGGAGCGCAACCTGGAGGTGGTACAATCCAACTCAGCGGCACCAGCTTTGCCACTCCAATTGTCACCGGAGTAGCCGCCTTACTTCTGAGTTTGCAACTCCAACAGGGAGAAAAACCCGACCCCCAAAAAGTTAGGAAAGCTTTGCTGGAAACTGCCCTACCCTGTTCTCCAACCGAAAGTGAAGATACCCGTCGCTGTTTAGTTGGCAAATTAAATATTCCTGGCGCTTTGCAATATCTGATAGGAGAAACCGTGTCAGAAGAATTAGAATCCGTTGCTGCCTCTGGTTGTGGCTGTGGTGGCACCCAAGTCACTGTCCCAACCGATATCCCAGCCCCAGAACTTGCCGTCGAACCGGCTGAAGTGGTAGCATCTGCACCAACACCAACACCTATAACTACCTTTAACCCACCCTCATTTACTAATTCCTCTACCCCCAAACAGAATGCCATGTCAAATCGCGATTCCCATTACATTACTGCCAGCCAAGCCCCCAGCGAACTTGCCAATGCTAACTTAGTTTATACTTTGGGAACTCTCGGTTATGACTTCGGCTCAGAAGCAAGACGCGACTCTTTCAAGCAACTAATGCCAGGAATCACCATTGACAATACTACAATTCCTGCCAATCCCTACGATGCGCGGCAGATGGTGGATTATTTAGGCGAAAATCTTTCCGAAGCCAAAGCTTTAATTTGGACGTTAAATATAGAATTAACTCCGATTTATGCCATTGAACCCGTAGGCGGTTTTGCCAGAGATAGTTATGCAGTCTTGCAACAACTACTCTCAGGACAAATCCAACCAGAAAATGATGACAATTATGTAGAACGAGTCAGCATCCCTGGCATTTTATCAGGCCGCAGCGTCAAGCTATTTTCTGGGCAAGTCGTCCCGGTCGTCGAAGTTTCTAATATTCGCGGACTTTACGGCTGGAAAGTTAATAACCTGGTAAATGCAGCGATTCAAACTGTACAAGCAACAGCCACAGACGCCCAAGAAGAAGCGATTCGCCGTACCCTCAGCAGTTTCTTGAATCGGATTTATTACGATTTGCGGAACTTAGGCACAACCTCTCAAGATAGAGCCTTAAACTTTGCCGCGACGAATGCTTTCCAAGCTGCAACCACCTTTGCTACTGCTGTCGCTGAAGGCATGGAATTAGATAGCATTACAGTCGAAAAAAGTCCCTTCTGCCGCATGGATAGCGATTGTTGGGATGTGAAACTGAAATTCTTCGACCCTGAAAATAGCCGCCGCGCCAAAAAGGTATTCCGCTTTACCATAGATGTCAGCGACTTGATTCCCGTTACCTTGGGCGAAGTACGTTCTTGGTCTAGTCCTTATTAATAGGTTCAAGTAGTTCAAGTAGGTTGGGTTAAACTCAGATCTTGCACCAGTATTAACAACGAGGCGGAGCCTCGATATCTCGTTCCCAGGCTGAGCCTGGGAACGAGGGTCTGGAGGCTCTGCCTCCCGATTATTGAGAATGGTGCCAGATCTCAGGTTAAACAAAGTGAAACCCAACCAAAGCCAAGAAAAAGTGTTTGAGTTAGAGAGGAAAAAATGAGATTACCAAAACAGTCTCCACCAGTAAAAAGACCTGATATTATCTATCCTCATCGTTCCGTTGATGTGATTCACGGTAGAGAGGAAGATTTGGTAAGTATTCGCATGGATTTATTGCACGGTGCAAATTATAACGATCCAGCCGCATTTGCCTACAGAAGTTATCAACAACTTAAATCTTCCTGTGGTAGTTGGTATTGTTCGATGAGTAGATTTTGAGCTAATCAATTTTCAGTGGCAATGATATGACACAGAGAATCCCATCGTTGCAGTCAGTCCTAGCGTTTGACCGCTCGCCGATTCCAGCATTAATTAGCATCCCGAAAATGATTTACAGCGGATTTCAGTCGGATGAGGTACACCTTGGTTTGTGTAGCGGCAGCATTAATGCTGCCGCTACACAAAAGGCGCGAAAACGCTGTACCTCACAAGGGCTGCAAGCCGCTGTATCGATAGGGATGTACAAAGATAATAACGAAACCTATCGGTTGACAATTTCATGTTGAATTAGGAGTGGAACAAATTATGACTAAAAAACAAGACAAAACTTCCCCACAATCGAGCGAAACAGAAGCAAACAAAGCACCTCTCTCTGAAAAACCAGCAGAAACAATTAAAGTTTCTAGTTTGTCAACTGGACTTGAAGATTACGGTTTTTGGTGCGAGCAAGTGAAGAAAGAGCGTGCTGCCAGAACTGAGCCAGATCCACCATTTCGTCGGGGTCGGATTTGGACTTAGGGTTAGCTTTGAGCGGGGAAACTCGCAAGCAAGGTTTCGGATGGGAGGGAGAGGCTAGTAATAACCTCTCTCGACCCTACCGGGTGGCTTTAGGAGTGATGTTGTCGGTGGTGGCTACCAGTACCATAGATATATCTCACTGACTACTGGATGTCCACTTGCGTCGCCCTTTCCTGGAATGAACCCCTACCTCGAGAATCCAGAACTATGGTCAGCGGTGCATAACCGTTTAATTGTAGCGATCGCAGATGACTTGGTCGATCGTCTCAGCGAGAAATATCGATTCGAAATAGAAAAGCGGACTTACTTCAGCAGCGATACAGAAAGCGTTTTAGTTGGCATTTCCGATGTCGCAGTACTAACTGGCAGAACGGCAGAACCCACCTCATCCATTGTGACTCTGTCATTGTCAGTTCAACCTCAAAAGGTGACAGTTCCAATTGCAGAAGAAGCGAACGAACGGTATCTCGAAATTCGAGAAGTTGCCACAGGTATTGTCGTTACGACAATCGAACTTTTGTCTCCCAAAAATAAGCGTTCCGGTGAAGGGCGCATAGCCTACGAACGCAAGCGAAATCAAGTTTTAACCACTACTACTCATCTAGTTGAAATCGATCTGCTGGGGGGTGGAAAACCCTTTCCCATCAAAAGTGAAAACTTGGGCGATTATCGCATTTTAATTTGTCGGGGCGAATCTCCTTCGGAGACGCTTCGCGAACGCCGACCCACCGGAGAATTGTATGCCTTCAGTTTGCGGCAACCAATCCCACCCGTGCCGATTCCCCTCTCTGTGGGTGAGGTGGAACCAATTTTAGATTTACAGCCCTTGCTCAACCGCGTTTACGAAAAAGGGCGGTATCATTTAGCAATCGATTATACCCAGCCACCACAACCACCACTTTCCGAAGCCGATAGTCATATCGTGTCCGGTTGCATCGGTTGCGTTTGGAGAGCAAAGGGGATGGGGGAGCAAAGGGGATGGGGGAGAAAAAACGCTTTTTCGCACAATCAACTATACACAACTGATCTCTCGCGGACATGATATCAGTGGGCAGAAACATTGCTGAGAACGCCAGATGCATAATCAAGTTTCAATTGTGCATCTTGTCCGCCATCTACAGCGGCTTGCAGCCCTTGTGAGGTACAGCGTTATCGCTTCGTTTGTGTAGCGGCACCCTTAAGGGTGCCGCTACACAAACGAAGGTGTACCTCACTCAGCAAGCAATCCGCTATATTGTTTTATCGCTACAATTCCAACAAAAATGGGCAGCTAAAAAGCCACCCATTTTAAAACTAAACCAGCCAGAAAAACTGGCTAATTGATTGCGAATTAAACACCAACAGCTTTCTTAACTTGCTGAGCCAATTCGCCCTTGGCATACTTAACAGCATAATCTTCCAGAGAAATCTGCTTGATTTTGCTAGCATTGCCAGCGGTGCCAAATTGCTGATAGCGGTCAGCACAAACCTTCTGCATGTACTTGATCGAAGGCTTGAGGAAGTGACGGGGGTCAAATTCCTTGGGATTTTTAGCCAGCGCTTCCCGTACCGCAGCGGTGATAGCCAAACGGTTGTCGGTGTCGATATTGATCTTGCGAACACCAGACTTGATGCCTTTTTGAATTTCTTCAACAGGTACACCGTAGGTTTCAGGAATTGCACCGCCGTACTGGTTAATTAAAGCGAGCAAATCTTCTGGCACCGAAGAGGAACCATGCATTACCAAGTGGGTATTGGGCAAGCGATCGTGAATTTCTTGAATCCGGCTGATTGCCAAGATTTCCCCGGTGGGTTTGCGGGTAAACTTGTAAGCGCCGTGGCTGGTGCCAATTGCTACAGCCAGAGCATCTACTTGAGTTTGTTCTACGAAGTCAACAGCTTGGTCGGGGTCGGTCAGCAGTTGGTCGTGAGACAGTGCGCCTTCAAAGCCGTGTCCATCTTCTGCTTCACCCATGCCGGTTTCCAGAGAACCCAAACAACCGAGTTCGCCTTCTACGCTAGCACCGATGGCGTGGGCAACTTTTACCACTTCGCTGGTGACGCGAACGTTGTACTCGTAACTAGCAGGAGTCTTGGCATCGGCTTCTAAGGAGCCGTCCATCATGACGCTGGTGAAGTTATTCTTCAGCGCCGTATAGCAGGTAGCGGGTTCGTTGCCGTGATCTTGGTGCATCACGATGGGGATGTGGGGGTAGGTTTCCACAGCAGCCAAGATCAAGTGGCGGAGGAAATTTTCTCCTGCATAGGAGCGAGCGCCACGAGAAGCTTGCAGAATCACGGGGCTATCTGTCTCATGGGCAGCCTTCATGATCGCTTGGATCTGCTCCATGTTGTTGACGTTGTATGCTGGGATGCCATATCCGTTCTCAGCCGCGTGATCCAGCAGCAGCCGCATGGGTACAAGCGCCATATAACGATCCTCCTGAAGACTTTTTGTCAGCTAGTTTTTTTGGGCGGTGATCAAATCTTACGACAATCTTAAGATAAATTACCGAAGCATAAGCAAAAATATCCATTAATTTACATATCAGGTTTACCCGTAGGGTATATAAGCTTTATTTATTTTCCCGCTGCCAAGACGGCCTGCAAGCCTTCGGCTAGAGCAATCCCAGAGTTAGAGGCTGCTATCCTGGAGCGTCAAACTATGGAGAAGATAGTTACAATATATGATGTCATGTCCTGATTGCAGAGGTTGCAAATATGGAACGAGAAGCTGTAACTATCCGCATACCTGCCGACTTGCTAGAGCAAGCAAGGCAGTTGCGAGAGGGCAGCGAGTCTTTTAACGAGATGGTTGTAGAAGCGATCGCCCGTGAGGTGCGACGAAGGCGAAGTCTAAGAGCGCATCAGCGCATAGTGGCTCGTAGTGCCGAAGTAGAAGCCGCAACAGGTATTCAATCAAGTTCAGTGGACTTGATTCGTCAGCTGCGAGCAGGTGAGGGACGGCGTGACTAAGTGTATCGACACCAGTGTTTGGATTCCTTATCTTGTACCTGAGACACTGCAACCCCAAGCCAGAAACTTGATCCTTCCCTTACTGACATCGAATGTGCGTTTGGTTGCACCAGCATTTGCATGGGCTGAAGTTGGCTCAGTGTTGCGAAAAAAAGTGAGGTTGGGAGCAATTACCCCAGCGCAGGCGAGAGGATTTTATGATGACTTCTGCCAAATGCCTGTTGACTACCTTGATAGCGACATTATCCGCGCAAAAACTTATGAAATTGCCGAACAGTTTTCCCTAGCAACTCTCTATGATGCTGCTTTTCTAGCAGTCGCCGAGCTAGAATCTGCCGAATTCTGGACAGCAGACCAATCTTTGCTCAATACGCTTACACCATGTCCAGTCTATGTCCAAAAACTGGAACCATAAATTTGGTTTCTACGTTGAAATACATTTTCGCTCTGTAATCCAAAGCTCTGCTGTACATTTGAGGAAAACTTTCTGGGAAAGGTCGGTTATATTTTTTCAGGACTTACGCAAAGAAACCGGGTTTGTCTACGCAGAAACAAAGGTGATAAGATCCAATCATCTCTCCTTCGTACTTGCGAAAAGTGAATGCCTTCCCTCTTACTCTGCACCTATATCGATCGTCAGTATACTGGTAGAGGTAGAGCAGAACTATCTACTACAAAAAGTCACGGCTTACAATCTTCGCATTCCCACTCCACAGTTAAAAAACCAGTATTATCATTATACTTTTCACCTTGCCCATCGTTAGCCTCATTAATCGTGAACCAAACTGATTCGACCGCGTCTAATGTTAATGCTTTTTCAGCTCCCACGTATTGATAAGAACCGTTCTGACGACGAACTATCAAAGATTCCTCTGCAACACCAGGCAACTTGTAACCTTTAGCTTCTGTATAATTGGTATCTCCCTCGGCACCGTACTTTTTTTTGACTCCAGGGTTATATGACCAAGTACCCTTAGCAAAGAAACGATACGTCTTGGTAGAAGATTGGTTATTGGTAAAGCGTGTGCCTTTTGGACTCGTAGGATAAACCTTGAACGGATTCGGATTCTCTAACTTCGGCGTTGGTGTTGGGGTATCTGGTGTTGTTGATGTTGGACTTGGTTTGGAACTTTGGGGAAATAGTGCTTGTTGAGCTGAAATAATACCTGTAATAATCGCTGCAATACCTACACCTCCGCCTAAAGCTGTAATAATACCGGGCAAGCTTTTCCAGAAGTTACCTTGCTGTTTGTTGTCGCTCCCATCTTGCTGTTTGTTGTCACTCATACATTAAACCGTGATTTCTTAATTAAGAAAGTTGGTAGCCTAAATATGTAATGATATGCAGGTAGTGATAAACAGGTAATGTCCTGCTGAACTGCGATGAAGTTTGCCAACCGTCTCCACCTAGAGCGGAATGCGACACTCTGAGGCATGGGGCATGGCCAATGCCTTATTGTGATTAATTGTAAATATTAGACCGCTCGCTCAACAACTGAAAAGCAGAAAAAGTTGGAAAAAGTTGGATCTTTCTCCAATTCGGATAGATAATTGGGAGGCGAGGCAGAAAAGTGGGAAAAAGTGGGAAAAAGTTGGGTATAGTAACCATAGCTATCCCATTTGCCCACCTATGGACATTCCTCAGATATTGCAATTTGTTGATGAAGCTGTCTACGCCAGCACAGGCAAGCATCTCAATGACTTACAACGGAGGATTATCGCGGGAATACTGAAGGGTCAAAAGTATGCTGATGTTTCAGAAACTTATGGTTATAGCACCCAGCACGTTAAAAAAGTCAGTCACGAACTTTTGCAAATGTTATCTGATATTTTTGGCGAACAAGTTAAGAAAAGTAATCTGGAATCTGTATTATAACGGCAAATAAATGTAAATATAACTTTTGGTATTAAACACACTCGTCATCAAAACATTATAGGTATTGGTTCCATCAACAGTTGCCCTGATACCTCCACTCCTACTCCAGAAAAAAGTGAGCCTGTAAATACTGATTCCCAGCAGCAGAGCCAGAATCAAATTAAGATTAAAACAATTGATAAATTACGGAAGTTTGGCTTAAGCGATGAGCAAATTGCAGAGGCGTTAGAGATTCCTTTGGATGTACTTGACCTTTAAATCTTCGAGAGTTTCATCAAAATCATCAGCCATCCAGATTTTACCTTTCCAAATTCCAAGCCCGCCTCGCTTGGCAGCTTTTTCCGTTTTAGGAACCTCCTCCCTGTATCGGTTTACAAGAAATTCTGTATAGTCAAGAACTGCCTGTTTGACAGATTCAGGCAATTTTTCAACATTTTTCAATATAACAGTTTCTCTAGTCATTTTTTACTCTCCTTTAAATTTTAGACAAACCAGATAAAAGTATGAGTATCCAATAGCAATCTATTGATTCCATATATTGTCTCATATCGAATCCGTTTACATCTGAATCATTAGTAGGGGCACGGCAAGAGAGGAACTTTCTGCTGGCGACAAAGCTTACTGCCGCCGTGCCCCTACTGCTGTAATTCCGATGCAACCCGACATGATATCATATCCTCAAGCGGCTCATCAAAGTCATCTGGCAGTGGCAGAACAAACATTCCTTTCATTGTTCCAGCAACACGACGCTTTTTCGGCGGCTTTTCTTGGGTAGAGTTTTTAGCGTGTTTCTCTATCAAAAACTCAATATAATGAAGCACTTCTGTTTGAAGAGGTTCGGGGAGTTCTTCTAATTTTTCTAAAATGATTGGCTGGATCATTGTTTTTTCTCTTTGGCAGTATTGATAGAAAAGCGAAAATAATTACATTATATAATATCATATTACGATTTACATAAACAACCGAGCGGCTTGCGAATCATTATTGATAGGAATAACCATCGCTCCTATGAATAAATGAACAGTATTTGTAACTAATTCCAGCTACTCGACCTGTAGCCGTTGTGATGTCGAAACTACCTGTTGCCCGACAGAGAACACGACCAACATAAGAACCAACCTTTTTGCCTTTGGTAACAACAGCTTTAACGATGTCGCCAGTTTTAAAACCAAAGTGCTTTTTATTGTTTGAACGATGACGAATCGGAAAGCCAAAGGCATTGGTTCCACACATCTGACGATTACCATATCCTGTTGCCTTGATAGCCAGGGGGTTTGATACCAAAACTTTTAAAGTGTCCGGCGTTGATGCACCTACATTCGCAGCGTCTAACCAATGAGTTTTAGGCAGATTTTGACGACAGCGATTGTATTTTGTTCTACCCCCCGTCCCCGTTTCTACAGGCAGTCCCAGAATTTTTAATTTATTAAAAAGATTCCAACGAGTAGCATTCACCGCTGCTGTATCGGCTAACGGACGCTTGGTTCCTGTGAGAATTGATTTGAGCAAATCAGGTTGATTTTTTAAGAATTGCTCAATTGGTTTGTTGCCTTTTTTTTGGTTGCATTTTGTGCAACTCAAGGTTAGGTTAGACACCCTATTAGACCCCCCTTTTGACTTGGCAATGATATGCTCAATCTCAAGAGGGGTGTTGGTAGCGCTGCAATAAGCACAACGACGATGCCATTTTTCAAGCATATATTCCCTTAACTCATAACCAGTCAGCAACCCTTGTTGATACTCTATTCCAGAGATTTCTGGGTTTTGCATTAACTGGGTATCAAAGCGAACTAATTCAGTTGAAATTGCAGTGATTGGCGACAACCGCGATAGCCGTTTAACCCAAGTCAGAATGTTGCTGACTCGACTCAATAAACTGGGTGGCAACCATCCATCAGAGCGCCGACGATTGTTAAACCGAGCTTGGCGATAACGAGTTTTGCGATTTCTGCGAGAACTTCTTAACTGTCTCCTGGACGTTAAGGCTTCTCGAATCTGAAACCCCCTATGAGTCAGTTCTGCTGCCCACAAAACAACTTCATTTCGCACAATAGCAATGCCAGTTGTTCTTGCTCCGGGGTCAATTTTAATCCTTAGTTCTTGATTGTTTGGCTCTGCCACTTCCTCCTTCAAAATAATCGTGAATGGATACCTTTTAAAGACAGATGCCTTTCCAGAATTAAGCAGTTTCCTTGCTCTAGCTGGATGGGTTGAATTTAAAGGTCTTCTGAAACTGTCTAAGACAAACACAAACATGAGTTTTAATCTCCCTTTCGGGGTAATGTGAACCTCGCCAATGTTTAGAGTCGGTACTTTCCCAAGAACACTTCCTTAACCCTTGTACAGATGTTTAATTCTTGGATTCTAGTGCTACAAACTGGTTCGGGCATTTGTAGGTAGGAATTTTAACTCTTGCTCTAAACGGAGACTTCTTTAGTCTTAGGCTGGTCAGGTTTGGGCTTTATTCAAGCCCCCGGCTTATAGCCGTGGGGTTCCTGACTGTTCGTTACCATAGGAGCGATACCAAACAGAAATCCGATTCTCTGTGAAACTCCACAGTTCTTTCTTCAAACGATAATCTAGTTCTTTTGCCCACTTTCGTCTCAAGAAAGCCTTTATTTCTTCCCTTCCGCTGAAGAATTCGGCACGGTTGCGCCACTGAGAATCTTCGGTGTAAGCTAAGGCTACTCGTTCCGGATCGCGGGTATTCCAAGCATCTTCTGCTGCTTGAACTTTGGCTAGAGCAGTTTCTAGTGTAAAGGGTGGCAGGGGTGGTCTAATTTCCATAGGATTTATTTTTCCTCAATTGAAGAGTTATTGGTACAACCCGCGCCTACAAATTTTGCCCTATCGAGTGACATCCTCCCGACGTTCATCTGAGTACAGATAGAACGCGGGCTTCCTGCTTCGTTGTTACTGCCCTGGTTGGGGCAGAATTTAACGCATTTTTGAGTGAGGCGCTGTCCATCCCCACTGTATTA
>NZ_BLAY01000103.1 GCF_020521235.1 Microseira wollei NIES-4236 | reverse complement strand
GTTTGTGTAGCCCCACCCTTAAGGGTGGGGATAAAAAAAAGGATGTTGGAAGCAAAATTTTATAGACCGCGCAGGCGGGCTTTGTTTGTGTAGCCCCACCCTTAAGGGTGGGGATAAAAAAAAGGATGTTGGAAGCAAAATTTTATAGACCGCGCAGGCGGGCTTTGTTTGTGTAGCCCCACCCTTAAGGGTGGGGATAAAAAAAAGGATATTGGAAGCAAATTTGGTATCAGAATGCATTCGCCCTTTTCCTATTCTAAAATGCAAAGAAGTCGGGTAACTTCTGCGAAACCTAACTTCTGAAACTTTATGCCTAACGACTAAAGTCGCGGCTACACAAACAAAGACCGCCTGCGCGGTCTATAAGAGTAAGGGGGGTTGTTAATCCGGATTTGGTATCATTTCAAACTCAATATCATCCAAACATCCCGCCAAAAAACTCGATTGTTTCCTTCAACGCTGCAATAAACGCATCAATTTCTTCCCGCGTGTTGTAGAAATACAAACTCGCCCTCGCAGTAGACGCCACGTTCAAATAACGGTGTAAAGGTTGCGTACAATGATGCCCAGAACGAATCGCAATCCCAGACTGATCTAACATTGTGGACAAGTCGTGAGGATGAACTTCTCCCGCCGTAAATGCAGCGAGTGCGGCTCTACCTTCTCCATTTTGATCTGGTTTTGGCCCGTAAATTCTGATTGTGGGAATTTGCTGCAATTTCTCGCATAAATATGCAGTCAATTCGGCTTCGTAGGCGTGGATTTTGTCCATGCCGATGTTAGTAAGATAATCTACTGCTGCACCGAGCGCGATCGCTTCTGCAATAGCAGGTGTCCCCGCTTCAAATTTGTGCGGAATATCGGCATAGGTAGAACGCTCTAAAAACACATCCGCAATCATCTCGCCACCACCCAAAAACGGCGGCATCGCCCGCAGTATATTTTGTTTTCCGTATAAGAAGCCGATCCCGGTGGGGCCGCACATCTTGTGACCCGAAGCTACGAGCCAATCGCAGTCGATATCCTGCACGTTTAGGGGCATGTGGGGGGCGGCTTGGCAGGCATCAATTAATACCTTCGCTCCGTAATGGTGAGCGATCGCGCAAATCTCTTTCACCGGGTTGATGCATCCCAAGGTGTTGGAAACATACACGGTGGAGACTAATTTTGTCTTATCGGATACCAGTTTTTTGAACTGTTCTAAATCGAATTCTTCGTTTTGATTCAGTTCGACAAATTTCAACACCGCGCCGGTTTTTTGGGCGACAAATTGCCAGGGAACTAAGTTGCTGTGGTGTTCCATTACGGTGAGGATAATTTCATCTCCCCGCTGGAGGTTTGTCATTCCCCAAGCATAAGCGACTAAGTTAATTGCTTCGGAAGCGTTACGGGTATATATAATTTCTTCTGTTAAAGCAGAGTTGACAAATTTAGCTACTTTTACCCGCGCTGCTTCATAAGCGTCTGTTGCTTTGGCGCTGAGGGTGTGAACGCCGCGATGGACGTTGGAATTATATTGTTCGTAATAGTCTTTAATCGCATTTAGCACCGCCAATGGTTTTTGAGAGGTGGCGGCGTTGTCGAGGTAAACTAATGGTTTGCCGTTGACTTCTTGGTGCAAAATCGGGAAGTCAGCACGGACTTTATCGGCTAAGGTTTTTTCTTTGGTAACAGTCATGGTTGGGTAATTGCTAATTGCTAATTGGTAATTGCTAATTGCTAATTGCTAATTGCTAATGGGTTAATATTTTTTTATTAGCCATTAGCCATTAGCCATTAGCGATTACCGTTTCATTAAGTTTACGGCAGAATAGAGGGTTTCCCGTAGAGAAGCTATGGGGAGTCGATTGAGAATTTCCGCAGCGAAGGCGTTAATCAAAAGGTTGCGGGAGTCGTCTTGATTTAATCCGCGACTTTGCAGGTAAAAGACTTCATCGTCTTCTAATTGACTCACCGTTGCGCCGTGGGAACATTTGACGTTATCGGCGGTAATTTCTAGCTGGGGTTTGGTATCGACTCTCGCTTTGGGAGAAAGTAACAAATTGCGGCTTAATTGCGCGGCGTTGGCGAGTTGTGCCGGTTTGGGAACGAAGATTTTACCGTTAAATACGCCGTGGGCTTTATCGGCGACAATGCACTTATGAATTTGGTTTGTAGTGCCGTGAGGTTTGGTAAGTTTAATCGCGCTGTGGGTATCTGCTAACTGTTCGTTAGCAATCATTGTCAAACCGTTGAGATTGGTTTCAGTTTGTTCGCCTGTCTGCAAAATTTCTAGATTGTGGCGGGAGATTTTGCCGCCCAAACTAATCGCATTACAAGTATAGCGACTATCGCGGGCTTGCGCGATCGCACTCAGTCCCACGTGATACGCTTCCCCGCTTTCTCGTTGCAGGCGAGTGTGGTTAACCGAAGCATTTTCTCCCACCCAAACTTGCGTCACTGCGTTGGTAAAAGTCGCGCCTTTACCGATAACCGTATAATCTTCAACGAAGGTGATGCTGCTACCCGGTTCGGCAATTACTAAACAGTGGGGTAAAGATAGGATTGGTGTCTCTCCAGGCATCGCTACATAGAGGATGTGGATAGGCGTTTCAATTGCCTGGTTTTTGGGTACATATATTACCGCCGCATCGACTAACCCCGCCATATTTAACGCCGCGAATACATCGTGGTATTCTTGGGATTGGGAGAGATGTTCTCGGATGCGATCGCTATAATTTCCGGGTGCTTGGGTTAAGTTACCCGCAAAAAATTCCATCCCCAAAGTTGGTAGCAGCGACGCTTCTACTGAGGATAGCGAGGGTACATAATAACCATTCACGAATACAATTCGCAACGGCAAAGCATTCTTATCCCTCACAGGTAAAGTGAGATCGGATAATTTGAGGGAAGATTCGCGATTAACATCGGGAACTTGGAAAGGAATATCCAAAATTGGGGATATATCCGTAAACCGCCATTCCTCATCCTTTGTAGTAGGAAATTTACTCGCCAGGACATATTCAACAGCGGCGTCGCGCACATCTTTTAAACCGTGGGCGCAAGCTTCCCGCTTCGCCTTTCCCAGCTTGCGGCATTGATTAACTAATTCGGGCAAATAAGCATCGCGAGGGGCAACTTTTGTATTCATTACGCCGTCACCTCAGCCGCACTTTCTTGCATTACCCAATCGTAACCGCGTGCTTCCAATTCCAGCGCCAATTCCTTCGTTCCCGTCCGAATAATTCGCCCATCTGCCATTACGTGAACGTAGTCGGGAATGATGTAATCCAACAACCGCTGATAGTGGGTAATAACTAACATCGCATTCTCAGCATTTGCCAGTTCATTTACCCCATTGGCAACGATTTTCAGCGCGTCGATATCTAAACCCGAATCCGTTTCATCCAATATCGCTAACTTCGGTTCTAATAAAGCCATTTGCAGAATTTCATTCCGCTTCTTTTCCCCACCGGAGAAACCCTCATTTACACTCCGCCCCAGAAAGCTGGGATTCATCTTCACCAATTCCAGCTTTTGCTCAACCAAATCTTGGAAATCAAACGCATCCAATTCTTCCAATCCCTTACTCTTGCGATGGGAATTATAAGCCACCCGCAAGAAATCTAAATTGCTCACACCCGGAATTTCTAAAGGATATTGGAAAGCCAAAAACACTCCTGCCCTCGACCTTTCTTCCGGTTCCATTTCAAACAGGTTTTGCCCTTGGAAAATTACCTCGCCACCCGTGACTTCGTAAGCAGGATGCCCCGCCAAAACCTTAGACAAAGTACTTTTTCCAGAACCATTCAACCCCATAATCGCGTGGATTTCTCCCGCCTTTACTTCCAGATTCACACCTTTAAGAATCTGCGTTCCATCTACATCCGCAGTGAGATCCCTCACCGATAGGATAACCTCACTATTTTCAATAATCATCTTTCTTCCTTTCTTCCTTCGCGTCCTTCGCGCCTTCGTGGTTCATTAATTAAACTGGATGCCCATCCAAAATCTCGATTATCTCTCTTCTCTGCGCCCTCTGTGCCTCTGTGGTTCGTAATCTTACCCTCAGACTATTTAAGCAACATTCTGGCAGTGTCAGGACTCTTGGGATTGACAATCAATCTTTCTTGCTTGGGATCGATTAAAACATCCATTGCCCGCATTGGAATTGCACCGAGTAAAACTTCTGCCTCACCAGGAATCACCAACGCACTAACAATTGCTATTCTGTTCTCAAACCTCACCTCTACAGAGCCAACAACTTCTACGTTAATGATACTTCCATCTGCCAATTCAGCTTGTTTTTCATCCAGTTTACGCAGACGAAGTTGGTTTTTAATTGACTCAGGAATAGTTAGCATTGAAGCACCGCTGTCTACTAATGATCTAACTGTAGATCGCCGAATTTGGTCTTCTTGAATATATCCTTCGTCAAGCAGTGCTAAATCATCGCTGCGAATTAGTTCTATATCTGCGTAAGTGATTCCCATACTTGCTGTTTTCACTGGAAGTAACCTCCTTACTCGAAGCGAGGTAGAAGCGAGGCAGAGCCTCGTAAATGCGTTCCCAGGCTGGAGCCTGGGAACGAGGGAGTGGGGGTACAATTAACCTACGCTGCCTTCTAATTTCAGGCTCAACAATTTGTCAGCTTCTACGGCAAATTCCATTGGCAATTTATTGAATACATCTTTACAGAAGCCGCTAATCATCATTGAAACAGCATCTTCTGCGGAAATTCCCCGCTGAGCAAAATAAAACAATTGCTCTTCCCCTATTTTGGAAGTAGAAGCTTCGTGTTCTACTTTACCAGTGTTGTTTTGCACTTGGATATAGGGGAAAGTATTCGCTTGGGCGTTATCCCCAATCAACATCGAGTCGCACTGGGAATAGTTGCGCGCGCCTTTAGCATTGGGGCCAAATTTCACCAAACCGCGATAGCTATTCTTGGAATTACCAGCAGAAATACCCTTAGAAATAATTGTGCTGCGGGTATTTTTGCCGATATGTACCATCTTCGTTCCGGTATCGGCTTGTTGCTTGTTATTGGTGAGGGCAACCGAGTAAAATTCACCAACGGAATTATCTCCCACTAACACGCAACTAGGATATTTCCAGGTGATAGCAGAACCCGTCTCAACCTGCGTCCAAGAAATCTTAGAATTGACGCCTTGGCACAATCCCCGCTTGGTGACGAAGTTGTAGATTCCGCCTTTGCCGTTTTCGTCGCCTGCGTACCAGTTTTGCACGGTGGAATATTTAATTTCGGCGTTATTTAAGGCAACTAATTCCACGACGGCGGCGTGCAATTGGTTGGTGTCGAACATGGGGGCGGTACAACCTTCCAAGTAAGACACGTAGCTGTCATCTTCGGCAATAATTAAGGTGCGTTCAAATTGTCCCGACTCTCCCGTATTGATGCGGAAATAGGTGGACAATTCCATCGGACAATGGACGCCTTTGGGAATATAAACAAACGAACCATCGCTAAATACTGCCGAGTTGAGGGCGGCGAAATAATTATCCGCGATGGGAACGACGCTACCCAAATATTTCTGGATTAATTCGGGATGTTCCTGCAATGCTTCGGAGATGGAACAGAAGATTACGCCTTCCTTCGCCAACTTCTCCTTGAACGTCGTCGCGACGGAGACGCTATCGAAGATTGCATCCACCGCTACGTTGGAGAGGCGCTTCTGTTCGGAGAGGGGAATACCCAGTTTCTCGAAGGTTTCCAGCAGAGTGGGGTCTACTTCCTCGATGCTGTTGAGCTTTTTCTTTTGCTTGGGAGCAGAGTAGTAGATAATATCTTGGTAGTTAATCGGAGGATAGGTGACGTGGGGCCAGGTTGGCTCGGTCATCTTCAGCCACTGGCGATATGCTCGCAGGCGAAACTCCAGCATGAACTCCGGTTCGTTCTTTTTGGCGGAGATCAGGCGCACGACATCCTCGTTTAAGCCCTTGGGAATCGTATCTGTTTCGATATTGGTGACGAAACCGTACTTATAGGGCTGATTGACTAATGTTTGAACCGTAGGACTCATTCTCGTGTGTTCTCTCGTGTTCTAGACGATTCTCTTAAGGATGGCAGTCAGGCTGGGAGCATCTATCGCGAGCTGAGCGGATGGATGCCAACCCTTACTAAAGAGACATTACAATATAGTAAAACAACATGTTTGTTGCTTAACTCTATTTTAGGCTACATTAGCAACAATCAAGTTGTCAAAGTCAAATAGAATTTTTTTCGTTTTGGCTCTCGGTGTAGGACTTTAGGGGCGATGATGGCGACTACTCAGCAACCTTCCACCAAACAGGACATCCTGCAACACTTACTGGAGCGGGGTCAAGCGACAGCGCAGGAGTTGGCAGATTCTCTCGATATTAGCCCGCAAGCGGTGCGGCGTCATTTAAAGGACTTAGATGCGGAAGATTTAATCGAGTACCAAACGGTGCAAGTGGGGATGGGGCGTCCGCAGCATGTATACAAGCTTAGCCGCAAGGGGCGAGATCGCTTCCCCGACAGTCACGGTAAATTTGCCGTCTCCCTCCTCGATACCCTCGCCGAAACGATGGGGTATGACCAGGTGAATACCATTCTACGCAAGCAATGGGAACGCAAGGGGATCGAGTATCGGTCGCGGGTGGGTAGCGGATCGTTGAGCGATCGCGTCGCCAAATTAGTCGAACTTCGCAAAGCCGAAGGCTACATGGCAGAGTACTATCCGGTAGAATCAAATAATTCCCCAGATGCGGCTCCCCGCTTTATGTTCACCGAGCATAATTGTGCCATTGCCGACGTTGCCGAAACCTTCCCCAGCGTCTGCGGTCACGAATTAGAAATGTTTTCTCTAGTCCTGCCCGATTGTACCGTAGAACGCACCCACTGGTTAATTAACGGCGAACATCGCTGCGGTTATTTAATTACCAAATTAGGGGCTAGGGGCTAGGAAAGAAACAAAATAAATCTAAAATCTGCAATCTGCAATCTGCAATTAACATGAACGCACCACAACAACCAGGAACGCAGTTTTTATCGTTGGAAGAAGCTTATAAAGTGGACGCTGCGTTATTGGCTTCCCATGAAAAGTTTTTAACCAGAATCACAATTTCATCTCAAAAGCTGTTAAAGCATATTGCCCAAGAATACGGCATCTCAATTGAAGATTTGACGACGGATCAAATTATTGCCTGGTTTGAAAAAGATGGGAAAATTCGCCGCGACCAGGGAAGCGAAGCAGCATTTTTGAAGTGGTAAGAATTACTCCCCTACCCTCCTACCCGCCCGGAGATTAAAATCCCTGGCTAATAGCGAAAGTCCTCTGAAGAGGACTGGGAAAATTTATAATTTAGCTTGGTAATTGGTAATTGGTAATTGGTAATTGGATGAAAAGCCAGTAAACCTGAATTAGAGAAATAGTAGAGCGATCGCTATGATTACAACTACAGTAAAAAAACTAACTTTTGCAGAATTCCTAGAACAGTATCCAGACGGTTATGGGATTTTTGAACTCGTAAATGGAGAAATTGTGAGAGTAGAATCAACCAGAGCGCATAAGAATGTAGCAAGATTTCTAATGCTGTCATTCAATGATGAAATTAGGCGATTAAACCTTGACTATATTGCCGATCAGACTGTACTCATCAGAACTTTTACCGCCAATGGACAAGAACAAGGTAGAAACCCAGATGTGAGCGTAGTTAGTGCATCGCTGTGGAACTCGAATGTAACAGCTTATGGTGCGCTGATCGAACCTATTCAGTTAGCAGTGGAAGTAACTTCAACGAACTGGGATGATGATTACGTTGACAAATTAGATGAGTATCAACGACTGGGTATTCGTGAATATTGGATTGTCGATTATTTAGCTATTGCTTCTAGAAGTTATCTGGGAAATCCCAAAGTACCTACAGTTTTTGTTTATCAGTTGGTTGATGGTCAATACCAAACCACATCATTTAGAAGGAATGACAGAATTATCTCTCCCACTTTTCCAAAGTTAGAGATAACCGTCGATCAAGTTGTACAGAGCAGTCAGATGAGAAAACTGTAATTAGAGAAAGAGTAGAGCGATCGCTATGATTACAACTACAGTCAAAAAACTAACTTTTGCAGAATTCCTCGAACAGTATCCAGACGGTTATGGTATTTTTGAACTCGTAAATGGAGAAATTGTGAGAGTAGAACCAACTAGAGCGCATAAGAATGTAGCCAGATTTATTGTCAAATCTTTTGACAGAGAAATCGACCGTTTGGGACTCGACTATATTGTTGACAAAGATATACTCATCAGAACTGTTACCGCTAATGGACAAGAACAAGGCAGAAACCCCGATGTGAGTGTAGTTAGGGCATCTTTGTGGAATTCAAATGTGACGGCTTATGGTGCGCTTATCGAACCAATTCAGTTAGCTGTAGAAGTAAACTCAACGAACTGGGATGATGATTACATTGATAAATTAGATGAGTATCAACGCCTGGGTATAGCTGAATATTGGATTGTCGATTATTTAGCTATTGCTTCTAGAAATTATCTTGGTAATCCCAAAGTTCCTACAGTATTTGTATATCAGTTAATTGACGGTCAATATCAAGCGCAAGCTTTTAAAGGTAATGAACGCATTGTTTCTCCTACTTTCCCAGAATTAGAGATAACGGTTGAGCAAGTTGTAAACAGCAGTCAGATGGGAAAACTTTAAAATTGCAGATGGCAGATTTGAGATGGCAGATGTTCTTTTAAATCTAAAATCTGCCATCTCAAATCTAAAATTCCTCTAGTCTCCCAAATAAATCCCCAATCCTTTGGCAGTTTTAACCAGAGTCCCATTGGGATCTACTGCTCTATATTGAGCTATTGCTTCCCCAATTGGCACGCTGACTACTTGGCGGTTTTGCCAACCCACCATATGGTCGTATTTACCTTCGGCAATTAAATCAACTGCCGCTACTCCAAAAGCAGAAGCAATTAATCGATCTAATGGAGAAGGAGTCCCCCCCCGTTGAATGTGTCCCAAAACAATCACTCGCGTTTCCGCACCCGTACAAGCAGAAATTCGATCTGCCAAATAATCCCCAATGCCGCCTAATCGACATTGTCCCAAACGATTGGTGCGGGTAACTGTCTCACCCGTATCTGTACGCACTGCCTCGGATACAACTATTAAAGAATAGTTTTTTCCCCGATCCTGACGTTCAAAGAGTTTCTGACAAAGATTGTCCAGACTATAAGGAATTTCCGGAATCAGAATTACATCCGCACCCCCGGAAATTCCGGCACTGATGGCGATGTGTCCCGCATCCCGTCCCATCACTTCTAAAATCATTACCCGACTGTGACTGGCTGCGGTAAAATGCAATCGGTCGATTGCTTCTGTGGCAATGTTAACCGCAGTATCGCACCCGATAGAATGCTCGGTAATTCCCACGTCATTATCAATTGTTTTGGGAATTCCTACCAGATTGAGATTGCCTTGTTGGGCAATTTTTCGCAAAATTGCCAGACTTCCATCCCCGCCAATGCCGATGATGGCGTCTAAACCGAGTTGGTGGTAGCCTGCGATAATGTCAGACGAGCGATCGCATACCGTTCCATCCGGCATCGGGAAGGCAAAAGGGTTGCCTTCATTGGTTGTTCCCAACACCGTCCCGCCTGCGGTAAGCAACGAATCCACTTTATCGATACCAAGCGGCATCACTTTCGGCGGATGGTGCATTAAACCTTGGGTAGCTTGACGAATTCCCAACACTTCCCAACCATAGCTTCCCACAGCGCGGTGTACCACCGCCCGAATGGCAGCATTTAACCCAGCACAGTCGCCGCCGCTGGTTAAAATGCCAATGCGTTTATGTTCTCCCATATTCTTTTATCTGAATTGCGTGAACTGCGCCATCCATCAGTCAAGCATCAAATGCTACAAAAACCAGAATTTTAATAATTTTATTGGCATATAGGTGGCCTATTGAGGTAATCTATCTCTTGCAGTAACAGTTATGGGTCTATTTATGCTTCCGAGTATTTCTACCATTCCACTGCTCCAACTTGCATCGGGCGATCGCATCTCGCTCCAAGTCTATAAATTCATCGGTGCTAAACCAGGTAAAAAAGCCTATTTACAAGCCAACTTACACGGTGCAGAAATCGTCGGCAATGCCGTCATTCACCAGTTAATCGAATTCTTGACAAATGCCAACGAAACTGATATTTACGGTGAAATTTGGCTAGTTCCCGTTTGTAATCCTTTTAGCACCAACCAGCGCACTCATTATTTTTCTACAGGAAGATTTAATATTTACGATGGTAAAGACTGGAACCGCATTTTTTGGGATTATGAAAAAGACTGCGAAGATTTAGAAGAATTCCCTAAATATCAGATAGATTTGGATGCGGAAACGATGAGAAAAAACTATTTGGAAAAAATTAGATTGGGCTGGGAAAAGCAAGGGGAAAAAATCAAATCTCCCCAGGGAGTATCTTTGAGCGAGTATTATCGATATCACCTGCAATCTTTGTGTTTAGATGCAGATTATGTAATTGACATCCACAGTTCTAGCAATCAATCAATCGATTACATTTATGGGTTTCGGGGAAGAGAAGAAAGCGCAAAAGCTTTCTTGCTCGATTATGAAATTTTACTCAACGAATACGATGGCAATGCTTTTGACGAAGCGTTCTTGAAACCTTGGTTAGCATTAGAGGATAGTTTGGCAGACTTGGGAAAGTCTATTACATTTGATATAGAATCCTGGACATTTGAACTCGGTTCGGGTATGGAAATGAATCCCGAATCGGTGAAAAAAGGCGTGTTGGGAATTAAAAATTATTTGGCACAAAAAGGCATATTATCCATTTCTGGGTTTCCCCTGCCAGAAACCGCCTCGCATCAAATTAACTTTATCCTCAAAACTCAGATCAAAAAATACTATGCTCCCGCAGGGGGGATGGTTCAATCTAGAGTTGACTTGGGCAAAAAAGTTAACGCGGGAGAGCGGATTTATCAAATTATCAGCTTTAATAAAGAAGAGAAGTTACCAAATTTGATTGATGTTTGTGCTGAGAAAGCTGGGCTAGTTTTTGATGTAGCAACGAATCACGGGGTTAACCAAAGCGAGTATGTATTAACTTTGGTGGAATTTGAGGATTAAGGATTATAATCAAACTTACGGCAATATTGTTGGATAGCGCGATCGCACCCATTTCCGCCTGCGATGCGATCGCTCCAACCTAACTTGTTACGCTAGATCTTGGACTTCACCCTGTGAGTAGTCGAACACCCCAGCACCGCATCTGCGTTAAACACAATCGTAAATTGAGCATTGGGGATTAACTGCCGAATTATCTGCATATAACCCTCTGCGTCAGAGCGATTGTAGAATTGGGCTACAGTAATTCGCTGCATATTCGGAAGCAAGCGAACGATCAACCACTGGTTGAGGCGGTCTTTGTAAGGCATAATTGAACTTATCTCCATTAATGTTGGAGCCAGAGCCAGTCAAAGTGCTTTTCCAGGGCAAAGACTGGCTTCTGACTTTTATTGGACTTTGCGTGTACGCTTCCCAATGCCATAGACAACTCTATAAATTAGGGTTTTGCTTGGGAAATATTCTCTTCACCTGGCAAATTTTAACGCTCTCTAACCTCCTTGGTAAATAGATCTTTTGCCACAATCTTTGCCAGGGTGAAGCATTTGCGTATAAAGACTCTGGTTTTCCCCTAATATCCCGCGCGCAAATGCTTCAGACCTACTAAAAACTGCTGCAATCAAAAAGATAACACGCTTTTTAACTTTGTCTATAAAATCAATATTTTTTTACATAGTTAACTACATATAGTCAACTGACTATATGTAGTTAACTGAAATTAGCAGGCATTCTTTATATTATACTTAGTGATGAAATAGAGTAATCTAAAATTTAAAACTCAAAATATAAAACCAAATGTCATTAGGGAAAAAGCTAAGAGAAAGACGGGAAAGCCTTGGTTTAACGCGCATACAAGTAGCAGAAGCGTGTAATGTTGTCCAATCAACTGTCATCAACTGGGAAACAGATAGACAAGTACCCAAACTCTACCCAGCACAAATGAAAGCATTGTGTGAATTGCTGAATTTGACACTAGAAGATTTAGTGGAGATCTAAAAGGGTGATGCGATCGCTAGGTTCACTAAACCTCTGGCAAAAATATTTGAGGCGGGCAGAATGCCCACCCCACAAAACCAGAAAAATTCTTGTGGGGTGGGCGTCGGTGCCCGCCCTTCAAATCGTCGATCGCTAGGTTGACTAGACCTCTGGGAAAAATATTTGAGGCGGGCAGAATGCCCACCCCACAAAACCAGAAAAATTCTTGTGGGGTGGGCGTCGGTGCCCGCCCTTCAAATCGTCTCAAAAGGACTTTTACAAGAGGTCTACTATATTGGCATACTCAAACCTTTCAAAGGACGCGCCTTCTGATCTGCGGTCAAACCCTTACTTTGAATTAATACCCCAAAACCGCCCAATCCCATCGGGTTCATCAGCTGATGTAAAGCCTCGCGACGTTGCAAAACTTGATGGATTGCTTGAGGATTTGTAGCCTCAATCGAAGACAGGGAAGCCATGCGCGAACCCAATCCCAAAGCCATCAAAAAAAATTCCTGCTTCACAAAACCAACCTTCTCCAATCCGCACAATTCACCCCACCGTTCCAACGCGGTAAAATCGACATGAGCGGTAATATCTTGCCTGCCAATATTCACGTAGGGATTATCGTGATGGCGGTGGCGATAGTAACACTGCAATGTCCCTTGCTGGCGCGCCGGAGTGTAATATTTATGGGCAGGATAGCCATAATCAATGGTGAGTAAATATCCTCGATTGAGTTTATTTGATACCATACTCAGCCAGTCCAATGCTGCCAGATTTACCTCGCTGCGATATCCATCCGGATAAGCACTCGATGGTAATTGAATTCCAACCAATTTGAAATACTCGGCAAGTTTGGCGGTTGAAGGTTCGCCCGTCACCTCTACAAACCCTTTTTTCTCAGAAGATTGAGTTAAATTTAAAGGAATCGATCGATCTGGTGCTACCATGTCCAAAGCGTAAGAGGGTGGCGGTAGAACTATGGGATCGATTCCTATCAAAGAGCGAGAAACATATATTTCTTGCAGTTGCCCTTGTTCAATTACAAACAGATGGACGGGAAAAGCATCGACTAATTCATTAGAAAAAAAAACCCCGATAATTGAGGCATTTGGTATTTCTTCTAAAGCGCACCACTTTAAAGGCAATCCTTGTAAACGCTGCTGCTGTTCTCGTTTCAGAACAATTGATTTTTCAACGATGATATATTCCCAAATATTGAAAAAATCAGGGTATTGCAGTTGTAAATATTTCAGAATATCTGCCGCTAAAATTCCCTGACCTGCCCCCATTTCTACGAGGGTAAAAGGCGAAGGTTTGCCCATAATTTCCCACATATTGACAAATTGCTCTGCCAGCAACTCGCCAAAGTCAGAACCAAGGTGGGGGGAGGTGAAAAAGTCACCTTGCGGCCCGATGTGGGCGGCGTTGGTGGCATAATACCCGTGCTGTGGGTGGTATAATACCAAATCCATGTATTCAGCAAAAGTAATTTGTTGCTGGGGATTTTCGGCAATCGAGAGCGCGATCGCATCGCACAAAGCTTGATTGTTGTCGTTAAGATCGGATTGCTGGACTACCATAAAACATTTTCTTTAAACCAATTCGGCTCGGCGAATTGTCTGGTTTATTCAATATTTTACCTGTTTAATTCGCTCCGGTGTCGTTTTTCCGCAAGTTCCTAAGCTGCTATGCATCTAATTTTACAGTCAATTTTTCTGATATTCTTGTGGGATGGGCATCTTGCCGGTCTCTTTATTCGATTTAAATGCGGAGCAGCGTAGGGGCGGGTTTATCGCAATATTTCCTGGTTCCTCCGACAGGTTGGCTAAACCAGCCCCTACTACAAACCACATAAAAAAATAGAGCAGCCGCACCTTGATGCAACTGCTCTTATTTAAACTCGGAGCGATATTTCCTAACGATCTACCGAACCCATGATGATGTCAATACTGCCCAAAATTGCCACAATATCGGCAAGTTTTACCCCCTTGAGCAGGTGAGGGAAGATTTGCAGGTTGTTGAAATCTGCTGCACGAATTTTCCAGCGCCAAGGGAAGACATTATCATCCCCAATAATGTAAATTCCCAGCTCGCCTTTGCCGCTTTCAATGCGGACATAGTGTTCGCCTTTGGGAATCTTAAAAGTTGGGGCAATTTTCTTACTGATGAATTGGTAATCAAAACCGTTCCATTCAGATTTTGGCCCTTCTTGCATCCGCTTAGCTTCCAGGTTCTCATAAGCGCCACCGGGAAGTCCTTTCAAGGCTTGGCGCAGAATTTTAACCGACTCGCGCATTTCGCGAATCCGTACTAAGTAACGAGCGAAACAATCTCCCGCTGTTTCCCACTGTACTTCCCAATCAAAATCGTCGTAGCATTCGTAGCGATCAACTTTCCGCAAGTCCCACTTGACGCCAGACGCGCGCAGCATCGGACCGGAAAGCGCCCAGTTAATGGCTTCTTCGCGGGTAATAGTGCCGATACCTTCCACCCGACGGCGGAAGATCGGGTTATCGGTAATCAAGCGCTCGTATTCGTCTACTTTGGGATCGAAGTAGTCGCAGAAGTCTTCGCACTTGTCTACCCAACCATATGGCAAATCAGCCGCAACGCCGCCGATGCGGAAATAGTTGTTGTTAACGAGGCGATAACCTGTGGCGGCTTCCCACAGGTCGTAAATTAGTTCCCGTTCGCGGAAGATATAGAAAAATGGAGTTTGAGCGCCAACGTCCGCCAAAAATGGCCCCAACCACAGCAAGTGATTCGCGATGCGGTTTAATTCCAGCATGATGACGCGGATATAGCTGGCGCGTTTGGGGACGGGAATATCTGCTAGTTTTTCCGGCGCGTTGACAGTGACAGCTTCGTTAAACATCCCCGCCGCGTAGTCCCAGCGGCTGACGTAGGGGACGTACATAATATTGGTGCGGTTCTCGGCAATTTTTTCCATGCCGCGATGCAGGTAGCCAATCACCGGCTCGCAATCGATCACATCTTCCCCATCCAGGGTGACGATTAACCGCAACACCCCGTGCATCGAGGGATGGTGCGGCCCCATGTTGAGTATCATGGGTTCCGTTTTGGTTTCAATTCTTGCCATAGAAGCGCAATTTTAATTTTTGTTTCGCTCTTTAGATTATATTGGCTTATGCCCGCGCAGCTGAGTTATCGCTGGCGAGAGTAGCCATAGCAAATTCTTTGGCTAAAGATTGGCTGGTGTTGAGCGTTCTATCTATTTTTGCTTAAGTACCACCAAAGTAATATCGTCAAAAACTTTCTGCTTGCCGATATGTCGCCGCAGGTCGTCAATTACCGCTTGCCGAATTTGTGCGGCTGATTGGTGACGGTTTTGTTGCGCCACTTCCCACAGTCGCTCTCATCCGTATTGCCGTTTATTAATATTGTCTTCTAAGGTACAATAAAGTAGAGCATTTTCAATAGAAACAGCAGATTGGGAAGATAGGACTTTGACGATTTCTAAACGGTTTTGCGTCAAGGCTCCTGAGACGAGATTATTTTCTAAATAGAAGAGGCCAATCAGTTGGCCTTGGTTGACGATCTCCGCACATAAAATAGACTTCGGTTGGTGCTTGACAATGTAAGGAACGGTAATAAATATGCCTGGGTTAATGGCATCATTTAAAACAATATTTTCCCGATATATGGCAACATAATTGACCAAATTTAGTGGCAAACTATCGCTGCTTTCTACTGGCAAAGATTGCAATACTTCTACTCGCGCATCAAGCTATAGTGCAGCTTCAATCGTTATAGCGGTTTAATACAACAGCGGCTAGAGGCGCACTGCTGTGCCCCCCTTCACCAATAGATCGCTGGCAAAAGTATCTAACCTGCCAGGGAATAAATTCCAAGGGCTTTTAGCGAAAGTCCGTTTTAACGGAATGGTTTCATGGCATTTAGTCGGTTTTAACCGACTTGTAGAGACGTTACATGTAACGTCTCTACAATCCGGAAATTTATTTCCGGGCGGGTTTGATACTTTGCCAGCGGTCTAATAGACAACTACTGTATTCCACCAAGTCACAAACCGCTATAATAAGTTTTTATTCGATAATAAGATGAGGAATCCTTTTTGTGTGGCAAACCCTCTTTAATCGAGGGTTTGCCAGAGTTTCTGTCTACAATGAAGAGTTGTTGATAAGTTAGATTGAACGCACCATTTATGAGAGAGCCAAAGCTCAATGCTGCATTAAATATCGCACCTAAGGATATTGAAATTATCCTATAGGAATTACCAACCCAGAATTGGGGTGTGATATAATGTCAGGCTTTTCACCCATAATTAAAACTCGACCCGTCCCCTTCCGCGTCAGAGCGTCAGTTCTAACTATAGGTAATCAAACGGACATGATATGAGGGTCATTCCCGGAGATGAATTGAATTTAAACTACAAGGTACGGGTTTAAATACCCGCGGGGTGGGGAGGTTCCGTGGTGGATTTATTCGAAACTTTTCCAGTTCTCAGTTCGGGAGACTCGGCGTTAAAGATTTCAAAGACCGGAGTCATTTTAGATTTTACTTTCACTTGGACGCGAGCGATAAATCTCAAGTCGTAATCGATTTTGTAACTCTTCAAATGCACCGATCGGGGCAAAGCATTGAAGCAATAATCTAGGCTAGGTAAACTCCCGCCCACCTCTACTAGAGTGCTGCGCGGAAAGCAAAAGCTATATCAACAATTGATATCATGTCAGGCTTTTCACCCTTAATTAAAATTCTCCGCGTCCCCCCGTCTTTAGCGTCAGAGCGTCAGTCCTAACTATGGGTCTTCAAGCGGACATGATATGACGGAGGATCTGACCCCTCACCAACCCCTCCTCGTTTGCGAAGTGGCTGCTGCGGCTAGCGGAGAGGGACTTTCGTTGTGAATCCCTCTTCCCTTTTTTCTGAAGAACGGCTGCCATTCGCCATCAGTAGTAATGAGGATAAACATACCGATCGAAGAGTTCCCGAATCTGGCGATCTTTCCTACTCACTAAAGCTTGATAATCGGCTTTAACTGGAATGGTATAAGAAGCGGTACGCTTGGCAATTTTAGGCAACCATGCTGTATGAATGGTAAAACCAAAATCCAGGCTGGGATGGCTCAGCTTGCACAGTGGGCCTTTGGCAAGATCCTCTCCATCGAAAATCCAAACTTCTTTACTATCGGGACCGAAAGCAACACATACGATGTACCCCTGCGTTGATGAAGCCTCTGCCGCACCGGATGGGATGAACTGCGGCGAGTTGACCATGTAGCCATTAGGGAACGGGTAGCAATCTGCGATCGCGATTTTTTCGTCCTGCCCCACATTAACGCGGAACAAGCAGGCTGGAACCCCTTTCTCGGCATACAGCAGCACATCTTCAACGGGGATCGTGCGATAGCGATAGTTGTCGGTCAACTTGACAAGAAACTCCGTCAGCAGTTCGTTCCACAATCCCAAACAAGTCCAGTAGATATTGTCAAACCTCGCCGGAGGCATTCCTGTATCCGGATTGACACCGTAGGTGAAAAACGCAATTCCCCAGGTACTCCTCAAATCCTTGATAATACGATCGGACAGGAGCGTACCCGTTTCACCATCGATGACATATCTTCCGATGTAGCTAATATCGGTTTCTTCTGAGATCATCCCATGCAAACGAGGCGGCACGGGTCGCTCGGGCGCAGTACCCATGCGATCGCAAGCGCGCAACCACTCAGATCCCTCCCAAGCGCAGACATGTCCGAGGTGTAAGACCAATCGATCGTCCGTATTATCCCAGTCCGCTATGATGTGGATCGATTCGCGGGGAAGCACCAGTTTGCGAGCCACAACCGTTATGTCAGCCTCCCCCTGCTTCGGCTTGGAACCCGCCTTCAGGTCAGCACGACGAATAATGTATAGTGTCGTATCAGGCGATTGCCGATCGACCAGCAAACACCTGATCAGTTGATTGAGCTGCATCTGGTCGTGAAACGGATTATTCATGCCTTGTTCCAAACCGAATCTAAACGCCGTTTCCATCAGCACTACATACTTTTCGGTGACGGCAATTTGGTGCATCGTTTGCTCGATGGTCACGGACGATCCATCGTCCAATACGACTTTCCACCGCTCCAAATCCCCCTGACCGTCCCAGCGCAGTAAATAGACGAAATCTTTCAAGCCGATAAGTTTGCCGAACCATCCAAAGGACTTGCCATAATTGACCGAAAACATCTGAGACGTTCTCCCATCGAACGCCGGGTGTGCTGTATTGACACTCCCCGCTCTAAAGATACGGGGATTCTAAGTTCATCATCGAAACTTGCTCTACCAGACTCTCGCCAAGTAGCGTAGCGGTTTCAACTCCCTTAGCGTTACTTCGGGGATGCCCTCCCCTAGCTTGCAACGCAAGATTTAAAATATTTATCGCTGCATTTTCATCTCTGTGCGCTACGTATCCACAACTACAAACATGGGTACGAGTTGATAGAGACTTCTTAACTTTTACCCCACAATTGCTACATTTTTGACTCGTATATCGTGGGGAAACAGCGACGGCAGTACGCCCAAAAACAGACGCAAAGTACTCAATCCACTGCCTAAATAAATACCAACTGGCATCGTTAATTGAAAAAGCTAAACAGTGGTTTTTGACCATGTTGCGGACACTTAAATCTTCATAGGCGATTAAGTCGTTAGACATCGTGACGCGACGCGCTAGTACAAGAGCGTGTTCGATGCGTTGCCTACTTACTTTTAGGTGTTTTTTGGAATATCGGCGTCTTGCCTTTCTACGATTGTTTTTACCTTTCTCCTTTTTGTAGATGCGCCGTTGGGCGTGCTTAATAGATTTTTCTGCCTTAACTAAGAATCTGGGATTGGGTTCTTGGTGTCCGTTGGAATCGGTGTAAAAACTCTCCAAACCTACATCTATTCCGATGGCGTTACCCGTTGCAGGTAAGGTTTCTTGGCGCTCAACCTTGATAGCAAACTGACAGTAATAACCGTCGGATCGACGTACTAATCTCACCCTTTTAATGGATTCAATCGGGTAGGTATGGATGTCCCACTTACCCAGCAACTTAACTTCACCAATCCCTTTCTTGTCGCTAAAAGTGATGCGACGTAGGGTAGGGTGCAACTTCCAACCCGATGTTTTGTACTCGACAGAACGATTGTCTTTTTGGAATTTGGGATATCCTTTTTTGCCCGGTTTCTTGGCTTTACAGTTATCGTAAAACCGAGAGATGGCAAGCCATGCGCGCTCGGCAGATGCTTGTCCCGCATGGACATTTAAGTCTTTAACAAATGGGTAAGTATTGCGTAATTCTGTTACGTGATTGCAAAGTTTGGCGTAGTTAACTTTAGCTTCTTTGGGAGCATCCATCCAGTGTCGTAAGCATTTATTCCTGACAAACTGAACCGTTCGGATAGCTTCTTCTATAGCTTGATATTGACTTGGCTTAGCTTTGACCTTGTACTCCAGAACTAGCATGTCCGACCTCCATTGCTATATTTTCATTCTACTAGAAGGTAAGACGTTTGACCGGATAATTTATGAAAAATTTTAGGATTGAGGCCAAGATTACTGAATATGAAATGCGTCAAGTGTCTGAAGAGGCTGCTAGGCGAGGAATGACCAAATCCGAGTTAATTCGCAGTTTAATAGCCAAACTTCCCGAACCTTCACCCAAAAAAGAAGGCGGTTAAAACCGCCGCGTCGTGCTATCCCCCGGATAAATCGCGGGGGCTTGCACACTCCCGAAAAATTTTAGGTCATTACCGGATTGAAGACAAAATTGAGCGGGGTCTTGGCTTGCGGTTCCCACTCAGCATTCCAACCAACAGCGGTTGCCACCTCCAGCGTTTCTAGGTCAATTTCGTAAGGACGACCCCCATCCCAACACACTAACAAGCGATCGAGAGTGTCACCCGTAAATCGGATCGGCAAAACAGCTGTATTCAACTCGTTCCGCAATCCCAAATACATGGATGACCGCCCCAAACCGTGATTGCCGAAGCGGTACTTTCGATATGCTGGCTCGGTTTGGGTGGCGAAATCGGCCCAGTAGCACGGCGGCTTGAGAATACTGCTCGTCACTCGTACCCGACCAGGTTGGTCGAAATCCAAGCGGTAAACGGCTCCATCACCATTGAGCGTCGGCGTACCATCGGCGTAAGGAATACCGCCCGATTCGATCGATCCGACAGGTGTAGCAATAAAGATGTGACCGTGCAAATCCTGGGGAACTTCACCCCAAATGCAATCGAGTTGCACATCGGAAAGTTCGTTTCGGCTGGCGGTCATTACGGACTGGGGAACGGGTGGGGCACAATTTGTTGCGGTGGTTTCGTGTGGGGGTTGAGTCATAGGTGAATTCGATCGTGTAACGGTTAATAACCTTGCCAATTGCATAGCGCTTCACGCTGGTACAGTCACAGCTTAGAACAAGGAATTGCCGGAATAAAAAAAAATTCAATTTAGACAACTTAGACGATCAACATTGCGGAAAGCGCGAGTATACTTCCCGAGCGAAAAATGCCTTGATTTTATTTTGCAATTTGGGAAATCCGAGGGCTAATTTGTTCACAATTTCCTCATGGTCTTGTTTGATAGAAATGCAGTATAAACCCTCTTGTCTGGGGGCTATTTCTGTCAACCAAGTGGTATGGGTGGTAAACGCAAAACTGAGATGGGGATGGCTCAATTTGCATAATGGCCCGCCCTGCAAATTGCTAGCATCAAAAATCCAAATTTCACTCTTGCCAGCCTTCAAGCGATCGCACCCATCGAGGCAGTCGTTGTCGGGATTATAGTCGGGATTGTAGTTAACGGTGCAGGTAAGATAACCGTCAGTCGATCCACCCGTTCCGTTAGCGCGGGGGACGAATTGAGGGGAATTGGCAAAATAGCCAGCTGGAAACTGATATCCGTCCACAATTTCCATCTGCTGCACATCCAAGCGGCACAAACTGGAGGGAATCCCTGTAGCCGTCATTTGCCGCACTTTCTCCACAGGAATCTCTCGATATGGATAATCGGCATACAGCTTATCGATGAACTCGGGCATTAGATCCTGCCACGCGCCGTAGGAGTTTAAATAGATATTTTCAAACTTTCCCGGCGGCAGCCAAGTATCACCAGATTTAACGTTGCTGTAGGCGTAGAGTCCGATCGCCCAAGTGTAGTCCAAACAATAAGTCAATCTTGGTTCGGCTGTGAGTTGACCCGTTTTGCCACAAATCTCGTAGCGCCCCATTTGATTGATGTCCATGCCATTGATTAACATTCCGATCGGGGGACATGGGTTATCCGTAAGTGGGGTATCAGTGGGACGCAACCATTCTCCCACATCCCACCCACAGGCATGGATGGCGTGTAGGGTAATTCTGTCATCGGGATTGTCGTAGTTGACGTGGAAGTGAAATCCTTCTCGCGGGATGGTGAGTTTTTGGACTAAGACTTCTGTATCTGTTGCATCGCCAGTTGCCGGACGCTGACCTTCTACCAAGCGATCGCGAGGGATGATGTAAATGTTACTGTCGGGCGATTGCGGGCAGGCTAAGTATTCTCGGATCAGTTTATCCAACTTCTGGTTTTTAAACTGGATCAGCTGGCTGAGACTCATTTTCAGAGACGTTTCCATCAATACGATGTAGTCTTTGGTGACACCGATATGGTGTAGGGTTTGCTGGATGACGACGGGTGTTCCATCGGGATTCACCAACTTCCACCTTTCTAAGTATCCTTTGCCATCCCAACGCACTACATAGGTGACATCCTGCAATTTTGTCTCTTCCGTCAGCATTTGCCATCCTAAGCGAATCAGCTGTACTAGATTTCCTAAATATGGTTTCCTACAGCTCAGTCTAAAAATGCGATACGCTGAAATTGCAGTACGAATTAGTTTTTTAACCACCCATGAGAATTTACCTTTCCATTTAATCAATCGTTTGAGTTGCGAGATCGTCCAATGCAAGACATCTAAAATAGTTTTAACAAACTCTTTAAACGTCGAAATCTTGTATTTGAATGAGCTAAGGATAATCGTTTTCAGCGACTTAGTGTAATTGACCGTAAATACTTCGTTGGTGCGAGGATCGAAGTACGGGTGCGCCGAACTCATAATCAGAGGAAATGGCAATTTTAGACGTATTTGATGAACCCATTCCTTGTTCCACCCCAGCGGCGTGACGACCTCTAAGGATTCCGGATCTATTTCATAAGCACGACCCGCATCGAAGGTGACGAATAGGCGATGGCTGGCTTCATCGGGTAATTTCATCGACAGCCAAGACGTATTGACAACGTTGCGAATGCCCACCCATTGGGAAATCCTTGCCCAGCCGAGACAGTAGAATTTTAAATCCGCGTAGGTTTCTTTCTGGAAAATGGCTTTGTCCGCCCAATATGACGGTGTACCAACGATGCGGGTTTTCATAAAAACCCGACCTGGTTCGGCGGTTTGGCCTCGCTTGTGAAAATCGAGGCGAAATATCATGCCATCGCCGCTAATCAGGGGAGTTCCATCAGCAGAGGGAAGAACGCGATCGGTGCCTGCTAGCGGTTGAGAATTGACGAAACCTGCGGCAGCAAGGATGAAGATATGACCTTGTAAATCTTCAGGAAGTTGTCCTTCGATTGACATCGGTTCGCTATTAACAGCATGACGATCGACGGTTAGGATTGCCGCTGGAAAATTCGGACCGCAAGAGGTCTGGAGCATATTTTATAAATTCTTTAGAATTTGTTTTTTGCTATAGTACCTGCTCCTTAGCGAACTCTTCAGGAAGTTAAAATGCCGATCTTGTCGGAAAAGCGCGATTTCTGTCGAACCAGACTGTAAAATAGAATTTAATATTTTATTTATATTTTCGTGTATAGCACTACGCAAATACGTTAGGACAATTTTTGCCACCGATATCGGCTCTTCCGTACATAGTGCGATCGAGTTATTTATGATACCAATAAAATCATGCGTTCGGGATTAAATCGAATCAAAAAATGGCTGTCATTCGGCAGGGAAAAGGGGAAAGGAAAAAGGGGATTTGGGGGATTTGGGGAAAGGGGGATTTGGGGATTTGGGGGATAATGGGGGAAAGAGGGCAAGAGGAAAGACAAAGGGAAACAGAGGAGAAAAGAGTCTGTGGTGAAAACAGGGACAAACTTTTGCTTTCCCAAATCCCCCAAATCCCCTTTTCCCAAATCCCCCTTTCCCCTTCCCCCTTCCCCCTTTTTGGTCACACGCTGAAGTTTTCTACGGCAAAGTTGTTCAGACAATCAATGACCATTTAGAGGGGATTTGTAACTACTTGCGGCCCCATGTTGAGTATCATGGGTTTTTCAATTCTTGCTATAGAACAGCAATTTTAATTTTTGTTTCGATCTTTAGATTATATTGGCTTATGGGTGAGCAGTTAGATTAAGACAGACGGTCATAGGCATAGCAAAATCTTTGGCTAAAGATTGGCTAGTCTTGAGCAATTATTCATAGCGGTGCAGAACAATGGCAATGCGGCAAGAACAGTTTGATGGATTAGTTCAGCGTTTAGAGAATTTTGCCCGTCAGCAACCTGGGATTTATAAGCTGCGCGTTGGCCTTTTGGCTGTGCTTGGTTACGCTTATATTTTCTTAGTTTTGGCAGTTTTGTTAGTGGTTGTTGCCTTAGTTGTAATTTTGGTGATATATAGTCAAAGAATCAGTGGTGCGATGATCAAGCTCGGTATTCTGGCACTGGTTCCAGCGCTGATTGTTGTGCGATCGCTCTGGGTAAATTTCCCCCCACCCGCAGGTTTACCCCTCTCCCGCCAACAAGCACCCCGTCTATTCGCCCTAGTAGACGAACTCACCGCTAAACTGCAAGCTCCCCGATTTCACCTAGAATGTCGCAATTCCTCTCACCGCTATAACGAAGTTTAGCGGTGAGAGGAATTGCGACCAATAAATAAACGCGCCTAGCGCAACCACATTAATTGAGCTATAATCATTATGGTGAGTTTTGTGAAGAAATGAATCAAGTCTTGACGCTAGTTGTAAAGCTTCAAATTAGTAACGAACAACAACAATTGTTGTCCGATACAGCTAAGGCTTTTGCGTCAGCTTGTAACTAGATTAATCAAAATGTTAACTTTAACCTAACTAATAGAAACTCAATCCAAGCTGTCTGCTACAAAGATGTTAAAGACCAGTTTGGGTTAACAGCCAATCATGTAGTTAGAGCTGGCGCTAGAGTTGGGGCTAACCGCCTAACAGCCAAACAAAAAAATAGAAAAGTTAAAAGCTTCAAGCCTACGAGCTTTGATTGCGATGCCAGAACTTTTAGTTTTATTGAGCTGGACTGGACTGTTAGCATTTCTACAACGGGCAAACGGCTGGTTGTCCCTTTAAGAGCCAGCAATTACCATCGGGGAAAGCTAACAGGTCAAAATCCTACTTCGGCTCAAGTTTGCTTGCACAAGGACGGTTTCTGGTACGTCCACATACAGCTAAAGTCGGAAACCCCTAAAACTACCAAGACTGATAATGTGATAGGGGTCGATTTTGGCAGGCGCGATATCGCTTTCACCAGCACTGGTCAATCCTGGTCAGGGAAGGAGATTCAAAAAACTAGAGACAAATATAGTCGCGTTCGGGCTTCTTTGCAAAAAAAGGCATCTCAAGGCACAAGGTCTACTAGACGCAGAGGCAGATGGGGGGATACCAGGCATGGCTAAACCATAATATAAGCAAATCAATCATTCTTGAGGCTAAAGAAACTCAATCCTTTATCGCTATTGAAAACTTATCAGGGATTCGACAAAGGACTAATTCTAAACCTAGAAACAAAACTGAAAGAAGACGGTCAAATTCATGGGCTTTTTATCAGTTAAGGACTTTTCTCGAATATAAAGGAATGAGGGAAGGAATTGAAGTAGTAGCTGTCAATCCGGCTTATACAAGCCAAACTTGCCATTGTTGTTTGTATATCGGCGTGAGAACCGAGAAGAAATTTAAGTGTAGCAATAAGATTTGTGGCTGGATTGGAGATGCAGACGAAAACGGCTCAAAAATGATTGCTCTGTTGGGGCTGAGTGTAAACCAGCCTAGAGGTTCCTGGTTATCTTGCGAGATAACTGGAGGGCTACCAAAAGCCCACACTATAGCGTCAGCTTAGTGTGGGTAGTTTACCATATTTTACTACTCGATGAATTCAATGCAGCGGTTGTCCAAAGACCTCGTTTAGGTATATTTGGATGGCAACAAAATTATCTCTTAATCGGGCTACCTTTAATGCAAGCCCTTTCTCAAAGTCAATTTCGCGCCGTTCTCGCCCACGAATTGGGACACCTTTCTGGCAACCACAGTCGCTTTGCTGGCTGGATTTATCGCCTGGGAATCACATGGTATCAGATATTAGAAAGGCTACAACGCGAACAGGGGGGATCTTCGTTTATTTTTGATAGTTTCTTTAACTGGTATGCGCCATTTTTTAATGCCTATTCGTTTGTTTTGGCGCCCATGGACGAATACGAAGCCGATCGCTGTGCCGCCGAATTAGCCGGGGCCAAAAATGCCGCCGAAGCGCTGATTAATGTAGAAGTCAAAGCCAGATTTTTAGAATCTTCTTTTTGGCCCGATGTTTTGAAACAAGTCCAACATCAAATCGAACCTCCAGCCACAACTTACACCCGCATGTTTACTGCCTTGGAGACGGCTGGGAATTCTGAATTTGCTACGAAATGGTTACAACAAGCCCTAGCAGAAAAAACCAATAACGCCGACACCCATCCCTGTTTATCCGATCGCCTGACAGCATTAGGATATTCTCAAGCTAACCAGCAGAAACTCACCCTACCTCCGCCGGTTAAAACAAGCGCGGCGCAGCAATTATTAGGGGATGTTTTAAACGAATTGACAGCGTGCTTTAACAATAACTGGAAACAAGCTAATGACACCCCTTGGCGGCAGCGATATGCTTACGTTCAAGAATCGCTTCAAAAGCTGCAATCTTTGCCAGAAAAAGCCCAAAAACAACCTCTAACAAATGAAGAAGCCTGGAACCGCGCTTGCTGGACTGCAGAATTTAAGGGACAGGAAGTAGCTCTCCCGCTGTTTAAAGAAATACTGGAAACTCAACCTAGTCACGCAGCAGCTAACTATGCATTCGGGCAAATATTGTTACAAAAAGATGATGAAATCGGCATCGTTTGCATCGAAAAAGCAATGAAAAGCCAGCCAGATTATGTAATCGATGGCTGCTATTTAATTTATTTTTGTATGAAAAATAAAAAATAAAAGAAGCAAAAGCGTATCAAAAGCGGGCTGAAGAATACTACGAAATGGTGCTATTAGCTAGGCAAGAGCGCTCTTTTGTAAGAGCGAGTGATGAATTTAAGCCGCACAAACTATCAGCTTCAGAGGTCAAAAAAATGTGCCAGCAGTTGTCTAATTACCCTGAAGTGAAAATAGCTTATTTGGTGCAAAAGGTGGTAAAATATTTCCCGGAAAAACCTTTCTACGTCATGGGAGTAGAGCGGCATCGGGGCTGGTTTGAATTAGATAGCGCTCGCCACGACAACTCACTCATCGATCGCTTGGCTAACGAACTACAATTCCCCGGCAATGCCTATATCATAATATTGAACAACAATACGAATAATATCGCCAAGAAATTGCGTCAAGTCGAGCAATCGGCTATTTATCCAGGGTAAACCATGAAAACTAACTCCCAAACCTCAATTGAAACAGAAGAACCCACATTTGTACACGTTTCCGTCCTAAGTCGGGAGTTAATTGCCGGATTGGAAATTCGTCCGGGTGGACATTATCTCGATGCTACCGTCGGCGGTGGCGGACACAGTCGCTTAATTCTAGAAGCCGCACCGGATACTAGAGTAACCGCAATTGACCGCGATGAAGATGCTCTAGCCGCCGCCAAGACAAATTTATCCGAGTTTGGCGTACGCATCCAATTCTGTCGCGTTAATTTTTGTGATTATAAACCAAATAGCCTTAAATTTGATGGTATAATAGCCGACCTTGGCGTCAGTTCGTTCCAATTCGATACCGGCGAAAGAGGCTTTAGCTTTAGACAAGAAGCAGCTTTAGACATGCGGATGGATCGGCGACAATCCCTCACGGCATCTGAAATAATTAACCATTGGGAAGAAAAAGAGTTAGCAGATATATTCTATAAATACGGAGAAGAACGGCTATCGAGGCGAATTGCCAAAGCGATTGTAGAACGGCGTCCGTTTCAGACTACGACCCAATTAGCGGAAGCGATCGCGCAAAACGTCCCCCGCCAATACCGCTACGGTAGAATACACCCAGCCACCCGCGTATTTCAAGCATTGCGAATCGTAGTTAATCAAGAACTCGCATCCTTAGAAACATTCTTAGAACTAGCACCTAACTGGCTAAAACTTGGTGGCAAAATTGGCATTATCAGCTTTCATAGTTTAGAAGACAGAATCGTCAAACACACCTTAAGAAATTCAGCCATACTGCGAGTACTAACCAAAAAGCCAATTGCACCCCAAGATGACGAACTCGCGAACAATCCGCGCTCTCGTTCTGCCAAATTAAGAATAGCTGAAAAAGTTAGCGACCAGGCTCAGAAATAAACTTCAAGTTTAAAGCTAAAATTACTTAAAACTGACTAGAATAACTCAAGTTGCTAGTTATCTCTCTGGGAGCGGCTAATGGCGTTACTAGGCTCTGCCCTGGTCACGAGGCTAATGGCGAGATTGGTAAAAATCCTAGATTAGCAATTAGCAATTAGCCATTAGCAACCTTCTTGTTTATAACTAGCAACTTGCGTTAATATTCAGACAGGACTTACGCAGTTCGAAACGATCGCCTTTGTTTCTTCCTAAATAGAAACCCGGTTTTTTGCGTAATTTTTGTAAGGACAAGGCGTAGATAAATTTTGATTTATACCCAAAGATTGTATAATGCCGTGTCCCTACAATCTGAAATTTATTTTCTTACACCCCTAGTCCTACCAATCACCAATCACCAATTATCCATTAGCACAGGACTTACGCAATGGCGTTGCCAGAAACCCGGTTTCTTCGTCGATATGTTGCCAAAGGATTTCTCGTATCACCTTTGTTTCTTTGCGTAATCACCAATTACCCATTAGCAATTAGCAATTAGCCATTACCTAATTATTCTTTTCGTTGTTTTTGTCTTGCGTCCAGCAGATAGAGGAACCTCGCGGGGAATTTCTATTGTGAAAGTGGAACCTTCTCCCAAAACGCTTTGAACCGTAATTTTTCCATTCATCATCTGTACCAGTGACTTAATAATCGCTAGACCCAAACCAGTACCGTAATATTTTTTGGAAAGACTTTGATCGACTTGTCGAAAAGTTTCAAAAATCCGGTCTAAATTTTCTTGAGCAATACCAATACCGCTATCTTGAACCACAATAGCGATTTTATCCGGTGAAGGTTCCGACGCCTCAACGCGGACAAAACCAGAGGGGGTAAACTTAACCGCATTAGAAAGCAGGTTAACTATAATCTGGCGCAGGCGAACGCTGTCGTTGATTGCGATTGGGTTATTCAAACTGATGTCCAAGTTTAAGTCTAAATGCTTTTCTTGGGCGGGGGAACGAAATTCTTCTACCGCGTTGGTTAAAAGAACCTCCAAGTTGACAGGTTCCGGTAAAAGTTCCAACCGACCAGATTCGATTTTAGATAAATCTAAAATATCGTCAATTAGCGATAACAAATGTTTGCCATTGTCGAGGATGCGCTGCACCATATTTTCTTGCTCCAGCGTCAGCGGTTGTCCTTTACACTGGGTGCGCGAACGCGCCGACGAATGCAGCAGCAATTGAGAAAATCCAATCACCGCATTCATCGGGGTA
Organism: Microseira wollei NIES-4236; assembly: GCF_020521235.1. Taxonomy (GTDB): domain Bacteria; phylum Cyanobacteriota; class Cyanobacteriia; order Cyanobacteriales; family Aerosakkonemataceae; genus Microseira; species Microseira wollei. Next base: position 6,949 of record NZ_BLAY01000103.1, on the reverse strand, counting down.
CGCAATTCGTGAGACATCGTCGCCAAAAACTGCGATTTCAATCGCGCCGCTTCCATTAGCTGTAAATTTTGCATTTGAATTTGCTGGCGTTGATTTTCCAGTTCTCGGTTTTGATTGGCTAAAACTTCGTTTTGATTGGCGAGTCTTTCTTCCCGTTCTTCTAAAGTTTTAATCAATCGAGCGTTGTTAATTGCGATCGCAGCTTGTTCTCCCACCGCCACCAGCAGGTGTCGATCTTCTTCATCAAACGCCTCCCTATCTTCCCAATTACCGATCCCCAGCACCCCCAAACACCCACCCTGGGGCGAATTAATCGCCACCGTACAAACAGAAGCGGGTAAAGAAGCCCGCAGCATGGGACATTGAGTATTGAGCATCTCTTGGGTACGGGCGCTTTTAAAGTCCCCTACCGTCGAAACCACTTGCTTTAGCCATCCATCTTCCTCTAATCGCAATCTTTCCGTACCAATTCCAGCGGTGACGGTTAACACCATGCAATTCTCCTGCGTCGCCGCTTCGCCAACGCCAGTCTGGTTATTTAGCACGATAAAACAAAACTGCGCCGCTGCAATCGCATCGCAAACCGACTGCGCCATCACTTGCAGCAGTTCTGGTAAATTAGCCAAATGCTGGTTGAGCAAATTGGAAAGCCGTTGTAGCGTCCGCAACTGTTGCTGTTGTTCGCCCAAAATCAAAACCGCTCTGCGAAGATTATTGCTCGCTTCCTGGGAATCCAGGTAAAGTCTGGCATTGATTTGGTGTATCTTTTCCAGTTGTTCCAGTCTGGTGCGTAGCTCTTCTTCCACCTGTTTGGCGGGTGTAATATCCCCGATCGCACCTGCCATCCGCACTGGCTTGCCAAAAGCGTCCCTTTGTGCTTTTCCCCGCATCATGCAGTAGCGATATTCCCCAGAACTATGGCGCAGCCGCAATTCTAAATTAAATTCAGCGTTGTGACAAAGATGAGCCCTAACCGCATCCTTGAGTTTTTTTCGGTCTTCCGGATGCAGCAGGTCGAAAAATTTTTCTACGCTCGTGTTAAAATCATTGCCAGACTTGCTCAATTCAGTCGCAGACTGTCCAATAATTTCTTCAATCCGGTGATTACAGTAAACTTGGTTTTTGGTAATATCCCAATCCCAAATCCCATCGTTTGATCCTTCTAAAACCAAGCGATAGCGTTCCTCGCTTTCTTGGAGCCGGTTTAGGGCGCTCGCCGCCAGAGTTTCCGCGCGGTAGATGCGAATCGCATTATTCATACTGCGAGCCAGGGTCTGGGCGGAAACTTGCTCACAATAAATATAATCGGATGCCCCAGATTTCATCAGTTCCATGGCAATTTCCTCGTCTTCCTCATTCGTCAGCACAATCAAAGGCACTTTTAACCCAAGACTTCGCACTTGCCGCACCAAAGTCAAACCATCCCCATCAGGTAAGCGATAATCGAGGAAAACGCAGTCAAAGGGTTGCTGCTGCAATAGAGCGATCGCCTTCTTGCTATCGGCGGCTTCTGATACTTCCACCCGCGCGCCAGCAGCCATTAGAGCGCAGCGAACCGCTCCCGCATCCACCACCAGTATTTTTAGCTTCTCTTCCATAGTTCTTAAAAAAATTTATGATTTTCTCTAATATCATTTGCTTATTTTTCCCCAAAAAGCTAAACCTAAAACAGCAAACATGAATTTTTTACCTTTGAGGCGGTTAATTTCCAGGGTAACAGTTGTTAACCAACTGCTTAAAATGCTATGTTTTGATCGTAAAAGAAGAGTTGGCCACAATATTACCTGAAACAGGTTGAACCCTTGCTGAATCGGCTAAGGGTTGAAGCGCGACCAGTTGCTCCGTCCCTGATGGCAGGTAAGAACAAGCCGTCATTATCAACAACTTTACCCGTTTATTTTTCCTTAATTGTGAACTGAAAATTACACATTTTACTCTAACCTGTGACGGTGTTTGCCTTACATCGCTGGTGGGAGACAAGGGAGATAGAGGCTCTCCCCATCTTCCCTTCCCAATTGGCTCAGAAGCAACCCGATTGCCATAGGAAATATGTCAACAGAGGGAATTCAACATCGTTGTTAGTGTCTAAAATGTATCCAATGCCTATGAACTCCCTCCTTCTAGCGATAGGTGTACTCGTTCTGGATAATTGGTAAGTTGCTTAAACTTGAATAACGAAATAGAAAAAAAGACCATGAAAGAAATTCGCGTAGCCCTAATTGAAGATCACGACCTCACCCGGGTGGGGATCCGGACGGCGCTGCAACAGCGAGAAGAAATTCGCGTCGTGGGGGAAGCAGCAAACGGTTCAGAGGGACTGAAGCTGTTACAAGACTCGAAACCAGATATTGCCATCGTCGATATTGGACTGCCAGACATGGATGGCATCGAATTAACTCGACGCCTGAAGGCATCGGTGACGGAAGAAGAACCCGCGCCAAAAGTGTTGATATTAACATTACAGGACAATGAAGAATCCGTCCTGGCAGCGTTTGCCGCTGGGGCAGACTCTTACTGCATGAAGGATATCAGCTTCGATCGCTTGTTAGAAGCGCTGCGCGTCACCACAGAAGGCAACGCCTGGATCGATCCGGCGATCGCGCGCATCGTCCTCAAACAAACAAGAACTGCCCCCACACCCGTCGCGGCAATACCCGAACCCGTCGCCACCGCCAAAAAAGTCACCATCGAGGCGACGGAACCAGAATACACCCAGATGCTGGAAGCATACCCCCTAACCGAACGGGAGTTAGAAGTCTTGCAACTGATTGTGGAAGGCTACAGCAACGCCGCGATCGCAGACAAGCTTTACATCACCGTCGGCACCGTCAAAACGCACGTTCGTAACATTTTAAACAAACTCTGTGCCGATGACCGCACCCAAGCCGCCGTCCGCGCCCTGCGCTCCGGTTTGGTCGGCTAAGTAGATGTTTGAAAGCGGTAGTTTTTAATACAAGGATAATATCAGCTCCAGCCGGCGCGCTGGCGTCCCAGAACAGGGGTAACGCCAAAGCGGGCTGGTGTTTGATCATCGATAGTCTGTGGGTGACACATGCACCTAGTGCGCTCGCGAGGGCATCGCTCCTAATTCTGGCAATGGGAAAGACCCTCTCCCTTTTGTTTGGCAAATCAAGCTAGGCTATAGTAGCGACTAAATAACCAGCACTCAAAAGTGGAAATGCCCAGAAAAAAAGGGGATAAAATTCATATTCAACCTACTTATGCCCAAACAAAAAACCTGCAACCCTATACTCAGCAGGTTCAACCCACTCAAACTCAGGCAAGCGGCAAATTTATTCGGAGGTCCAAAAGGAAGTTGAGGTCACCGACCTTGTTGCCGTCAAACCATCGCTCAACTGCAGCAGACTTTCCGAGAACGGGCTATTTGGTGTAATTTTGTATACAGGGAAGCGACAAACCCGACCCGCGCTTTCCTAGCAATCCTTTAAAGTAGGATGAATCGTTCAGCGAGTTTTTCTAATATGACTGGGGGAGAAGGCAGCAAACTGAAATTAATGGTAGTGGATGACGAGCCTGATAACCTAGATTTGCTGTATCGCACATTTCGGCGCGATTTTCAAGTCTATAAAGCCGAAAGCGGACCCAGCGCCCTAGAACTGCTGGACAGAGAAGGCGAGATGGCGATCGTGATTTCCGACCAACGGATGCCCCAAATGAACGGGACAGAATTTTTAGGTCGGACTGTGGATCGGTTCCCAGACACAATTCGCATTCTGCTGACAGGCTATACGGATGTTGAAGATCTAGTAGACGCGATTAACTCAGGTCAGGTATTCAAATACATTACCAAGCCGTGGAATCCGGCTGAACTCAAAGCAGTCGTTCAACAAGCCGCAGAAACATACAAAGTGCTAAAGCGGCGAACCGATGAACTGCACCGCGCCTTGCAGCGCGAAACTTTGTTTAATGCGGTAACCAGCGCCATTCGGGAATCCCTGGATTATCGCAGCATGTTACAAAGAATTGTAGAAACAATCGGTCAAACCTTTAAAGCTACAGAGTGTCGCCTGCGCCCCGTAGAAGGCGATCGCTTGCTGGAAGAAGCATTTTCCTACCAAGTAGACGATGCCAAACCCAACGGCAATGGTGAAAATAGCGACTCCCTGTTAGAAAAGGCTCTCAAGAGCCGCCAGACACAAATTAAAACTAGCAGCGATAACGGCAGCTATTCGGTCGAACTGATAGTACCCCTGATCTGCAAGCAGGAACTACTAGCCGTTCTCTGCCTATACCAAGAAAGCACAAAAGCCACTTGGTCACCCGAAGACATTACCCTGATTGAAGGCGTCGCCGAACAAGCCGCCCTCGCCGTTTCCCAAGCCAAACTCTACCAGCGCACGCAAGTGCAAGCTGAACAAATGCGTGCCGAGTTAGAGGTAGCGCGTCAAATTCAACACAACTTGCTACGCCAGGAACTACCAGAAGTAGAAGGTGTAAGAATCCAAGCTTGTTGCTTTCCAGCACGGGAAGTCGGCGGCGATTTTTTTGAAGTCTATGCCCATCCCAAAGGAGATATTTGGCTGGCGGTGGGAGATGTTTCCGGTAAAGGCGTCCCAGCAGCGTTATTTATGGCAAGTGCCATATCGGTGATGCGGCGAGAACTGTCCCAAGAAAACCCGCCAGAACCGAACGTCGTCATGCAGAGCCTCAACAGCGGCCTCTCAGAAGACCTGATCGGCAACAACTGCTTTATTACAATGGTTCTGGCACGTTACACCCCCGCAACGGGGCAATTGGTCTATGCCAATGCTGGTCACATCTATCCCCTCGTCTGGTCTTACCAAACTAAGGCAAGCCATACTGGGGATGTTGAACCCAATTTCCTTAAGGCTCGAGGCGTCCCCTTGGGCATTTTGCCAAACTGGAAAGGCGCAGCGGGCAGTTTAGATTTAAAACCCGGTGAAGCACTTTTATTAGCAAGTGATGGAATTACGGAGGCAACTATTACCAGTGAAATGGCAACATCAGTAGGTATTGGCGATAGCCAGTCTAGCGCCAATTTAATGCTCAAACAAGAGGGTCTGTGGGCGCTGCTGAAGCAGGAAAATAGCCCGCTTGACTTGACCCGACTCTTAGCCCGCATTCGGGGAAACAACCAAGTACAGGAAGACGACCAAACTATACTCTCGTTGGAGGTTCTTTAATCAATGCGAACGGAGCTGCATATCCCCAGCGACCTAAAGTTTTTAACAGTGGTTGAAAACTGGCTGTTGGGCTTTTTGGAAGCAGAATTACAAGAAACTGTCGATTGGCCTCGGCAGTCAAGTCGCCTGCGCTTGGCTTTGGTAGAAGCATACTCGAACGTGGTGCGTCACGCTCACAGAGATCAACCCAATCTACCAGTCCTGATTCGCTTAGAACTCAAAGAGCGAGATCTGGCTTTGGAAATTTGGGACCACGGCACCGGGTACGACTTATCCACCTATCTGCCACCCAATCCAGAAGATAAACAGGAAAACGGCTATGGCTGGCTGATCATGCATCGGCTGATGGATCGGGTAGAATACCGCTTACAGGTGAATGGTCGCAACTGTCTCAAGTTAGAAGCGAGTTTGCCAAAGTTCACTAAGGCGGTTCCGGACAACAACAGCAAATCTACCTTGGTTCCTCAACAGCAGCCCTTGGGCTGAAGCATAAGACCCACCGCCGCTGTTTTCAGCTCTAGTTAGCAACTAGCGGGCTATTTGTTCAATTTGGCTCGCCCATGCTCGCGTTTCCCTGCTCGCAAGCAAGGCTTTGATTGGCTTAATCGCTATCAAAGAGTTTGGGTGCATTGGGTTGCCCCACAGGGATACGAACAAGCAAAAACTAAGTAATCTTAGGAAAAAATTATTACCTCTAGCAGTCCTCGACTAAAAGCAGGGAAAGTGCGGGAGTGAGGCTAATGAATTGCTAAGCAAAACTTCTATAATCCTCGCTTCTGTCTCCTGCTAGGGAATTATGGTAAAAAATAATACATCCTCAAACTGCCTGGATTAAACCGTTACGCCTACGCGATTGGGTTTTTGAAGCCGCATCGCTTACTACTACCTGATTCCTGCATCCGACAAACTCGGCGATTAAGTCTTCCTTACAAAAATTCAGAGAAAAACAGATTAATTAATCGAAATTACAAGTTTTGTAAAGATTGATGGCTAAGGCGGCGCAATCCGCAGATAAACCTTTAATATATTTGAAAAAAGTAAAGCAAATTAATCAGCCCTCAAACTTGTAGAAAGTAAAGATCTGCTTTCTGGGCGGCTTGACTATTGACAAAAAACCCATAGACCGGAGCGAAGGACCATGACCCAGCCGTTTTCCCTCTCTCCCCGCTACCGTTTGGATGACGAGTCTCCCTGGTTAGAAGGCATCGATCCAACCCGTCATTACTGGATTGCAGTCAACGGCGATGCATCTCACACAGTGCCGATACCTGGATTGATGGTTTCTTCTTTAAGCGAGTGGAAGCAAGCGATCAAGCAGTTTCGGGGGCTACAACCGGGGGATCGGATGGAATTGGTTCGAGTCGCCAATGTTTGCACGATCCACTGCATTAGCCAAAACTGTTACGCGCTCGCACAACAAATCAACCAAGCCCCCGTCTGGCACCTATTCGATCAAGAAACTTTAGAAAGTCTGTTGAGAACGGCTCACGCAGACTGGCAATGTAACGCCAACGACATCGATTTAGGCCGCAAGCTGTTGATGCGTTCCTTGCAGCAAGCGGCAGCGACATCAAAATTGTAACGGCTGCTAGCGGCGCAGATTTAATAACTCTTGGGGAGCTTATAGATAGCTGCTGTTAATGTATGCAAATGTTTTAAAATGTCTCTATGATGGAGAGCTATAAGCCAGGATACTTTACGGGTTGAAGTCAGAGAAAAAGGTGATTAAAAATGCTGCTTTGCAAAAAGATAAAAATTATCATCAGCCAAACTGACGCTCAAAC
>NZ_BLAY01000102.1 GCF_020521235.1 Microseira wollei NIES-4236 | reverse complement strand
AGCGCCTGACAGGATACACAGGCGTCAACACGGTGAGCTTTCGCATCGATACCCAGCGAGTGGGAAATTTGTTAGATGAAGCCGTTAATGCCGGGGCGACGCGCATCGACGGGATTAGTTTTGTCGCTAGTGACGATGCGATCGCTACCGCCCGACAACAAGCTCTGCGGGAAGCAACCCAAGAAGCCCAACAACAAGCCGATGTTGTTTTAAGCACCTTGAACCTATCGCGTCAGGAGGTGATTGGCATCCAAATTAACAATGCTTTTGCACCCCCACCACCCTCACCTGTAGCTGAATTTAGGGCAGCTTCCGTGGGAGTACCAGCTTCCACCCCCGCGATCGGCGGCGAACAGCGAGTCGAAGCTACCGTTACCCTACAAATTCGTTATTGAGGAATGCGGAAGAAGGGGAAGCTAACACCCAGAAAGCCCAGAAATAAATTTCCCAGCTTTTACAGGACTTACGCACGACGAGAAAAGAAACAAAGGTGAGACCGTCGTTCGCGCTAGCGTTGGGAGGCATATCTGTGGTTGGCAAACCAACGATTTTTCGGATCGCCCTTTGTTTCTTTGCGTAAGTCCTGATAATGCTAAAAATAACAGCGATCGCTTTGGCATCTAGCCTTGGGCATATATATTGGGAATAAAACTAGCTTGCTGCCATCGATGATCTATTGCATTAATCCCAAATGCCCGCAGCCGCAAAACCCCGATAATTGCCTGTTCTGCCAGTATTGTGGCTCTTCATTACTACTGGACGGACGCTATCGAGTGATGAAAATTTTGGGTCAAGGAGGCTTTGGTAAGACCTTTGAGGTAGATGATAGCGGCACGGCGAAAGTTTTGAAAGTATTAATCAACGAATATCCCATAGCGATCGCCTTATTTCAACGAGAGGCAGAAGTATTGAGTTACCTGCGCCATCCAGGAATTCCTAGAGTAGAACCCGATGGATACTTTACCTTTTTTCCCAGAAGAAGCAAAGCCGCCCTGCACTGCTTGGTGATGGAGAAAATCGCCGGATTGAACTTAGAGGAATGGCTGCATCAGCATCGCGATCGACCGATGGCGCAAGAGCAAGCGATCGCTTGGTTAAAGCAACTGGTTCAAATCTTACAAGAAATTCATCAACAGCATTATTTTCACCGGGATATCAAGCCATCCAACATTATGTTGCGATCCCCCCATGCCCCCCTTGCCAAGGGGGGTTGCCCCCTTGGCAACGAATCTCTCTTAGCCCCCCTTAGCAAGGGGGGTTGGGGGGATCAACTCGTATTGATTGATTTTGGTGCGGTACGAGAAGTCACAGAAACCTACAAACTCAAACTCGAAGGCAACAATGTTACTGGGGTGATGTCACCAGGTTTTACGCCCCAAGAACAAGTAGAAGGTAAGGCAGTACCGCAATCAGATTTCTTTGCCCTTGGGCGCACATTTGTTTACTTGCTGACAGGAATACATCCGCTCAAATTTCCCCAACATGTCGCCACAAATCGGTTGATTTGGCGAGAGCAAGCACCGCAAGTCTCCCAGTCGCTAGCTGGTTTGATTGATTACTTAATGGCACCGCTTCCAGGCAAGCGTCCGCAAAATGCTCAAGAAATTTTGTGGTGTATTCAAGAAATTGAGCAAAATGGATATCAGCGATGAGCTACTGCATTAATCCCAACTGTCCCAAACCAAATGACTCATTAAATGCCCACAATCCTATTTGTCGAAACTGCGGTTCTGCACTGTTATTGCGAGGACGATACCGAGTCTTGCAACAGTTGGGTGAAGGCGGCTTTGGCAAAACTTTTGCAGCCGATGACCGGGGAACGCCGAAAGTTTTAAAAGTTCTGTTGCAAAACGACCCAAAAGCAGTAGATCTATTTAAACAGGAAGCACAAGTTTTGAGTCGGTTACAGCATTCCGGTATTCCCAAAGTAGAGCCAGATGGATATTTCACCTTTTGGCCCAAAAGCAGCAAACAGCCGTTGCACTGTTTAGTAATGGAGCAAGTCGAAGGCTTGAATTTACAAGATTGGCTCGCACAACCAGACTATCAACCGATTACCCAAGACCAAGCAATTTTTTGGTTAAAACAACTGGCAGAAATTTTAGTTCTTGTCCACCAGCAGAACTATTTTCACCGGGATATTAAACCATCTAACATCATGCTGCGATCCCCCCAACCCCCCTTATTAAGGGGGGCTAGCCAACCCCCCTTATTAAGGGGGGCATGGGGGGATCAACTGGTTTTGATTGACTTTGGCACTGTTAGGGAAGTGACGGCGACCTACTTAGCAAAAGTCAGCGGGAAACAGGATGTCACGGGAATTTTTTCAGCAGGCTATACTCCTCCTGAACAATTTAATGGTAGAGCCGTACCCCAATCTGATTTTTATGCCCTTGGTCGTACTTTTGTTCACTTATTGACGGGTAAACATCCCTCTAATTTGCCTACAGATACTCGGACTGGCAAGTTAATCTGGCGAGATAGTGCCTCGCAGGTGTCCGAGCCATTCGCAGATTTACTTGATAATTTAATGGCAACGTTTCCAGGCGGTCGGCCTCAAAATGCCAAGATAATTTTGCAAAGATTAGATCAAATTGAACGCAATCTTTCCTCAACTGTAGCACCAACTGTTTTAAGTCCGAGTGCTGTATCAACTGTTTTAAGTCGATTGGCACCAATGAATCTTCAGGTACGGCGTTTAATTTCCCAGGTGCTTGCTTCTGGTGATTCGGTAGAGGAAAACCGTTGGAGGCGCTTAGCGCTGTTAGCAGGGTTAGGGGGCGCTATTGCTGTTGCGATTAAGTTATATAACTCTCTCAACAGGTAGAGTATTTTTTAAAGTCACGAGCGATCGCAGTTGGAATTAACAGAACTTACGCTCTTCGGAACCTAGGAACCGGGTTTCTTGCTGCAATCTCTCGTTCCAAATCGACGATTTTTCATCGAAACCCGGATGGGTGAGCGTAAGTCATGATTAAGTTATGTAAATTTTTGACCTGGTAGATAATTGCGCGAAGTTATCTTGGTGAGCAGTAGGGCGGCATTGCCTACCCTAAGTAGGTGAGTATAAATAAACTGAACACAGGGCAAGCGGGACGCCCACCCCACAAGAGATCTGAAATTCTTGTGGGGTGGGCATTCTGCCCGCCCTATGCTTAGATAACTATTTTCACTTTATTTACCTGCACCTACTTACTACCAGGGGTTGCATCTTAGCTTTGAATTTACGTAAGTCCTGTAGATGAATTAATCTGCCGTGAGTTACTGTCTAAACCCCAAGTGTTCTAACTCCGCTGAACGATTAAATGCTAACAGCGAAACTTGCTGTCACTGCGGTTCTGATTTATTGCTGCAAGGTCGCTACCGAGTTGTTCGATTTCTAGGTGAAGGTGGTTTTGGTAAAACCTTTGAAGTGGATGATGGTGGTACGCCTAAAGTATTGAAAGTTTTGAGCAACAACGATCCCAAAGCCGTTTCTCTATTCCAGCAAGAAGCTAAAGTTTTAAGTCAGTTGCGCCATCCAGGAATTCCCAAAGTTGAGGCAAAGGGATACTTTACTTTTCAACCTAAAGATAGCACCGAGCCATTGCACTGCCTGGTGATGGAAAAAATCGAGGGTGTGAATTTACTAGAATTGCTTAGAAAGCGGAGCTATAAACCCATTAGTCAAGCGCAAGCAATTGCTTGGTTAAAACAATTAACAATAATTTTAGGTCAAGTTCATCAGCAGCAGTATTTTCACCGGGATATTAAACCAACCAATATCATGCTGCGTACTCCTTCTATTTCCTCCAGCCAATTAGGAAATAAGAGAGATCAATTGGTCTTGATTGATTTTGGCACGGCGAGAGAAGTTACTAGCACCTATCTGGCTAGAATTGGTGGGGCACATCAGGTAACGGGGTTGGTTTCGGCGGGTTACACGCCTCCAGAGCAAGTGGATGGTAGAGCGATGCCGCAATCAGATTTTTATGCTTTGGGACGCAGGTTTGTTCACTTGCTGACAGGTAGACCTCCAAATAGTTTTGCTGAAGATTCCCAAGGAAATTTGCTCTGGCGCAACGGTGCCAAGCATGTCTCAAAACCCTTAGCAGATTTGATTAATTACCTAATGGCTCCCCTGCCTGGAAATCGGCCTCAAGATACAAAAGAAATTTTGCATTGTCTAGAAAAAATTGAAAGCCATTTTAAATCGCCTGCTTCACAGAGTATTCGAGTCCAAACTACTACACCAACCGCTCGGCTTCAAAATAAAACGGGTCAGAACATTTTGTCGAAAAAGGCTCAAAATAGAATCCGTTGGCGAATCATAGCGGTGTTAGTAATGACGGGATTTCTCTTGTTCAGTTTATCTGACATTATTTTTTCTTTCCGTTATTTTTATCCCTACCTAGATGGGAAAATAATCTCACCTGTTGCAAGATTCTGGAATTGCAATTCTAGGCCAAAGGCTCCACTATTACACACTCTTTGCAATGATTCATCTACGTTTAATTCTAGCATTGTAATAAGTCCAGATGGTCAAACCTTGATTAGTAGTGACTACAATAATGGTATCAAGCTGTGGAATTTACAAACAGGAAAACTGAAAAGCACCCTTAGTAAAAGTAAAGGTGATTTTCCTTTTGGTACTATCGCCATTAGCCCAGATGGTCAAACTTTGATTAGTAGTAACTTTATGAATGATATCAGGCTGTGGAACCTGCAAACAGGAAAACTGAGAAGTATCCCCATTGATAACTTTAGTATTCATAGAGCCACAGCCATCAGCCCAGATGGTCAGATTCTCGTTAATAAGGGTTTGGAAACAATTGAGTTATGGAACTTGCGAACTGGAGAATGGCTGCGTAGCATTAATACCGGGGAATATTCTTTGAGAGATTCTATTACCATCAGCCAGAATGGTCAGATTCTGGTCACTAGCGGTTTAGAAATGATAACCGAGCAAGCGGGATACGCAACAATTATGCGTAGTGGAAATACTGCCAAGCTATGGAATCTAAAAACGGGAGAACTAATACGTACAATCAGTATCGGGGATAAAGCGATCGCTATTAGTTCAGATAATAAAACTCTCATCAGTTTCAACTCGTGGAGCTATAGGGGTGGCACAATCAAGTTATGGAACCTGCAAACTGGAGAACTGAGAAATACGCTTACCGGGAGTTTGAGTAGGGTTAACTCCATCGTCATCAGTCCGGATGGTCGGATTCTTGCTAGTACGGGTGAGATTGTACAAAGCCAAATCGGTTCAACCACAACATACAAAACAGCAGACTTCATCGAACTATGGAACCTACAAACTGGTGAATTGCTGCGAACAATCCCGGTTAAGCAACAAACTTGGTTACGTGAGGCAACTATTGCTATCAGTCCGGATAGTCAGACTCTCGCTAGTTTTGGTTTTTATGACGGCACTATTGAGCTATGGAACCTGCAAACTGGACAGTTGAAAACCACGCTCAAAAGTCATTTTCGTGGAGTTAGTGCGATCGCTTTCACCCCCGATAGCAAAACCCTCGTCAGTTCTAGTTCTGACGGCACTATCAAAGTTTGGCGGGTGCCGTAGGTTTCCTGGTTTCTGAATCGACTGGAAACAGCGATCGCTTCAAGGTCAGGACTTACGCAACTGGCACATTTACAGCAGATTGCAAGTGAGTGAGGTACAGCCCTTTGGCGCTTCGTTTGTATAGCGGCAGCATTAATGCTGCCGCTATACAAACGAAGCCGTACCTCATACGGCTGCAATCCGCTATAATTGGGTTTGTAGTAGCGCTGTCTTCGCCAAATCAAGCGAAGACAGCGCTAAAGCGCAACTACAAACCTGTTTTAATGCCCTTACTAGATCTATTACAGCAGATTGCTTTTCGTGTGAGGGAAAGCCTTAAGGCTTCGTTTGTGTAGCGGCAGCATTAATGCTGCCGCTACACAAACGTGCGCTGTACCTCATGGGACTGCAATCCGCTATATTAACTAACAGCTTCAACTCCCAATTCTGACCGCAATTCTGCTAAAGGCTTTTCCCAACATTCTTCCCACTTTTGCGCTAGGAAAGGTTTAGCTTTTATCCCCATGCTATATCCTTGACTGACTGCATTCATAATGTGAGTCAAATCTTGGGAGGACTTAAGCAACGTATTCAAAATGAATCCTGCCATAATAGCCATCGATAAAGGGCCATGAGTTTGAGCTAGATAAAATGCTTGCAAACCTACTTCTCCCGCTACGTCGGTGCCAAAACCCGTAACTGTATGCCAAATATCGTGAGTTTGCCGGATGCGTAATGCTAGGTAGGTTGTATCGTCTAGAACCAGAATTTTCCGATAAAACTCTGGGTCAAAATTAGCTGCCTTCATCTTGTAAGCAAAAACATAACCCAGGGAATCTTCCGGTAATTTTAGCAATGCTTCCATATCCGGAGTGGCGGCTAGATAACGTTCTGCAATAAGTTGTTGAACGCCCGGTAGAGATTTCATATACTCGGTTGCCAATTTATTGCTATCGGTATGGCGAAAGGCTTCCGACATATCGAAAACGTAATCTGTTTTAGAAACATCTCTAGCATAATCAATAAATGCTATTAACCCATTTACATATTCGGGTTGGATTTCTCGTTTCAGTTCTGGTATGTACATTTCAACTCCTGGGAATCTCTTGAATTCCAATCTAGAATTCTAGTTGGAGATTTTGGTGCGATCGCTACCAGTTTTTCAAGTGACATGGAATCGGTCATCGGTCATGGGTCATCGGTTATGGTGGCCTTGAGGAGCGATTTTTCAATACCAGCGAGCGCTTCATCCTCAAAAGATGAAAACTCTCCAGCCCGCTTGGGATCGGTGCCAGTCGGTCAAGTGTCACAAGGGGCGGGTGAGCAGGTGAGCAGGTGGGCAATTACTACTCCCAACACATAGGTAAAAGAAAAGAAACGCGAAGAAAGTAATTAGCAATTAGCAATTAGCAATTAGCAATTACCAATTACCAATTACCCATTACCGATGCATGTGTTGCTCTAACAACTGTTGCGCCTTGGGTTTATAAAGTAAATAAAACAGCGATTCAACGTAGCGCAACAAATCCTCGCGGTTTTCTTGGGAGGTAAAATTCCAGAACCCGTAAATTTTGGCTAGGGATAGCAGTTTGGTGCTGTGAATTTTCCAGGTATAGGTGCTGTAAACTCGTTCGATACCTCGCTGGGAAATTTCTTGCCAGTATTTGGGATGGCGATCGCACTCAGTAACAAACGCCAATATTTTCGCCGCCGTTTCCTCTAAATGCGTCGGATTGATGTAAAATCCATTGAATTTATCTTGAATAATCTCCAGCGGGCCGCCAAACTGAGTCGCAAAGGTGGGTAAACCGGAAATCATCGCTTCTAAAATTGTCAAACCAAACGCTTCAAATAATGCTGGTTGCACAAAAATTCCCTGACGATCTGCTATGACGCGATAAATTTCCCCGGATTCGCCTTTGGGTAAGCGCACGCCCAACCAGCGGATTTTACCGTGGAGATTGTATTCTTCAATTATCCGGTAAAGTTTGATGATTTCATCGCGTTCTTCGTTATCGCCCGATTCCTCGACGCGCAATTTACCTGCTACTAAAATTAAGTTACAATGCTCTTGCAATTCCTTACTTTTCCCAAAGCATTCTGCTAATCCGGTGAGGTTTTTAATCCGATCGAGGCGTGCCATTGAAAAGATGGGTCGCTTGTTGGGATCGTCGAGTTTGCCAAAGATTTGTGTCGGATCTTCTTGGGTGAAAAGCATTGCTTCTAGACGCGCGCGATCGCTTTCATTCCGGTCTTCTATTCGAGTGTAGGGAAAATACACATTTTCGTTCACTCCAGGCGGCACGACATTGAATTTAGGACTGAACAATTCCACCCCATTCACGACGTGATATAACTCTGGCATTGTGAAGCACTTGTAAGACTCGTACTGTCCGACGCTATCCGGCGTTCCGACAATTTCTTGATAAGTACTGCTGATGACGAAATTCGCCGCATTCATCGCCAACAAATCGGCGGTAAATTGCAGGGAAAAATGATATTTCTCTTCCAAATCTTGCCAATAGAGGTTGCTAAACAGATATTTAGATTTCTCTAAAGCGTGGGCAATGATGCACTGGGTTACCTTGAGGCGGCGTGCCAGCAGAAACGCTACCAAATTTCCATCAGAATAATTGCCAACAATTAGATCGGGGCGTCCCTCAAATTCTGCCAGCAATTCTTTTTCTGCATCGATGGCGTAGGTTTCTAAATAAGGCCAAATCTCAAACCGCGAAATCCAGTTATGAGCGATTTTGGGATTAAATTCCCGGAAAGGAACGCGCAAAATCCAGGCATTTTCTGTCTCGTAAACTTTTTCTAACCGTTGGTTGCTGCGAGTGCCGTCATTGTTGGGAATTAAACGGGTGAGAATAATCACTTTGGCACCCACGCCCAAACCATCTAAACCAGCCAATTTAATATGTTCTTCCATTTGCTGTTCCAGACTTCTAGCTTGGTCGAGAACGTAGACGACTTGACCGCCAGTATCGGGACGCCCCAACACATCTTCTTGCCCAAACCAACCGTGGGGAGATACCAAAACGATGCGAAAAATCATCGGAATTCGGGTTAAAAATGCTTCCAGGGTTTGGTGATCCGGGGAGTCGATCAATTCGTCTAAAAGTCCCAGGGTTTCCCCCACTCGTCCGGCAGTGTTTCCCCACCCCGGTTCAAACCCCATTGCTTGCAAATCAAACCGTAATTTTTCGTAAGGTTCGTTATCTGGACGCGAATTTAAAAAGGTCAAAGCTTGCTTAACTTGGTCAGAAAGATGCTGACACGATTGAATTTTATCGTTAATCAACAGTTGTTGGTTGTTGTAAGAGTGTAGGCTCAAAAATTTATACAAAGCTTGCAACCACTGCCGCGAGTCTTCAAACAATTTGCTCGATAGGAAACGGTTGAGGAATTGCACCCCTTTGCCGATGTTTTTGGGGTCGCGAATCGTTGGCGAATAGTCGTAAAAGGGGCCAAAATCTAGTTCTAAGAGGTCGCCTTCTTCGGGATGAAAACGGTTAACCAGCAAGTCGCGTTCGTCAAGCAATTGCTGCACTGTCATCGGTTCGCATTTCAATTCATCTGTCAGGCGATAGATTTCTTGCGAGGCAATTTTAGGCCGGACGATCAGGCAGAGACTGCCTTTTTCTAAAATAATTTCCTGGGTATAATAAATTAACCGGCCTAAATGGGAAGCATTGTAAAAATGTTCCGGCTTATTGTGATTCTTGCAGTAGGTAGAAAAAGCCGTCAGAATGTCGTTTCGCAATAAGTATCGCTTGTCTTGATGGCGCAAATCGGCGATCAACTGTTGCAGGTCTTTCTTTTCATCGCTGTTGAGAACGTTTTGAAGCAATTCGGTCATAACAGTTTTCTAAGTTAGTTTTGGATTTAACGTCAATACAATGCTGGTGAATTAATCGGGGATGGGATACCGAGTCGGCAACAAAAAACAAAAACCCTCTGCCTCAGAGGCTCTAAAAGCCTCTGTCGGAACCAATTTTCACGAAATATCCCCTTTACCCACAGAGCAAGGAGCAGTGCTTCTGCGGCTAATTCTAGACACGATATTTTTCCCTCACCTGTTGGAGCGATCGCCCAAATTTGGGCAACTTTTGGTGAGGGTGAAACCCGTTATGAATTGACCAACAATCGTCCAAAATGCCGTTCAGCGATTGCTCTGCGCCTCTACCTAAAGGCAGAGATTGCTTATTCTTTTGTTACATATAAAAATTTCATCTCTCTTAAGTAATAATGCTCATTTTTTATAGTAGATGAAAAATTATCATGCTGATGGCAAGGGATTCCTGTAGAATAAAATTGAAAACCGGCTATTTTTTCAGATACAAAACTTAATAAAACCAGCTTTTTTCTTGAAGTGAAATGAATATTTGAAAACTATTTTAATCGATCGACCCAAGCCTGGAAACGGCCTTTTATAATTAAATCCAAGCTTTTTGAAATTTGTGTGGAGATTCTTATGACAGACAAAACACATGAAACGATGACCCATGACCACAGTATAGCCAACATCCTGATTTCAATCTTCTTGGTGTTGTGCGCCTTTACTTTCCTCATCCTGCTGGGTCTTTTTTAAGGATTTGAGTTGAACTTTAAGGTGAAATGATAAGCAATTGAAGATTCGTTGCGAGAGCAGCTTAGCTTAATGGCTAAGCTGCTCTTTAGTTTTGCAGCAACGCCTGAAATCGCTCATCTTTGCGAATACCGCCAAAATATGAGTCTGTTTTTGCAGCTTCAATACATTTTTCTGGATTTAATTGAATAGCTTCTTGCAAACTTTTAATAGCTAATTCTACATTGTCTTGCAACGCATAACAGCAAGCTTTGCTGTACCAAGCTGGGTAATAATTGGGTTGAAGTGCTATAGCTTTGTCGTAGCTAGCAATCGCTTCATCAAATCGCGCTAAATACATCAGCGCAATGCCCCGATTGTTCCAGACCATATGGTAATTTGGATGCACTTGCAAGACTTTATCGTAGCAAGCAATTTCTTCTTTATGCCGTCCCAAACTTCCCAGGACGTATCCGCGATTTTCCCAAGCTTGGTAGTAGTCGAATTTTAATTCAATCGCTTTATCGTAACTCGCAAGGGATGCTTCTAAACGGCCTAAATTTTCCAGCGCTCTTCCCCGGTTATACCAAGCTAGATAGTAATCTGGTTGAATGCTCAATGCGGTATCTAAACTGGTGATTTCTTCTGACTCTCGACCTAAATGCCCTAAAGTCACACCGCGATTGTACCAAGCTTTATGATCGCCGGGATTAAATTCAATCGCTTTATCAAAGCAAGTCAGTGCTTCTTCAAACCGTTTCCATTCGTTGAGAATCAAGCCTCGATTATTCCAAGCTTGGTGATATTTGGAGTTCGATTCAATCGCTTTATCGAAGCAAGCTATCGCATCTTGGAGGCGTCCCAAACTTTTCAGCGCTACCCCGCGATTATTCCAAGCTTGGTAATAGTTTGCTTTCCAGACAATCGCATTATCAAACGAAGCAATCGCATCATTCAACCGTCCCAAATTCTTCAGCGCCACCCCTCGATAGTACCAAGCTTCCCGATTCCCCGGTTGGAACTTTAACGCCATATCGTAAGAAGCAATTGCCTCTTCAAATCGTCCCAAATCGCTAAGTGCGATTCCCCGGTTTTGCCAAGCTTGGTCGTAGTCGGTTTTGGATGCGATCGCTTTATCGAACGCTGCGTTCGATAAAGCGTGTGCTTCAGCACGTATTGCCTCTGCCCACTTTCCCGTATTCTTTAGTGCTATCCCTCGATTGTACCAGGTTTTGTAATCCCCTGGTTTAAACTTAATCGGTTTCTTCATAGCGCTTTGTTTTCTGTTTTATCTTGTGCCTCACTAGGCGATTTTTGCATCAATGTTTGAAACCGTACCTCTGAGCGAATGCTGTCAAAATCCGCATCAGTTTTTGCCATTTCTCGGTATTGTTGGTGGTTTAAATTGATTGCTTGTTCTAAGTTTTCGATTGCCCGATCGGTGTGACCCAGTACTGCATGACAGCGAGCTTTTAGATAATAAGCTGAATGCAAGTCCGATTTTAATTCCAGCGCTTTATTGTAGGAATCTATCGCCTCGTCAAACCGCCCTAAATTTCCTAGCGTAATCCCCCGATCGTACCAGGCTTCGTGGTATTCTGGCTTGGATTCAACGGCTTTATCGAAAGAAGCAATTGCTTCATCAAACCGCGATAGATTTCCTAGAGCCATGCCTCGGTAGTACCAAGCTTCGTATTTATCTGGCTTAAATTCTAGGGTTTTGTCGAAAGCTGCGATCGCTTCTTTAAACCGTGCCAAATTTCCCAAGGCAATGCCCAGGTTGTAGAATGCTTCGTCATGGTCTGGTTTGATTTCAACGACTTTATTAAACGAAGCGATCGCTTCGTTAAACCGTCCCAAATTTCCCAGTACCACGCCCCGATAATACCAAACTTCGTATTTTTCTGGTTTTAATTCAACGGCTTTATCGAAAGACGCTACTGCTGAGTCAAACCGCGACAAATTTCCCAGAATCACGCCCCGATTGTACCAGGCTGGATAATAATCTGGTTTGTATTCGATTGCTTTATTGTAAGCCGCTACTGCCTCTTCAAACCGTGACAAATTTCCTAGAATCACGCCTCGATTGTACCAAGCGGCGTAGGATTCTGGCTTGTATTCTATCGCTTTATCAAATGCCGCGATCGCTTCTTCTAGGCGTCCCATATTTCTCAGGATGTTGCCTCGATTATTCCACGCTTGGTAATAGTCTGGTTTATATTCTATTGCTCGATCGAACGCCGCGAGCGCATCACTCATGCGTCCCAAATTCCACAGCGCCATCCCCCGGTTATTCCAAGCTTGGTAATAATCGGGTTTGCTGGCGATCGCTTTATCGTAGGAAGCGACCTCTTCTGTAAATTTTTCCAACTGCCTCAGTGCCACTCCCCGATTATACCAAGCTTCGTAATAGTCTGGTTTTAGTTCTACGGCTTTATGGTAAGACTCAAGTGCCTCGTCGAACTTTCCTAAACTAAACAGAATCATACCCCGGTTATTCCAAGCTTTATAATAGTCTTCTTTGAATTCTAGGGCTTTATCGTAGGAAGCGAGTGCTTCTTTTAGGCGTCCTAAATTTCGCAGCACTACGCCTCGGTTGTACCAAGCTTGGTGGTAGTCGGGTTTAAATTCTAGAGATTTATTGTAAGAGATAAATTCTTGATCTAATCGTCCCAAATTTCCCATTGCCACGCCCCGATTGTACCAAGCTTCGGCAAAGTCGGATTCCCATTCAATTGCCCGATCGTAAGCTGCGATCGCTTCGTCTAATCTGCCTACAAACATCAGCGCCACGCCTAGCTTGTTCCACGCTTTGGGAGCGTCACATTTGTATTTAATTGCTTTTTCGTAACCAGCGATCGCTTCTTCCCACCGTCCCAGGTTAGCTAGTGCTTTCCCCCGGTAGTACCAAGTTTCGGAGTCATCGGGTTTTAATTCCAGCGCTTTGTCGTAGGCAGCGATCGCCTGAGTAAATCGCCCCATATTATACAAACCATTTCCCCGGTTTTTCCAGATTTCCCGCGCATCGGGTTTTAAATCCATTGTCTTCTTCATAGGGTTTTCCCAACATATTTTTCTGCGGTGGCGGTCGTTATTTTGCGGTAATCAAATCCTGTTAAGCTTAGTATAATTTTAGAATTGTATCTAATATCCGGTTGGCTCGCACCTTTCTGGAAACCTGCCTTTTGCAACAATTATCGCAACCTTTCTCTCCTTACTTCCCCTGCAATTTTTCCACGAATGAATCTGCCTTATAGAGGATGACAGCGAATTATCCGCTTTCCTCGATCCTAACCCCTGCCTATAAAGGTAAAGGATTTGGGGTCTAAGTTAATAGGACCCTTGACCCTTGGCCTCAATTTATCCGCCAAATTTTAATAATACCGTCAGTACTCCCACTCACCAAAGTTTTCCCATCCGGACTCATGGTCACAGAAATCACACCTCCTGCATGTCCGCTAATCGTGCGAATTTCTTGTCCGGTTTTCAGATTCCACAGTTTGATCATCCGATCCATGCCGCCGCTTGCCAGCATTTTTCCATCCGCACTAAAGGTAACACAATTAACCCAGTGTCAATCTCCCGTAAGCGTGCAAATTTCCTGTCTGGTTTTCCCATCCCACAGTTTGATCGTTTCATCCACGCTGGCAGTTGCTAGCATCTTACCATCCCGACTGAAAGCGACGGCGTTAACCCAGCGGGAATGTCCTAATAGCGGCAGAATTTCCTGTCCGGTGTTGAGATTCCACAGTGCGATCGCGTTATCTTCACGTCTAGAAGCGATCGTTTCTCCATCCGGACTCAGTACAAACGGAAAACCCCGGTTTGAATTGCCGTTGAACGGACCCATCTCTTGTCCCATTGTCAAATCCCACAGTTTGATCGTTTTATCTTCGTTTTTCCCCTCTTGGCGATCAAGACTGATAATCATCGGAAAAACCAGGCTAATATTTCCGGTAATCGTACAAATTTCCGCTTGAGTTCTCAAATTCCACAATTTAACAGTATTGTCGCTACTGCTACTGGCAAGCGTCCTTCCATCCAAACTAAACGTAACCGAATCTACCCGTTCTAAATCACCTTTGAACGTACAAATTTCCTCTCCCTTTGATAAATTCCACAGTTTGACTGTATTGTCGCTACTCCCGCTAGCAAGCATTTGTCCATCCGGACTAATCGCCACGGCACAAACCCAGTTAGAATGTCCGGCAAGGGTATCGACGCATTTCCATTTTTCCGCTTTCTGCCTTAATGCTTCTTCCTCTCTCCGTTCCGCTTCAACAAGCGCTAGCTTTTTCAATTCCTGCTGATAAATTTCCCGTTGCTGCTGCTGAATCTGTTTAATAACCTTAATATAAGGTTTGAGCCATTCTCGCTCCTCCGATATTGTTCGATATAAAGATAATAGCCATCCGCTAAAAACGCTGCCAATAACTTGTGAATCCCGACAATTACCTCCCGAATTGTGCGGAGGCTTTCTTTTTTTCCGTAACCACTTGCTTCGAGTTCTTCTTGAACTTTCTCCCAATTCCACGCCCAAGTCGGAAGTCGGAAAACTTGATTATTTTGCCACCCCCAAAACCCTACCCGCCAATTCACTTCATAATCGCTAATACCGCTATAAATAATTGCGGTTGGTACGAAAGCTAAAATCTGCTGCAACCGCTTGACATCGATATCAGAAATAGAATCCTTAAAATAATCCCTGTAAAACTCAACCGCCATTAATTAACTCAAGTTGCTAGTTATAAAATTCGGTCTTGCTAATGGCTAATTGCTAATTGATCCTGGGCATATTTTTGAGTTCTACCAGCCATTAGCTATTAGCCAGCTGTTAGCAGCCCTAATCAATATAACTAGCAACTTGCGTTAATTATTTATTAACATTTTTTTTTGATAAATTCACCCACCTTCCGCCGTTATATTTGCAGATTATTGTGTCAATAATCCGGACAATATTTACTAATTCTTGGGGGAGAAACCAACAACAAAAATCCCTGTTGCTGTCGCTGCAAAATTTGCTCGGTATCTGGTAAACTTAAATTAGAAAACCAAGCATCTTTATGCCAAAGCATTTGAATTTCATTCAGCTTAATCTGAATTGCCTTAGCTTGCCACTCCCGCAGCAATTCCCGTTGCAGCAAGCTTAATTCCCGTCTATCTTGCAGTTCTTGTTCTTGTAGCGCAATTCGACCCTCGACTTTGGCAGTACAAAGACTCAATAATTCCCTTTCTCTAGCTTGTTTTCGCTTTAAATATTCAATCTGTGCTTCCCAGTAACGCGGATCTGACTTCACCTGCTCAATCAAAAAAGGTGCTTGAGAAGATTTTCCTCCAAAAGCTTGTCCCAATCTTTCCCCAAGGTGCTGTGCAGAAGCATTCAGCAGTCGCACTAAGACATTAGTCACAGCAGCAGGTATTGCCATAAGATGCGAGCAAGGATCTAGGATAGAAATGCACCTTTTCCAACCATAATTATCACTATAACTCCGATTAAAACGAAAATTAAATTAAATTTTTGTTACAATTGCCACCCTCGCTGCTCTAATACCAAATCCTCTTCCTCCCCTTCTTGGCGTTCTACTCAACGAGTGCGCCTCTGAAAGCGTCTATGGCGTCTACCCTACGGGAAGCCACTTCGTGTCTATGGCGGTTCGTTTAAAAAAAGAAACCGGGTTTTTTACGGGAAAGCCTCCCCAACCCGGTTTCTCACTACCTGCAAACTATTGGCTCAAACTTTGTAAAGATTAGCTACATATTCCCCATAACCGTTGTAGGGCAGCGTCGGTATTTTTTCCCAAGACAAATCCGGCCCTTTGCTGATAAATTTCTCAGTTGCTTGTGACCAGCGGGGGTGAGGCTTGGTAGGATTAACATTCGCCTCAAAATCGTATTCGCTTGGCACTAAAGTATTCCAATAAGTCGCCGGTTGCTTGTCAACAAACTCGACTTTGACAATCGATTTCGCTCCCTTAAATCCGTATTTCCAGGGCAACACCGCTCGCAGCGGCGCCCCGTGTTGCTTTGGTAACAAATGACCGTAAATCCCCACAGCAAAAAACGCTAATTCGTTCGCCATTTCTTCAATGCGTAACCCTTCCGTATAAGGCCAAGGTAGTTTTTCCATGAACGACAAAAGCGGGCCATATGTCACTTTTGGATCGTAATAAGAGGTAAAGCGCACGAATTTTGCTTGCGAGGTTGGTTCAACAGCGGCAATTAATTCGCCCATGGGAAATCCAACCCAGGGTAATACCATCGACCAAGCTTCAACGCAGCGGAAACGATAAACCCGCTCTTCTAAAGGAAATTTTTTCCGCAAATCGTCGATATCGTAGGTGCGAGGATTTTTCACCAACCCGCTAACTTCGACTTTCCAGTCTTCTGTTGGTAATGCTTGAGCGCCTTGCCAAATGGATTTTGTGCCGCCAAACTCATAAAAGTTATTGTATTTACCGGCTAGGATTTCGTCGGTAATGGGGCGGTCTACTTTGGCGAAGTTAGGATTGCTTTTAACTGAATCGATTTTGGGTAGTTTTAAAGTTTCCTCCAGCTTCTTGTCTGTTTCCTCCGACTTCTGACAACCCAAAATCGGCATGATGGTTGCTCCTATGCTTGCACCCATCAGCGTTTTGAGCAAGCGACGCCGATTGAAAAAAATGTTGGCTGGCGTCACTTCCCGTTCTGGAATTTCCCAAGTTTTTGGCACGCGAATCAGCGTCATTTGCAACCAACTCCTGCTCTGATTTGTTGTTTTGCTAATAATTGTAAGGGAGAAGCAGAGGGAGAAACATGTCTGACGCGCGAGGATCCTAGAAACCCGGTTTCTGGGTAGATCTCTCGCCACCAAACCAACTATTTTTCCTAGAAACCCGGTTTCTTTATTACTGGCGAAGGCGTTCAAAATCTGGGTTGGTTTTGGCTAATTCCTGGTAGCGATTGGGAGCGATCGCGATCGCTTGTTGCAAGCAAACCATTCCCCGATTCACCCAACCTAGTCGCGCGTAACAGCAAGCTTTCCCGTACCAGGCGCTGGCGGCGTTGGGGTCGATCTCTAGCGCTTTGTCGTAGCTTTTGATCGCACCTTTATACCAACCCAAGTATCCCATCGCATCGCCCCGCCGATACCATGCCCAATAATCGTCGGGTTTGTACCCAATCGCCGCATCGTAACTACTGAGTGCTGCTCTATACCTACCTTTGCCTTGCAGTGAGTAGCCCCGCCAGTACCAAGACCAATAATCCGTAGGTCTGGATTTGATCGCTCTGTCGTAGGATGCGATCGCCTGCTCATAATCCCCTAATTCTCTTAAGGCATCGCTCCGCCGATACCATGCCCAAAAGTCCTTGGGGTAGGATTTAATTGCTTGGTCGTAAGATGCGATCGCGTCGCGATACCGACCCAAACTCCGATATACTTGTCCTTTTTGATACCAAGCCCAGTAATCATCGGGACGCAGTTGCAGCGCTTTATTGTAGGATGCGATCGCTTCGCCATAGCGACCGAGATTATCTAAAGCATTTCCCCGTTGATACCAAGCGCGGTAATCATCCGAGAAGCGTTCGATGGCTTGATCGTAGCAAGCGATCGCTTCAGTGTAGCGCCCTAACATCCGCAACGAATTACCCCGCAAATACCAGGAACGGTAGTCATCGGGGCGACACTCTAATGCTTTGTTATGACTACCCCTGATGTTATCAAAAGGAACTAAGCGACTCATACCATTTTAGATTTTAGATTTTCGCTCGTTTCAGCCGAATCAAACTCAGCCTATTGCGCTGTTAAATGGTATCATACACGCTCGTCACCAGACAGATATTCTGCCGCCTTGATTATCAGCTTTTTTCTTGGCAATTTGCTCTATATAAATCCTTAAAAATCTGCTGAATCGAGTATAAATTAAACCTGATAGGTTATTGGCCTATCAGGTCAAATAATAATCGTAGTATCGACGGGTTTTACCAACCATGTAGGTGGTAGTAGGAGGAGGGGAACAGTTTATCTAAACCCGCCCCCCTGTTGTCCGCTAACTGACGAACCGTTTAAAAAGCCGATGCTTCAGATTGCGAGTTGAGCATAGTCCCCCAAGTCCTGGGGCCAATAATGCCATCTGCAACCAAATTTCTCGACCGCTGGTATGATATCACAGCATTTCGCGTCCCAGGGCCGTAAATGCCATCAATCTGGCCATTATAAAATCCCTGTTGGCTCAAGAAAGTTTGCACATCTCTGACTGTTTGTCCCCGACTACCATAGTAGAGATTCGTCGTTTGGTTAGGCGAATAACTACTCAGGGGATTGGGTGAAGTAGGCGTGACATTACCAGAAGGTTGGGTAGGTGTTTGCAATTGCTGAGTTGGCGTCCCATTTAATTCGGTTTGCGGATTGTTCAGTTGAGTTGGATTGTCTGTTTGGTTGGGCGACTGATTCAGAGTGCCAGAATTAGTCTGAGCATTGGCAGGTATACCCCCCAACAGCAATAAACTTGCGGAAATTGCCGAGAATATGCCCAAAGACAGAGGTTTGTAGTTAACAAATTTGGCATCCATTAGTTAATGCTCTCCTTTTGCGAAATACGCTAAATGCCAGAACCATTAGCAACTGATCCCCTGCGGCGATTCCAGCCTCAAAATTAGTTTCAATTAGGTTTTGAACTGCTCTTGATAAAGTTGCTAGGTTCCTTCCTAATCTTGTTGGTGCCGGAGCGGGACAATTGATGTCTCTGTTTGGAATTTTCAATCGTTCCGGCTTGCTTACCTATTTATAAGCTTAGGTTAAGGTTTTAATCAAAATATAGCCCGCTGGTTATAGTTTTTGTTTGATGTTTGTCTAACTAAAGAAAGACATTATTATATTCGTTAATAATAAATCTAAAATAGCTCTAATTATCAGAAATCAATTTGATTTGGGCGTCAGTTCCAAAAAATAGATTAAATTGCTCAATTAACCCGGTTTCTCACCTTTGTTTGAGATTATTGGTAGGGAACATGAGAGAGTACTCGTTTGCTCTAACAATATTAATCATGTTCCCTACAGAACGGCATGAGATAGTACTCGCTTGGTCTAACAATATTAATCGTGCCTTGCCCCTACTTATGGTTCGCAGATACTGGTCAAGGCATTAAACCGTTCATCTTCCCGAATTTTGGTAAAATCAGGGTCAACTTTAGCCATCAAAAGGTATTTTTCAGGCTGGAGATGGATGGCTTTTTGTAGATTTTCAATAGCAAAATCTACCTGGTCTTGCAAGGCATAACAGCAAGCTTTGTTGTAATAAGTATTAGCGTGGTCGGGTTGAATGTGTAGGACTTTATCGTAAGATGCGATCGCTTCGTCGTATCTCCCCAGATGCACCAAGGTCAAACCCCGACTGTACCAAGCCCAATAGTCTTGAGTGTCTAGGGTAACGGCTTGGTCTAAACTAGCGATCGCTCCTGAGTAGTCACCCGCTCTTCTTTGGGAAACGCCTCGGTTATACCAAGCTCTTTGGTAGTCTGGTTTAATTTCCACCGCTTTAGTGAAGCTGGCGACGGCTTTTTCGTTGCGCCCGATGTCAGTTAACAGCAGACCCCGGTTATACCAAGCATTGTAGGCATCCGGGTTAAACTCAATCGCCCGGTCAAAGCTATTGAGGGATTCTTCGTAATTCCCTAGCTGTTTGTGGGCTAAGCCTCTGTTGTACCAAGCCCAGTAGGCGTTAGGTTGCAGTCTCAAACTGCGGTCAAAGCTAGCGATCGCTTCTTTATATTTTCCCAAGTCACATAACGTAATGCCCCGGTTATGCCAAGCATTAGAAGCATCCGGGTTAAATTCAATTGCCCGGTCAAAGCTATTGACTGCCTCGCCGTGGTATCCTAACTTTCCAAGTGCTATGCCTCGGTTGTGCCAAACCCAGCTAATCCCCGGTTGAATCGCTAGGGCGTTATTAAAGCTGGTGAGTGCTTCCTCGTGACGGCCTAAGTGTCCCAGCGCCAAACCCCGCTGACACCATGCGTCATAATAATCTGGTTGTAAGCGCAAGGCTTTGTCGAAAAACTCGATCGCTCCTTCATAGTCTTTTTTATCGATTAATAGCACTCCTTGCTGGCGATAAAATTCCGCTTCGTAACTGATGGGCTGGCTGATGGACTGCGTCATCTTTCTTTGGGCTGATCTTTTGGGTTAGATGCCCAAAACAATAGCACAATTTGATCCCCCCTCTCACTAGGTAAAAACTACCCGATAGGGAAAGCGAGAGTAAGAGGGAAAAGGGAAAAGCCAGAGGGAGAATATTCGTATAAGCCAACTCCCGTGTTTAATAAAATCTTAAAAATTCCAAATAATGTTCAATTTTGCCTTTTAAATAAAAGTTGGAATCAGAACAGCAGGCGCGACTGTGTGCCATCGCTTATAAAATAAGAATCCACCTCTCAACTGCGGCATCGTTTGATTTTGTGGAACCTAAACAATACTGACATGAGTGAACCAACAGGCGCGGACTATCGTATAGAAAAAGATTCGATGGGTGAAAGGCAAATTCCTGCTTCCGCCTACTATGGCATCCAGACGCTGCGGGCAATCGAAAATTTTCCGATCAGCGGAATTAAACCTTTGCCTACCTATGTCGATGCCTGCGTGTTAATCAAAAAAGCCACCGCCATTGCCAACGGCGAACTCGGCTGTATTGACCAAGAGATTAGTAGGGCGATCGCCCGCGCAGCGGATGAAGTCCTGGCGGGGAAGTTTCGCGATCAATTTGTGGTAGATATCTACCAAGCTGGGGCGGGTACATCCCACCACATGAACGTCAACGAAGTGCTGGCAAATCGGGCATTGGAAATTTTGGGGGATGAGAAGGGAAATTACCAGCGCATCAGTCCCAACGACGATGTCAATTACGGTCAGTCTACCAATGATGTGATTCCGACCGCGATTCGGATTGGGGCGCTGTTGGCTTTAGAACACACGCTTTACCCAGCATTGGAAGCGGCGATCGAGGCGGTAGAAAATAAAGCAGTTGAATTCAAAGATATTGTCAAATCCGGCAGAACTCACATGCAAGACGCCGTCCCGGTGCGTCTGGGGGAAAGTTTTCGCGCCTTTGGGCAAATTCTGTCCGACCACATGACTAGAATTGAAACCGCATCTTTGGATTTAACCGTCCTGGGGTTGGGCGGGAGTGCGGCGGGAACCGGGTTAAATACCCATCCTCAGTATCGCGCTCGCGTCGCCAAAATCTTATCCGAACTGATGAACCAAACTTTGCAACCCGCCCCCCACATGATGGCGGCAATGCAGAGTATGGCACCTTTTGTCAATGTTTCCGGTGCTTTACGTAATTTAGCGCAAGATTTGATCAAAATTTCCCACGACTTGCGCTTGATGGATTCTGGACCAAAAACCGGGTTAAAAGAAATTCAACTGCCGCCGGTACAACCAGGATCTTCTATTATGCCGGGTAAATATAATCCGGTAATGGCAGAGATGACCTCGATGGTGTGCTTTCAGGTGATGGGATATGACGCGGCGATCGCAATGGCTGCTTCTGCCGGACAATTAGAACTCAACGTGATGATGCCTCTAATTGCTTATGACCTGATTCACAGCATTGAAATTTTGGGCAATACTATCAACGTGCTAGCTTCGCGCTGCTTGGAAGGGATTGTAGCAAATAGCGATCGCACTCGCGCCTACGCCGAAGGCAGTCTCGCCCTCGTCACCGCCCTCAATACCCACATCGGCTACCTCAACGCCGCCGCCGTGGCGAAAGAATCCCTCGACACCGGCAAATCTCTGCGAGAAATTGTACTTGAGCGAGGTTTAATGAGCCAAGAAGACTTGGCAAAGGTGTTAGACCTAGAAAAAATGAGCGCTATGCCCGGTAATGGGTAATTGTGTAGGGGCGGGTTTCACCAACCATCTATGCAATAATCGACAGTTGATCTAAACCCGCCCTGGTAATGGGTAATCGGTAATTGTGTAGGGGCGGGTTTCACCAACCATCTATGCAATAATCGACAGTTGATCTAAACCCGCCCCCCCCCGTCATACCAAATCCGCTTTCATTATCCCCGTGCAAAGCCAAACGACTCGCATTCGCGGCTACACAAACTCTCGACCGCCTACGCAGTCTATAAGAATAAGGGGGGTTGTTAACCCGGATTTGGTATCAGTTGTAATTTTCTTTAGATCGCGGATCGCAAAGCGTTGACTATGAGGAAGATACCAAATGTACGCTCAAACTAGCGAAACACAAATCACTTTTTACTATCTCGACGGTCATACGGAATCGTTTAGTATTTCTAACCCAGAAGAAACCGCAGAAACTCAGCAGGAACTGCGGCAAGAATTGCGCCGCTGGTTCGAGCATCCTTGGTGGGTTTTCCACCTACCAGACCAAACAGTTTGTGTCAATACTGCCAATGTAATTAAAGTGGAAATCAAACCCGCGATTCCTTACCTGCAAGGCGATAATGTCTTCTCTAATGCCCAGCGCGTAACCGCACTAACTCAATCATCGCGGCGTTCTGCAAGCTAAGCAATTAGTTGGTGACATCCTCCCGACGCTCACCCTAACGGGTGGAGCGCGGGCTTCCCAACCTCACAGTTAGGGGTTCCTACCCGTCAGCTTTTTAGATAAAGCATCAAGAAAACATTTGCGGTTTTCATTGCAGAAAAAATGATTGCCTGGAAATAATTGCAGTTCAAAAGAAGTGCGCGTTTGTTCGCGCCAAGCACTGAGTTGTGATTGACTAACTAAAGCATCTTCTGTGCCTCCAAAAACAGAAATTGGACAATCTAGAGGAGCTTCAGGTGAGTAGGTATAAGTCTTGACAATCCTCATATCCGCGCGAATTGTCGGCAGCAACTTCTGCATCACCCGCTCGTTCTCCAAAAAATCCGGTATTCCTCCAGCAAGACGCAGTTCTTCCATCACCAATGAGTCAAAAACTTCATCAGTCAGATCGGCTATTGGAGTAGCTAACTGGGGAGCGCGGTAAGCAGAAACAAACAGGTGAACTGGGGCGATTTTATTCTGTCTGCGGAGTTCTCGTGCTAAAGCAAAGCTAATCAGTGCCCCCATACTGTGTCCGAAGAAAGCAAACGGAATTTGGTTAAAAGGAAGGACTTGCGCCAAAATCTCAACCAAGGAAAATAGCTGGGTAAACGGTGGTTCTTTCAGGCGGTTTTCCCGTCCTGGTAACTGAACTGGGCAGACTTCTATCTCCGGTGGCAAATCCTTCCCCCAAATGCGAAATGTTGACGCACCTCCTCCACTATAGGGGAAGCAAAACAAGCGCAGTCGGGCTTGGGGATTATTGGGTTGAGAACCAGCAATCCAAATAGAAGTAGGGGTTGGTGCTTGGGTATGGGACATTGGGAATTAGAAATTAGCTGTTTTTTCACCTAAAGAATACAAAACTTACGCATCGTTTTGCGTAAGTTCTGGAATATTGAGATCTGGGAAAGCTCTCAGCCGGAAACGTACAACTCCTAAAACCGTTGCTCAATAGGGAAATGAGTGAGAAAAAGCTATTTGAGCCGTAATCTTTGGGTACATAAAATGCTCCTAAAGGATATATAGATGAAAGCTTTCATCAACTTCAATATCACCAAGTGCGATCGAAGAAAATCGGACATTAGCGGTTGTAACAGCCGCCAATATTTTAAATCATGATTTATTTTCTCCCAATACATCCAATGTGTTTGCTAAGAATCCATTTCGGCAGGCATGACGCTGTATTTTACCGCTGGAGGTTTTCGGGATACCCCCCGGTTTGAGCAACTGTACGGCATAGACTTGCAGGTCGTGGTGGGTGGCGATCGCCCTGCGAATCCCCTTTACCAAGGCATCCACTTCGCCCCAATAACGGCGTTCTACCTCTGCAACGACGACTAACCGTTCTTGACTGGCGACATCGACGGAAAAAGCCCCTGCTAGTTTTAATGCTGGGTGGCTTTGTTCTACCGTCAGTTCGATATCTTGCGGGTAATGATTGCGACCGTCTGCGATAATCATATCTTTCAGACGACCTGTAACGAACAGTTCGCCATCCTGCAAGAATCCCAAATCACCCGTGCGTAAAAATGGGCCTTCGCCCGTATCTGCCAAAGTTGCCTGGAAAGTCTGCGCTGTCTCTTCTGGTTTATTCCAGTAACCTCCCGCAACACTAGGACTGGTCACCCAAATTTCTCCAATTTGACCCGGTGGACGCAAAGTTAAAGAGTCGGGGTCAGCGATCGCTATTTTCTGGTGTAACCAGCTTTGACCGCAACCCACAAGCGTTCGAGTTCCTTCATTTTTGACAGAGGCGGGGATTGCCTTGTTTTCCTCTAAATCTGCGGCTGAAACCGTACAATAAGTGGGAGGTGCTGTTTTTAAACCTCCCGAAACAAATAACGTCGCTTCCGCCATGCCGTAGCACGGATAAAATGCTTCGGATCGGAAGCCACAAGATGCAAATGTGGTGGCAAAACGTTTCAAAGTTTCCGATCTAATGGGTTCTGCACCGTTAAAAGCTAAATCCCAGCAACTTAGGTCTAGGGTTTCTCGCTGTTCGGAAGTAATTTTATTGACACACAATTCATAAGCAAAATTGGGGCCGCCGCTGGTGGTAGCTTTGTAGTGAGAAATGGCTTGCAACCAGCGGATAGGCTTCTGTAAAAAAGCCATCGGCGACATTAGGGTGACGGGAAAGCCTCCGTATAGTGGCTGTAGCACTCCGCCAATTAAGCCCATATCGTGATAGAGAGGCAACCAAATGACCACTTGACTGTGAGGCGAATGCTCAAAACAGCGATAAATCAGGCCCAAGTTGTGCAGCAGGTTGCCGTGACTCACCATCACGCCCTTGGGAGTTCCCGTAGAGCCAGAGGTATATTGGAGAAAAGCCAGAGAGTTGCGGGTTAGCAAAGGTTCTTGCCACGCTTTTTCTGAGTCGGTGTCGATGATGTCCGTGGCTAACCACTGCAGCGATTTTAAATCGGGAGCTTCGGCAAAATATCGCTCTGCATTCGCCAAGATAGAGGAAGTGGCGAGTGCGACGGTTGCTCCAGCGTCGGCGACAATTGCTTGCAGGCGAGATATGGAACGGTTGGCGCGAGGTGGATAAGCGGGGACGGGGATGACGCCAGCGTACAGGCATCCGAAAAAGGCAGCAATGTATTCCAACCCGGGCGGATAGAGCAGCAAAGCACGCGCAGCGCAAACGCTCTGCGTCTTCTCATTAGGGAAGCGCTCTCCGAGTGAATTACCAACAGCACTGCAAGTCTGTAAGCGAGCAGCAATTGAGCGCGCCTGCCGATCGAGTTCTCCATAGGTTAGATGGATTTCTTGCGTTTCGCCATCCACTAAAAAAGTGTAGGCACGGGAGTTTGGTTGATTTTCCGCTCTCCAACGTAGAAGTTCTACTAATGTAATGAATTTTTCCCCAAGTTCTAAGTAGCTACTATTCATGCTATTTGTTGATAGTTTGAACTAACCTGTGCTACTTACTCAGATGAAGTTGCGCTTCCGAAACCCAGTGACAGTGGAACCCATTCGGCACTCGTTGGGGCATCAGTATTCGCGCCACTGGGCCTGCTTGAATATTGCGGGCATCAAGTATTGCCAGTTCTGAATTTTTTGAATCTTCGTTATAAACATAAGTTATTAGCCAACCGTCATCTTCAGCAGTGCCCGTTACATTGGGAGCAAATACTGACGCAACGTTATAGCAACCAGAAGCAAACTCATAGGTCTGAGATTCGCCACGAATAAAGTCATATTTAATTAACCCATTAAACGAATATTCACGATCGGTGGCGATTTTAGACATATAGCCGTATTGGTTTTTTCTCCCGTGCCGCCGTTCATTAATAACCGGATATTCGGCGGGAACATCGTCTAGCATTTTCTCTCGCCATTCCCCTGTCCGAAGGTTAAATCGCCACTCATAAAGTTGGGGTTGTCCGCCATAAAAAATAGGTTCGCCTACTGTAGTAGAAATTCCCATTGCACTAACACGAGTAGCAATCATTACTATTTCATCCCCCTCCTCGTAAGCATTTAAGGTGTGGGGAATATAGAAGGCTGGCCCTTCAAACCAGCGGATGCTGTCGCTATCACCGTATCGCTTAAAGATCCCAATGCGACTGGGCAGATTGCTTCGGAAACTATGCCACGGTTCTCCTGCACTCACTCGCTGAGGAGAAGGATTTAAAGTCAGGGGCAAGTCCAAAATAATTGTGTAATTTTCTGTAATGGCAAAGTCGTGCATCATCACAGGTCTTGGCAGATCGATTGGTACCGTTTTTAATAATTCGCCATTGGCTGAAATAATACTGTATTTGAGATAGGGTTTCTGCCACATCGAGTACCCAATGACCATCATTTCTTCAGTTTCAGGATCTATCTTGGGATGGGCGCAGAGGGGATGTGTTAACTTCCCATTGTAATCGTAAGAACCAATTGTTTCTAAATCAGGAACTGTTAGGATATAAGGCTCTTGACCTTCACATAGTGCCAACAGCTTTCCCGCGTGCCAGATCGGAGTCGTGTTGGCAGTATTTTTAAAGACGCTAAATCGACTGGGAGGTAGGTTGTTCTTTTGCAAGGGTTCTAAACACCCTGTCCAAATCGCCTGACCCGCTTCTCGCTCCTTTTCAAATGCCTTAGTTCGCACATAGCGATTGCGATAGGAGGCTTTTCCGTTGCTAAAAAGTACACCGTGAACCATGCCATCCCCATCAAACCAATGATATCGACCAATAGGAGGAAATTGGGGATTTGGTCCACTGCGTAAAAACAGCCCTGAAAAGTTAGAAGGAAGTTCACCTATTATTTGCAGGTTTTCGGCGGTAATTTCTTCCTTGACGGGGGCAAAATTACCGCTCAGATATGGATTGATTATGCTGGTAGTCATTGTGTCCTCATTTATTTTTTTCAAATAGATAGTGGGAAACCATCCACTCTTGACCCGATTTGTAGCCAAATGATTCAGAACAGGTCATAAAAAATAATCGCCACATAACGAACATCTTTAATGCCTTTTCTGTACTATAGGTCTTTGAAAATAAATCGAGAATCTTGCCCCTATTCTGATCTTGATTTTCTAACCATGCATCGCTAGTTTTTTGATAGTGTACTCCGCTCACTCTCCAGTGATTTTTGATCCAAATATCTTTGGCAAAGTAAAGAAGTAGATTGTCGGACGGCATGATGCCCCCGGTAAAAAAATATTCTGCCGTCCAATTATTTTCAAAATAGTAGGCATACTTTAGGTGTGTAAAAATATGCACAAAAAGCAGTCCATCTGGTTTTATCCAAGAGGCAACTTTAGCTAAAAGTTGTTCGTAGTTTCGTATATGTTCAAACATTTCGATGGAAACGATCCGATCGAAAGTTGCGGAAGTATCAAACTGTGAAATATCTCCCGTGATAATATTAAGATTTTTCAATCCGTGCAAATCTTTTTGAGAGTCAATAAATTCCTTTTGCGTGCTAGAATTGGATAATCCCGTAATTTTGCTATTAGGATATTTTTCGGCTAAATAAAGAGAAAGGGAACCCCAACCACATCCCAGGTCGAGGATTTCTTGACCGTCGGCTATTTGAGCGCGATCGCAAATTAACTGGAGCATCGCCTCTTCTGCTTCGTCAAGCGAAGAGACGCCTTCTGGCCAATAACAAGCACTATACTTGAGCCTCTTACCCAATACCAACTGAAAGAATTCAGCCGGAACCTCGTAATGCTGCTGATTAGCATCGGCTGTATTAACGGCGATTGGGCTTTCTTTGAGTGAGCCAACAAATTCTAGTAATTTGTTGCATTGAGTTGACACATCATCCTTGTCTTTTTCTGCCAGAATTTTGGCCAATCCGTAGCGAATGATATTTCGGATCGCGCGATCGCTGACTTCCCCTCTCTCTATCTTTTCTAAACCAATGACAAAATCCACCTACACACCCTCACAATTTTAAATTTGATATTGACGGAAGCAATTTGATGAAATGCCGAATTCATTGCGTTATTGTTTCAGCCAAATATTCAGACAACTTCTGAATTGAAGGATATTCCCAAGCTAAGCTTGGTTCCAGAGTCATTCCCAGCCAATCTTCTAATTCACCAGTGAGAATAACCGCTTGTCGCGAACTGACTCCTAAATTAACAAACTCCTCTTTAAGAGCAATTTTGCTGGCTTCAATCTCCAGTTCTTTTGAGAGCCAGGATATTAACCACTCTTGAATCTCTGCCGCACTTCTATTTTCTGGTTTTGTCTTTTGCTTACTCATTTTTCCTCCTGATTTTTTGTGATTTGACATTAGTTTAATGCTGGCCACGAGGCTTATCAATTCGGCGAAAAGCAATGCGATACAAGTCGCAGGTACCTATCTCAAACATATAAGCGGAAAGTCGCAAGTAACGTTCAAAACGAACAACAACTTGTTCGCCTACCACCCCTAGAGCATCAGCGCGATTTTCCTTTAGATTAGCCAGCCAAGTTTTGAGAGTTCTGACATAGTGATGTCGGTCGTTTCGCAAAACCACTATTTCAAAAAGACGGTCTACCGCTTCGGCAATTTCAGCCAACTTAGGCAAATCTGATTCGGGAAATATCTCAGTGGCGATAAATTCATCAAAATCTTCCGGACCAGAATTTCCATAAGCAATCGTTTGCAAAGATATCCACCCCCCAGGCTTTAACCATTCATGGCATTTAGAAAAAAATGTCCGGTAAACGTACATTTTTTCTTCTCTAGATAAACGTAATTTAGCAAAAGCTTCAAACGCTTCGATAGAAATAATAGAGTCGTAGGGTTCCACTGGAGAATGGTCAGCCCAACTTTCTAAGAAAACCTGTATTTTGGGGTTGTTAAAGTGTGAAGTCCATTTTACTTGACTCGGGCTCAAGGTTAAACCAACGGCACATTCAACTTGATGAGCCTCTACCATTCGTCGCAGCGCCCCGCCCCAACCGCATCCGACATCTAGTACTCTTTTAGACCCTCGAACTTTTGCATTATTAGCGTGAAGATCGATTTTTCGCAATTGTGCTGTTTCTAGCGATTCATTTTCATCTGTTTCCTCCCAACTCGCACAAGTATAAGTCATGGTCGGGTCGAGCCAAAGGCGATAAAAATCGTTGCTAACATCGTAATGATGTGCGATCGCCTCTGGTGATGCACTCAGAGCTTGCAATGGCGTTTGGTTCATAACTTCTCGTTCATATTTTACAACAACCTCTCTCGTTTAGATTTTTCAATCAACTGATGAACAGCGCTCTATTGCTAATTTTGATTTTTTAGCTGTTAACAAACACGCATTAGGCAGATTCACATTTGACACCCAACCCAATTTTTCTAAAACATAGATCAGCCAATAAGTAACGTCAGCCTGCCACCATTCAATCCCGTGCCTTGCCGAAGTTTGGAAAGCATGATGGTTATTATGCCATCCCTCGCCAAAAGCCAGCAAAGCGCAAATCAAATTATTTGTACTGTCATCTTTAGTTTCGTAAGGGCGAGAGCCAAATGAGTGACAGATTGAGTTAATACTCCAGGTTGCGTGATGTACTAAAAACATTCGGACAAACCCTCCCCATAGCAATCCAGAGATTGCGCCCTGCCATGAATGGCTGAGAAAGCCTCCCAGGATTGCCGGAATTAAAAAACCTAAAAAAATCCACAAAAAATACCACTGATTGACTTTAAAAATCAAGTTGTCTCGCAGCAAATCAGGCACATATTTTACCCAATTTTCATTATTATGATTAAACATCCATGCAATATGCGCGTGCCACAAACCGAGGAACTTTCCCCAAATTCCTTCGCCACCAGCATTGGGTGAATGAGGATCGTCTGAATCATCGCTCCATGCGTGATGTCGGCGATGACAAGCTGTCCAAAACAGCACCGGACCTTGTGCCGCCATTGACCCCGCAATTCCCAGCAGCACTTGAATTGTTTTTCCTGTTTTAAAGCTGCTATGGGTAAATAAACGGTGAAAACCAGCAGTAATGCCCAAAGTAGTAATGGCATACATGATGAGAAAAAGCCCGATGTCCACTAAGCTAATTCCATATACCCACATCCAAACAAGGGCAGCGATCGTACCAATAAAAGGAATGACTACGACACCAAGTGCAATTCGCTGTTCTAATTGTTGCGCTCCATTAAGTCTAGCTCGCGCTCCCAGTTTTTGACTAACTGATTCTGAAACCATCATTTTTTACCCCTGGAAAATTGTCGATAAATTTTGTATTTGAAAGAAGTTATAGATCGCTCTATTCGCTGAATCGCCGAAGGAGGAGCAGTCCGAATAGTCATTTCACTTGATGGCTTTGGTTTGAGAACAGGGTTTAAGCCTTTCCAATACCTTAAAACTAGAGCTTGCCAGGTAATGCGCGGCATCGCTAAAGCTGCCGACATAGGATATCGCACTAGAGTGCGGATCAGGTTTTCTGAATTCAGAGGAATAGCTTTTCCCCATATCCGAGAAACAAACACTTCACGCTCGTCGCGCAAAATATTGATGCGAATATCTATTAGCTCATCGATTTCTGAAAAATGAAACTCATAATCTCCTTTAAGATCGTTAAATGGCGATACATAGAATTCTTTGGAAACCCTATATCTCGCTTGAAACCCGGGGCGAGGTTGCTCTGGGCAATCGAGAATATATAAATGCTTTTCACCGTAAGTATTGTTGATTTCCGCCACCGTACACCGCAGAGAGCCATCTTGGCGATAGCAATAAAAAAAGCTTATGGGGTTAAAAACATAGTTAAAGTATCTTGCTACCGTTACAAGTTTTATTGAATAAATGTCATCACTGCACCCTTTTTTGTTCAAAAATGATATGAGTTTTACTTGAATACTTTCTTCGCCATTCCCTAAATAATCTTTATCATGTATTGCAATAGGTCTTACCTGATTGTAACCAAACATTATCAAATTTTTATTTAATTTTGATAATTCTGATAAATCAAATTCAAAAAAATATACTGGATAAACAAAACTATGTTTAACTGGCTCAAGACGAGTGTGCATCAAGTGTCCTACATAAATTCTAGAAGTCATAGATCCACTCCAAATGCACGAGCTACAGCGACTCCCGATTTCACTGCATCTTCGTGAAATCCATAGCCAAAATAGCTGCCACAGAAATAAGTTCTTCTAGTTCCGTTTAATTCCGCTAATTCCTTCTGCGATGCAATTGATTCAAAACTGTAAGTTGGATGGGTAAATTCAAGTTCTCGGATAATATGTTTTTGAGCAATGGGCTTGTGGCGATTCAAAGTCAGAAAATACTGTTTTTCAGTCTTATTATGTCCTTGTAAGCGATTCAAATGATAAGTCATAGACAAGGAAGACATATCGGCTGTTTCTGCTTCTTGTGTATAATTCCACGAAGCCCAGGACGTTCGATCGGGAGGCATTACTGATTCATCGGTATGAAGAATTGCCTGATTAACTTGATACTTCCAAGCTCCGAGAAGACGGCATTCGTCTTCTGATGGATCTGAAAGCAGACTTAAAGCTTCATCTGCATGAGTGGCGATAATAACGCCATCAAATTTTTTCTCTTCTTGGCTCCCACTTTTTATCAATATGCCATCCCCTTCTCGTACAATATATTTGATGGTATAATGGCTATTTACAGAACCTTTAAAATTTTTAACTATAGCTTCTACATAAGTTTTGCTTCCTCCTTTAATATGCTGCCATTGAGGGCCTTCTTGAAGAGAAAGCATTCCGTGGTTTTCAAAAAAACGGATAAATACATCGGCGGGAAATTCTAACATGGACTGCGGTGAAGTAGACCATATTGCTGCTCCCATAGGAATCACATAAGATTCGATAAAAAATCGAGATAACTCTTTTATTTGCAGGTATTGTCCGAGAGTAAGATTAGCTAATTCTCCCTCTTTAAGGTCTTTAGAAGCTTGTTGGCAAAATTTTAAAATTTCTTTGAGTAAATTTAAAAAAGCTGGATTCGGAGTTTGTTTTACCCCTACAGATTTTTCATTGAATCGCTTGGCAAAATCATTGTTTTTATTCCAGTTTATGGCATACTGGGTATTTGATTTGTCTGAATAATAGCTGAACGACATTTCACTATCGATAATTTCGTCAACATCCAGGAGAGACAATAGTTTGTGAAGCGTCGGATAGTTGCGATTGTTGAGAACCATGAAACCCACATCTAACGGAGTGCCAGCATCTGGGCCATCTTCGACGATTATTGTGTGGGCGTGTCCCCCAAAATGGCTGCCTTTTTCAAAAATAGTAACCTGATGCTTGCGTTGGAGTAGATAGGCAGCTGTTAACCCTGCTGCTCCCGCTCCAATAATTGCAATCTGATATCGCGCTGATTCGTTAATTGGAAGTTGATTGGCTGTTATCATAACACTTTAGTGTTAATTTTGATATTAAATACGGCTACTTTTTAAACTCAGAACCAAATGTGAGAATTTTCAAGCTCAATTGGCATTCCTTTCATTCCTTTTGCGAACTTTATAGCAGACTCAGCCATAATGCAGTGATCTTGATCGCTCCTTTTGGCAATTTTATAGCAGACTCAGCCATAATGCAATGATCAAGATCGCTCCGATGTTCGGTTCTTCCGTACTTAGGGCTTGCTCAGAATTACTTTGAGTTCGCGCAAAGCTTAGTTGTAAACGCCTTTGCACGTCTGGAGCCACTCCAGCAGCTCAGTTTGCTGTGTGGCATCTGGATAAATTCGGTAGGTGTAGTTCATGGTCAGCATGACTATTTTTTACTACAGGCTATACCTGCTGGTAAATGCTTGTCTCATCCCCACCCTTGGGGAATCTACTTTTCAAGCAGAGTCCATGTATCCCGACGCTGACCTTTCAGGTACAGCGCGGGAATTATAGCCCCCCGAACCCCCCATTGGTTAAACTAAACCAAAAATTAACAACTAATCGCCCATGCAACCAGCTGTTAGCTTAATTCGCGCCAACTCTTACGACCTCGAATTATTGCAGTCATCTCTGGAAACTTTACTGGAACCTTTGGGCGGACTAGGAGCGATCGCCAAAAAAGGCGATCGCGTCCTGCTTAAACCCAATTTACTCACAGGTGCCCGCCCCGGTAAAGAATGTACCACCCGCCCGGAAATTGTTTACTGTGTCGCCAAAATGGTGCAAGCAGTCGGCGGTAAACCGTTTATGGGGGATGGTCCCGCTTTTGGCAGCGCCCGGGGTGTCGCAGAAGCAAATGGCTATAAACCGATTCTGGAAGCACTGAATTTGCCCGTTGTCGAATTCCACGGCAGTCGCTACCAAACTATCAGCGATGAATTTAACCACCTGCTACTTAGTAAAGAAGCGATGGAAGCAGATGTGGTAATTAATCTGCCCAAGGTGAAATCCCACGTCCAGCTAACCCTGACAATGGGTACTAAAAATTTGTTTGGTTGCGTCCCCGGTAAGATGAAAGCTTGGTGGCACATGGAAGCTGGCAAGGATAGCGCCCGTTTCGCTCAAATGCTGGTGGAAACTGCCAGGGCGATTAACCCAGATCTAACTATCCTAGATGGTATTATCGGTCACGAAGGTAACGGCCCCAGCGGCGGCGAACCTCGCCCCTTGGGAATTTTGGGCGCATCTACGGATGTATTTGCCTTAGATCGAGCGATAGTAGAAATTTTGCATGTAGACCCCCTCGTCGTGCCTACCGTCGCCGCATCCCTGCGATTGGGACTATGTTCTGATGTTAAGGCGATTGACTTTCCCTACCTGGGACCGGAAGATCTCAAAGTGCTGGATTGGAAACTGCCCGAAAAGCTCCTACCAATTGATTTTGGCTTGCCCCGCGTTGTCCAGTCTACCTTTAAGCATCTCTATATCCGATTGATTAAAGAACCCCTGAGTGCTTACTCCGGTAGGTAGTTGAAAGATATCAAAACTATCAACAGTCGAAGCGCAGCTTTCTACCCTGCGCGAAATCTATCTTTAGATAGATTTGGTTGAAACTGTTGCTGCGAGTACAGCCGTACCGGAACGAATCGCTAAAATGGATCGATAGTCGAGGGTAGATCGTGCCCTCGCCTTTTCGGTTAAACCGAATTACTAGATCGGTTAGGAAAGCATCTACTATTGGTATGGAATCAACTGAATCGTCTGCTCATTCGTCAGACAAACCTCCCCAGGGACTCGCAGACCTAGTAGGAACTGCGATCGCTCTGCTAACGCTAACAATACCGCTGTATGCGATCGCTCGCTACTCTTCAAACAGCGTCGAGGTTATGCAACAAGTCACTTATCCCTTACCCGAAGCGCCAGAATGATATGAAATTAAGGTAGGTGGGCCCAAGTGCAGGTCGGCAGGTGTGCAGGTGTGCAGAGGGGAATTTGAATGTACATTCTCCTGCATCTCCCCTGCTCCCCTGCTCATCTGGTCACACGCTCACCTGCTTACCCGCTCAAACTGCCGAGGGCTAAAATTCTTCTGAGTTTGCACCCATTCCTCTAGAATGCTACACGGGGGTTGTCGAGATTCGCCGTTTGGTGAGGCTCGTCAATTCCCCATCTGCCGTTAGCTTAGGAGTTCCATTGTGGACTTATCGCGCATTCCTCCCCAACCAAAACCCGGTTTGATTAACGTTTTAGTCGAAATTACCGCCGGGAGTAAGAACAAGTACGAGTTTGACAAAGACTTGCAAGCTTTTGCTTTAGACCGCGTACTCTATGCCTCGGTACAATATCCCTATGACTATGGGTTTGTACCCAACACCCTCGCCGACGACGGCGATCCCCTCGACGGGATGGTAATGATGGATCAACCCACGTTTCCAGGATGCGTGATTGCAGCGCGACCTATCGGCATGTTAGAGATGATCGATGGAGGCGATCGCGATGAGAAAATTCTCTGCGTCCCTGATAAAGACCCGCGTTACGCTAAAATAAAATCTCTCTCAGATGTCCCACCCCACCGCTTGGACGAGATTGCAGAATTTTTCAAGACCTATAAAAATCTAGAAAAGAAAGCGGTTGAAATCCTGGGGTGGCAAGATGTGGATAAGGTGATGCCCCTAGTTGAACAGTGCATCAAAGCTGGTAGCGAAAAAGGCTGAAATTCAAATTCAGCAACAACCTAAACGGGTAGGCGCTATTTCAGATTGCAGATTTCAGATGGCAAATCTGCAATCGAACATAAAAATAATTTTAAATCTAAAATATGCAATTCTTCAATCTGAAATCTGAAATTAATTATGCAGCGAACGCTCCTTGCAGCTAAAATTCACAGATGCACGCTCACGGCATCAAATCTGAATTACATGGGCAGTATCAGCATCGATGAAACGCTTTTAGATGCTGCCGGAATTTTACCTTACGAGCAGGTACAAGTAGTTAACGTTGCTAACGGTGAGCGTTTTATTACCTACGCGATAGTCGCCCCACCAAACTCAGGCGCGATCGAACTCAACGGCGCCGCCGCTAGACTGGGAATGGCAGGCGATCGCTTGATTATTATGACCTACGCTCAGTTTACAGCAGAAGAAGTAAAAAACTATTCTCCCACTGTCGTTATTGTAGACGATAAAAACCGGATTCTAGAAGTGCGGCGCTATAACGATGAGTTGTTTAAACATTCTATCGTAATTTGATTAAATCTATTTGATCGTCTGTAGGGACACGGCATTTGACAATTTTGGGACGCCGTGTCCCCAGCAACGCGTTAATCTGTTTGATCGTCTGTAGGGACACGGCATTTGACAATTTTGGGACGCCGTGTCCCTACCAACGCGTTAATCTATTTGATCGTCTGTAGGGACACGGCATTTGACAATTTTGGGACGCCGTGTCCCTACCAACGCGTTAATCTATTTGATCGTCTGTAGGGACACGGCATTTGACAATTTTGGGACGCCGTGTCCCTACCA
>NZ_BLAY01000101.1 GCF_020521235.1 Microseira wollei NIES-4236 | reverse complement strand
GCCGTCCTGGGGTAGGGGCACGGCAACCGTAATCTGTTGGTTGATGCCCCAGATTGCCGCCGCCGTCCTGGGGTAGGGGCACGGCAACCGTAATCTGTTGGTTGATGCCCCAGATTGCCGCCGCCGTCCTGGGGTAGGGGCACGGCAACCGTAATCTGTTGGTTGATGCCCCAGATTGCCGCCGCCGTGCCCCTACATTGCGTCTGCCATATCACCTGGTGCAGAATTTGTCAACCGCATTTTTGGTTTCCGTCCTGGGGTAGGGGCACGGCAACCGTAATCTGTTGGTTGATGCCCAAGATTGCCGCCGCCGTCCTGGGGTAGGGGCACGGCAACCGTAATCTTTTGGTTGATGCCCCAGATTGCTGCCGCCGTCCTGGGGTAGGGGCAGGGCAACCGTAATCTTTTGGTTGATGCCCAAGATTGCCGCCGCCGTCCTGGGGTAGGGGCACGGCAACCGTAATCTGTTGGTTGATGCCCCAGATTGCCGCCGCCGTGCCCCTACATTTCGTCTGCCATATCACCTGGTGCAGAATTTGTCAACCGCATCGTTGGTTTCCGCCCTGGGGTAGGGGCAGGGCAACCGTAATCTCAAGGTTGATGCCAAAGATTTCCGACGTGCCCTACAACTTCCATTCACCCATTACCCTAGTTCCCACCGCTCTGCCTGGGAACGCCATTAGCCATTAGCCATTCCCCTAGATTTTTGCTATGGGGTGATCGGTTTTCTGGGATGAGTGGGTACTATAAGTTTAGATCCTGGCCTCACCATCTATTAAGATTTGTTAAAGATGGACGAAATCTCACCCAGGCTCGCTCAAGTTACCATAGAGGAAATATGGCTAATTTTTACCCAGCCAGACTTCTAGTCTATTCACTTATACGGAGTCATTCGAC
The DNA here is from genome assembly GCF_020521235.1 of Microseira wollei NIES-4236. Classification (GTDB taxonomy): domain Bacteria; phylum Cyanobacteriota; class Cyanobacteriia; order Cyanobacteriales; family Aerosakkonemataceae; genus Microseira; species Microseira wollei. The sequence continues at coordinate 35,423 of NZ_BLAY01000101.1, read as the reverse complement.
CCTCAACCGTAAAACTACATAAAACTTCTAACACAAAATTTGTTACCAGCGAAAGCGTATTTTTTCGGTTGATACTCGCAGTTGCAGTTGCTAGTAAAGAACAAAGCCAAATAATTTACATAATTTTTGGTCAAGCTACTCGACACTCAACGAATTGGTTCAAGCCAAGCGAGTCAAACCCATACTCTCGATATTCAACCTGTTCAAAATCAGACTTTCTCACATCAGGAAAGCAGCCATGTCAAAACGCAAGCAAACCAGGGCAATTCAAAAGGTTATCTACAAGCTGTTTAGACAGTTGTCGAAACTGGTGCAAACCGCTGCCTTGGGCTTTAGCAACTGGTTAATGAGAACCTTTCTAATTTTAGGTCGCAAAAAGCGGCGTCCTGCTAGTGCAAAAGCTGGATTTGTGCTGCCAACCGTTACCCTATTGCTGTTAGTTGTGTCTTTAGTAATAGGGGCAATTTTATTCCGCACCGGAAGTCGGACAAATCAGGTGATTGGAGCGCGGGAAGAACAAGTAATCTACAACGCCGCCACCCCAGCGATTGAACGAGCCAAGGCTAAATTAGAATATTTGTTTCTTAAAGATAAGCGCTTTCCCAGTGGCCCGCCATCCGATGAAATGTTGCTATCCATGATCACAAATAGTCCAGATCCATATGGCGGCTTGACCTATAAGTTGGATCAAAATCCCTACAAGTTTGACGACGAGACGCAAATCAACCTTCGTCTTGGAACCAATGATGAAAAGCCCGAACCCGCTTGGTCTTTCCAAATAGATGTGGATGGAGATGGAGTAAAAGAAACAGTTGTATATTCAATTAATTTGAAAGGAAGAGAAGGAACCAACGACATTACAACACAAAGCTATACAGTTGACAAAAGAGCTAAAGATCAGGTGGTTCGCAACGGCCCGCTTACTACGACAAACATTAGCAACCCTGTATGCCGCGCCATAGCCAGTGGCGGCAACACCCCAGCAGTAGGTGGCCCAAGCCTTGCAGTGAATGAAAACGATTGGACTCAAGTTGGAACTGCCAAGCTACGCAAAACATTTCAGGTTGATGCGATCGTTCTCTCGCGGCAAAATGGCGTGAACCGAACTGTTGCTACCTTAGAATTTCAGCAGGATAGACAGCTAGACCGGGGAAATAAATGGGGAGCTTGGTTCCGCTATGACCTGGAAATATTTCCGGGTCAACCATTCAACTGGAATGGCGCAATGTACACCGCTGGCAACATGATCGTTGGCGACCCAAACTTCAGAGCATTTTTAATTAGCGCCCGCAATTCCTGTTTTTATAGCAGAGATGCTTCAGAAATTAAAGTTAATCGAGATATAAAAAGTACTCCCACGCCAACCGATCCAAGCTTTCAAGGGCAATTTGTATCGGGGAAAATGGGGAACGATGGCACGGCAGGTGGCTCGTTTTTTCACGTGATGCAGGACGATGATTCACCAGATACAACTGATGGCAATATTAGATTCACTGACGGAACAGACTCGGTAAGTAATGGAACTCCCAGCAAAATTGCTCTCGATCCGGTGCGGTTGTTTACCCAAGATATATCCCAATCGAGAGAGGCGCCGCAAGACAACATAGGAAGAACAGACCCAGGCTTTTACAGAGATAATGCTGAGGCAGGCTCGATTGGATATTTCAATGCCAAAAAACGGTTAATGTCTAGTTCAGAAACCGCTCCATTTATTGACGATACCTACCGCGCTGATGACCGCTATGGCCCAAAACCCTACTACGACAGAAAGGGCAACGAAATCCGCCTCGACAGTGGCAGCAAACGAAATGGGCTTAACATTACCGACCCAGAGCGGAAACGCCTCACCAACACCACCCTCGATCCCCTCGATACCGAATTCAGAAACGTTGGTTTGGACGGTTATTGGGAACGGCGCGCTCATGTCAGCGGACTGCGAGTGATTGTCGGCGAAAGGTTGGAATTGGGCAACCCCTTCGGTTGGGTTAATTCAGCATTGCCTGGAGTTGGGGCTGATAATACCACCCGTGATGATGCCCGCGAATTTGACCCGCTTTACCCCGCCGCTAACCAGGCTAATCTGCCAAACGCAGACAGACAGCGGCGCACCCTGAGAGATAACCTAGCCGCAGTCCAAGGAACGGTAGTCTACCAAGCCACGCCGGGAACCCCACCCACAGCACCAACTCGACCCATTGCCTGTATTGCAACTACCGCCCATGCGGGAACGCGGCAAACGATTAGCAACAGTAAAAACTTCCAAACTGCTGGTCAGACCTACGGGTTAGATTCCAACAAATTACCTAGCGATTTCTTCACCGGGTTAGGAACTAATGGGTGGGAATATAGCCCTCCTCCTGCCGCTGCTAACTTGCGTGGCGGAGACTGGGGAAATGCCCTAAGAAACCTAGCCAATTTTGCCGGAGAATATCAAAATCCTAACGACAGTGGTGCCTTTCCACCCACACAAGGAACCGGAAACAGGGTTTATCCTCATCCTTACTTAACTATGTGGGGGAATTTCTCCAACCTAAGCCGCGCAATGTACGATACCAACAACAGCATTGCAGATAACAGCTACCTGGAATCGGCGGCTTGCACCCTGGGGATGTTGGCTAACAACGTTGACAAGTTCAAAAATGCCTCTGTCCCAGATTCAACTGTAACGAATTTATCCGATAAACTGAAGGCGTTAATTGTACCTGCTGGCACCTCAACCCCCCCGAATCGGATTGAAATAAATGCCTTCAGCAATCTCAACCTCAGAACCGCTAGGGTAGTCAGAAATAACATTGAGGTGAAAACCGTTCCGGTTACGCAATTAACACCGGATGACTATATCGATTTGCTACCGACGACAGAGCAGCCTGCGGCTAGGTTGCTGGCGATGAAGTTGCAAATAGCACGCGATCGCCAATGGGGTTTTGCCACCGCTTGGCGTCCAAGTGCCACACCTCCTAGTTCCACTCCATCTACCGCAGCAGGCAACAGTTTTGACCCAACCCCTGCGGTTGGGTCAAATCCTGGTACTGCCAATGATGAAATCCCACTGGCTGTTTGTCCATCTGACCCTCAGGTAATATCTGGCGTCACAATGCCGACTGGTAACGAAGCTGCACAGCTGCTTTGTCCATCGCAACCTAAGTTCCCCGCACTTTATTACGTCTTCCCTCTGAACGATCACGATCGCACAGGCATAGCGGCTAGTACTCCACTGGCGAGCGGCTCTAATGCTGAGCCATACTTGGTTCCTCCAGCATCGATTCCTGCACTACCAGCGCCGCGAGATCAATTTAGAACCGTTACCCTGGATACCCTTGCCAATGACGTTCGACCACTAGACATCGGTGCGTGGCCTTTACCAACAACAGGTGGCGTATCTAATACCGACCCTCTGGCAGATTTCAACATCACACCCCCTGGCGGTGGAAACCAAAGGGTATCGCTAATCGACAACGCCCTGTACAACGGTCGAGAATTGATGACCGTGCGGACGTTAGACATAGATTTAGACCTGTTGAGAACAAATAATAACAGTGCCACAGGCGATACTTGGTTGCCCGGTAGCGGCGTCGTGTATGCCTTCCGAGAAGATGCAGTCAGGGAAGATGCGGTATCCAGACCGGCAGCTGGCGGAGCTTGCGACAACTATACCGCTATCCGTTCAAGTGGTTGCTTGATCAATGCCGACATCAACAACCCCAGAGACCCCAGTGTTGCGAACAACGGCATCTCCCCCAAAGCCGTTGATTTCTTCCCAGATCCAGACCGCCGTCCTCATGGGTTCCGCTTGCGAAACGGACGCAGGCTCGACCGGGCTAGCAGTAAACGAGGTTTAACCTTTATATCCGATAACCCGGTTTACATCCAAGGCGACTTCAACTTCCACAGCAGAGATGGAAACAACAACAACTTGGAAGAATTTAATCAGCAGCTGAACGATGGCTGGGGGAATTTTTATGACCGACAAGACTTAAACTCTGACTTTTCTCGACCCGCAACCGACACCTGGCGACCGGCAGAAATTCTAGCCGATGCGATTACCATCCTTTCAGACAACTTCCAAGAAGGCAGCATCGATCGCGGCATTTTAAATGACAGCGATGGAGGCCAAGACAGAACGGGAATATCTGGTGGTCGCTACTCCTTCCGCGCCATGAATGGCCCCAACAACCCTGGTGGAATCTCCAGGTGGGTGCTGGAAAATGGCATGGTGATTGATGGCTCAACCAGAACAACAGACCCAAATAATGGAAATCCCTTTGTCAGATTTCCGATAAAAATCTCTCGCAACGGCAGCCCTATCGTCTGTAACGATGCTGGCCTTACTATCGGTGCTTTTTGTCCTGTAAATCAACAGCAAGAAATACCCTTAGGAGACTTCCGAAAGCCAGGTGTACCCAGCTACGTCGATTCAATCAACCAGGCATCGCCAACGCGGGTAAATGCCTCGCTGATTAGCGGTATAGTGCCTTCTCGAGTCAATCAAAGCTATGGCGGTTTCCACAACTTCCCCCGCTTCATCGAACGTTGGGGACCGGGGACTCCGTTGCGGATTTCTGGATCTTTCCTGCAATTAAACTTCAGCAGCTATGCCACTGCCCCGTTTGAACTAAACCAATGGGAACCGAACACCAGCGATTCTCCAACCGTTAGTGGTCTCACCCCCATCCAATACTACCTTGCACCCGACCGTCTCTGGGGTTATGACGTGGGGCTGCAATATGCACCCGCAGGTCCGGCAGCACAGCGTTTCCTGCAACCCCCCGCCCAGCGCAGCGAATTCTACCGAGAACTACCTGCCAACGACCCCTATATTTGCCAGTTACGGCGTGCTGGCGGCGTCGATCCAAACGCTGAAACAGAATGCCCGCAAAACTAAAGGTGGAGGCTGCTATGCTCACACAAAAAACTCGATTTTTAACCAAACAAGCAAACACCCGCAAACTCAAGGCAGGAGCAACTGGGGTGCTGGCTCCAAAATTGCCAGAATCACCCAATATACCCCAAAAAACCCGGTTTCTGCCCAAGCAAACCCTAAAAAATCCCTCCGAGCAAGGACTGACCTTATTGGAGTGCTTGGTCGCCATTGGTGTAGTTGCTGTAGTCGTAACCGCCTTCACGCCCCAAATCTTCCTTGCCGTTGCCACCCAAGTCCAAAACAGGCGAGCAGAACAAGCCCTGCAACTGGCACAGGGGGAAGTTGACCGAGTTAGACGCACGGTAGAACGCGGCGATTACAAGAACGAAGATTTACCGCCATACGGAGAAAATAATATCCGGCAACAGCCTGCCCCAAGTTCAGCCCAGGCCCTCCCAGCCAATCAACTATACTCAAGTTCTCCCTCACAGGGCGTGCCAGTTGATGTCAACGGGGATGGCAGCAATGACTTTATCGTTCAAACCTTCCGCAATCCAGGAATAACCAGGGGAACCAGAACGGTTGCATTTGATTTTGGTGTAAGGGTTTATACCTTTACCTCAAACATGGATTTTGAAAACCCACCTCAAAAAGCTGCTTCTCTGCAATTGACTACCGCAGCGGGTCAGCAGCAACGACGGCCTTTAGCAATGATTTACACCAGCGTTGCCCAAAGCGATAACCGCAATTCCCTTTGTCAGCAACGCCGCTCTACGGGTGAGGGAGACAATAATCCTGGGTGTCAATAGCCTGTTGTAATTCTTAACATGGCTCAGGGGAGCAGAGAGGCAGGCGTTGATAATCTGCCCATCTTCCCCACCTGCCCCACCTTAGACCACAGAATTTCAACTAAATTCCTCGTTGAGGGGATAAAAATTAAAAACAATGGCTACAAAACTATTTCTAAATTTGTTGAGACGCAAGCGCGTCAGTTCCAGAAAGCGCAAAAATGGTGGGTTTACCGTAATCGAACTTTTGATATCGATGCTAATTGCATCGATAGTGATAACGGTGCTGTTGAACCTGATGATAGATTTGTTACAAACAGATCGGCGGGAATACGCTCGCACTGAAACCCAACGGGAAATGCAAATGGCGATGGATTTCATCGTTAACGATTTGCGAGAAGCAGTCTATGTTTACGACAACGATCGACTCAACCAGCAAACAAACGGCGTTCAACCCTTAAAAAATTTTATTCCCGATCGTAGCGGGTACGAACCAATTCTGGCTTTCTGGAAACCCGAACCAATCGACGACGATAGTCAACTCCCCAATAACTGTAGCGGTGCCCCCAGCAATCCCCCTTCAGAAGAGTGGACTAAATGTAGAAATCTCTGGGTGAAACGCCGAATCATGACTCTGGTGGTATACTACCAAACAAAAAATGAGGGAGAGGATCGGCAAAAGTGGAAGGGGATATCTCGGATTATGCGGTATACCCTGCGTCAGTACGATATCAGCGGCAGTACCAGAATCGATGTCAACAATCAAAACCAAGGATATGTAGAGCCTCTGACAACACAAGGGGTAGAGTTTAGCATTTGGCCAAACGCTAGAGTTGGCAGCAACGATCTTCAGAACAAGCAAAATGAAGCTGGCGGCAGACCCAACACTTTAAATGCCGCAAATAGCCCCGTTTTAGTCGATTTTCTCGATCATCCCGTAGCAAATCGCCCAGATGGGTTCAGACCAGTCCCAACCGCTCCTCGCTTGCAGTGTCCGACAAACTATACAGCGATTCCGCCACAGAACAACCCTTCTGGCTTTGATTTGCCCAGCTTTGCTGTTTGCGTCAGCAAAGCCACCCCTGGGGTGCCACCGACCAGCAAGAAAAACCAAGATGTGATTGTTTTCCTCAGGGGTAACCCGACGGGTAAAGCTGGGGTTAAAATTGCGCCGCTGCTGGCGATTAGAACCCAAGCAGTTGCGCGCGGGGTAGTTGATAAAACACCAGTCGATTAAGTTGCGAACAGCCAATAGGAGTAAAGCGCTATGAACCCCCGATATAAGCAAGCGGCTGGTTTTACGATGATAGAACTGCTGGTTGTGATTGTAGTTGTGGCAATCCTGTCAGCGATCGCCGCTCCCAGTTGGCTGGGATTTTTAACCAGACAACGCCTCAATGCGGCTCAAGCTGAAGCAATAGGAGCGCTGCGGGAAGCCCAAACTAATGCCAAACGGGAAAAACGAGTTTGGCAAGCTTGCTTTCGAGACTTTCCAGGCGATCCAGGCAATAACATTAACCCTAAAGTAATATGGGCCGTGCGACCCAGACCCACTACTGGAGGGACTGGATGCGATACTATCTCTCCCGGTTTGTGGCAAAGTATAACACAGTCAGATGCAGATACCCTCGCTATTGAAGATAGTCTCAGTAATTCCAACATGCAACAACCTTCTGGGTACTACAGGGTAGAGTTTCAAGACAAAGGCTTGCTGAACAAAAACCAGCCCACAGGTACAATCACTTTTAGATCTCGCAGAGAGCAAAATGGTTCAAAACGCTGTGTCGTGGTGGAAACCATCTTGGGGGCAGTGCGCGCTGGTAACGATAGCGAATGTAAGCGGCTACCGTAAATATACGTAATAAGATTGTTATCGTTAAAATCAAGAAAAACACTGAGTAGCAAAACGCACCTGAAGGGAAAAATAAATCAGGTGCGTTTTGTACTTTTAGACAATGGAATTAGGGTCTGAAAAATCACATCAGGGATACACGTTTTTAGAGTTTGTAGCAATCATTGTCATCGTCGCTATATTATCCGGGATCGCAGCACCGAGTTGGCTGGGATTTTTAAACGCGCAACGCTTGAATGCAGCTCAAGCACAAGCTTTGTCTATAATGCGAGAAGCCCAAGCTTCTGCTAAAAGAGAAAAACGAGTTTGGGAAGCTTGCTTTCGGCAAAACGCGACAGAAAAAAAAGTGCAATGGTCAGCGCATCCGGTTCCCGCTTCAGGTGGGGGAATGTGTGCCAACGCCCGATGGCAAAATTTAATTGAAAGCGATGCGAATCAAATAGCGATCGCCACAAGTGGTACGGCTCGCTCTACCCTGTTCAATAGAAACAATATCTATCGAATCCAGTTTGGCTACAAAGGCAGGGTGAACGGACAGCTGGGTAAAATCACATTTATCGCTGCCAATCAAACCAATCAAAATAGGGGTTCAAAGCGATGCGTGGTAGTTTCAACTTTGTTGGGAGCCATCCGCACAGCCGGGAATAATGAATGTAATGGGGATTAGTCAAATCAGAATCCCGGTTTCTCTAAGAAACCGGGATTCTAAAAATCGAATCAGAATCCCGGTTTCTCTAAAAAACCGGGATTCTCAAACATCAGAATCCCGGTTTCTCTAAGAAACCGGGATTCTTAAGGGTACCCCTTTCACTGACAACCTTTTTGGCTCTGCACATAGTTTCTCAGCACAGTGAGTAGCGCATCCCCGCAGGAATCTATCGAGTACGACTCGTTCCAGAAAACATCTTTCCAGTAGACAGCATCTACTTCCTGTTCAAACTCTTGCCTGATTCTGCGACTGGAAACGCTCTTCAGGTTGTTGATGAACTTGCTCAGCTGCATTTGTGGGTAGTAGCGAAACAGCACATGAAGATGCTCAGGCTCCCCATTGCACTCCAGGAGTTCACACTGCCACTTCTGGCAAAGGTCAGCCACAATTTCTTTCAACCGTTCCAGCATAGGAACAGAAATCACTTTTCTGCGATATTTTGTCGTCAAAACCAAGTGAGCGTAGAGCCTTGAAACTCCTCTAGAACGTGGCTTGTAATCCATTTACACTAGATTGGCGTGTATAGTACAATTCTACCAGAGATGCGCCTTGATGCAGCGGGTTCAGCACTACACCAAGACGACTTCTCCAGTGTTGTCCAGACCAACAAAGGAGTATATCGATCATGCCAAAACCCAGGTATGACGAGGAAGAAAATGTGTCTCGACACGGAGCCGCAGACAAAGCGGACTGCGAGGAGATGGCAGAAAAGTATGGATGGGAACTCGTTGATGTTGAGGAAACCAACGATCCCATTCTGGAGGTCGATTGCGTTTTTGAAGGCAAAACTGAGTTTCCGAAGTCCTACTATGACACCGATAAGGAGGAAGGCGAGGATGCGTAAGTACATAATTTTCCAGGCAGAGCGGCGTTCACCCAATTGGAAAGAGCGCAAATTCCAGCACACGCTTGCGCTTACTGATATTTTGGCTGAACACTACGATTGCTCAGACAAGCCAATTCCTCAACCAGGATATCGTCCTTTGGAGTTTATCCGCGTAGATCAGCTTCACGATCCAAAGCAGCACGGACACAGCACTCACTATCGAACCGGCGATTGGGAGGTGACGCGGGTTGAATCATACACCCCCGATGTTCCAACTCCACACAGCCAGTACGACATGGTTGTGATTTGCCACTGCAAGTACAATCCCATCAACGCGCCTCTCAAACCAATGCCAGAGCGTCAAGTTTCCATCGACTCGTTTGGGGGAGACAAAGAAGCTTACCAAAATTGGCTGGAGTCTGACAAGCAGCCTACTGAGGTGTAGATTTGACAGCATATCGGGACTTACGCAACCACAATAAATATGGTGTGATGGTGCGTTACGCTATGGCTAACGCACCCTACATATAGATACTTTGGGTAAGTCCTGATATTTCAGAGGGAAGTTGCCCATCTGCGGGGCAACTTCCCTCTGAAACTGCTCTTTGGGCTTTAGCTAGGTCAGGACTTATATCGTTTCCTTAGGCATCGGAATTACGACCTGTAGGGGCTTTTTCCCAATTAGCAATTAGCAATTAGCAATTACTTTTTGGCTGCGAACGCGAGTGCGGAAGGGAGGCATATCTCTGGTGACAAAGCGACGATTTTTCCGAGAAACTTTGGTGATTTGCCTAAGTCCTGATTGTATTACTCCGCCGATACTTCCGCATCCAGCGTCTCCTCAGCTGCTTTCAGCGCTGCTGCTGTCTTTTCCCGATCCAACTTCAAAATCAACACAGCCAAAGGTGGCAAACACAAATCGATCGAGTAGGCACGGTTGTGATACCACCATTCATCCGACCACTTACCGCCCAAATTGCCCATGTTGCTGCCGCCATATTGACCAGCATCGCTGTTAAACAGTTCCGTATAGAAACCATGATCCGGAACCCCTACCCGGTAGTGACTGTGAGGCTGAGGTGTAAAATTGCACACCACAACAACGTATTCATCAGAATCTTTGGCACGACGGATAAACGAGACAATGCTGTGACTGTTGTCGTTACAGTCAATCCATTCAAACCCATCAAACCCAGCATCTGCCGTATACAGCGCTGGTTCTCCTCTATACAGTTCGTTCAAGTCTTTAAAGAACTTTTGCATCTGTTGGTGCGGCTCGTGCTGCAACAAATGCCAGTCCAAATCGCCCCAGACATTCCATTCGCTCCACTGAGCTAACTCCATCCCCATGAAGATCGTCTTCTTGCCAGGGTGAGCCCACATCAACGTGGAAAGAGCGCGTACATTAGCAAACTTCTGCCACCTGTCTCCCGGCATCTTCCCAATCATCGGACTCTTGCCGTGAACTACCTCATCGTGAGACAGCGCCAGCATGAAGTTCTCGCTGTGGTGATACCACATCGCAAAGGTGATGTTGTTCTGATGGAACTGGCGGAACCAGGGGTCCATGTGGAAATAGTCCAGGACATCGTGCATCCAGCCCATATCCCACTTCAAGTTAAAGCCCAATCCCCCCACATAGGTAGGCCAAGTCACCATAGGCCAAGAGGTAGACTCTTCAGCAATAGACAGAATGCCAGGGAAGTAGGAAAACAGAACGTGATTCGTCTGGCGGATGAAATCAGCCGCCTCGATATTTTCACAACCGCCGTAATCGTTAGCTACCCATTGCCCATCGGGACGGCAATAGTTGAGGTACAGCATCGAAGCCACCGCATCCACCCGGAACCCGTCGATGTGGTACTTATCAAACCAGAACACCGCATTGGCAACCAGGAAGTTCCGCACCTCATTGCGACCGTAGTTAAACACCAAAGTCCCCCAACCTTTGTGTTCGCCCTTGCGGGGGTCGGCATGTTCGTACAAGTGAGTCCCATCGAAGAAAGCCAAACCGTGACCGTCTTTGGGGAAGTGACCCGGTACCCAGTCAACGATGACACCAATGCCATTTAGGTGGCACTGGTCAACAAAATACATAAAGTCTTCCGGACTGCCGAAGCGAGATGTGGGGGCATAAAATCCCGTGACTTGATAACCCCAAGACCCATCAAACGGGTGTTCGGCAACGGGTAGTAACTCGATATGGGTGAATCCCAAATTTTTCACGTAGGGAATTAACTTGGCAGCCAGTTCCCGGTAGGTGAGGAAACGCGCTCCCGGATTGAGTTCGGCAGCAATTACTACTGGCTCCTCTTCTCCGTTTGGCAGCTTGGCAGGTTCCGCAGAGGAAGCGTGCATCCAAGAACCCAAATGGCATTCGTAGACAGAAATCGGCTGAGTCAGGAGGTCGGTGTGACGCCGCTGTTCCATCCAATCGGCATCGTTCCAAGTGTAGGAATCCAAATTGGCGACAATGGAAGCGGTTTTAGGCCGGACTTCTTGGTAGAACCCATAGGGGTCGGATTTTTCGTAAATGTGACCGTCCCAGTTTTTAATTTCGTACTTGTAGTGTTCGCCATATCCCACACCGGGAATAAACAGATCCCACACCCCATTGCCAAACTTCCGCATTTGGTGTTTGCGACCATCCCACTGGTTGAAATCGCCCAGCAATGAAACGTTACGCGCATTGGGTGCCCAAACGGCAAAGTAAACTCCCTTGACGCCGTTCACCTCGGTGACGTGGGCGCCCATTTTCTCGTAAATGCGGTGGTGATTGCCTTCGGCAAACAGGTGAATGTCAAAGTCCGTCAGGACGGGAGAGCGGAAGGCGTAGGGGTCGTAGATGACGCGCTCGTGGTCGCCTTCTTTAATCCGCAGCTGATAGTTTGCCAGTTCCGGCGTTTCGATCGTGCATTCAAAGAAATGGGGATGATGCACCGACTGCATGGGATATTCTTTGCGCTTATCGGGAAGAATCACCACTACCGCATCAGCATTGGGTAAGTAGGCTCGTACTGCCCACTTGGCTCCTTTGCCATTCTGTTCGAGCAGATGCGGGCCGAGGACTTCAAACGGGTCTTGATGCTGGTTCCAAACTATCCGGTCAATTTGCTCGGTCGCGACGGTCATGGACATGGGGCTACCTACCTAAACTGGATTTACTGATCGGGGTTATGGGTTCAAGCGAGTTGAAAGCACTTTATATTTATATACATTTTTTTAACTATTTTCATCGCGATCCGATAATACGTTTCTTGCCGGGGGTGGATAACAAGTGTTGTCGCGCACCAGTTGGTGATAAATGTCACAATGACATCTTCCCCACCCTACAACGGGATCGGGTGGGATAAAAACGATATCGGAATGCTTGTTCTACCATGCCTCACCTTAAACCTCCGGGAGTATGGAGCGCCACCCATCTTTTAAGTGGGGGATGAAATATTATACGAGCAATTTTAATTGCCGTCCCCTTTTGGGGGTGGAGGGATATGGTTGCCCGTCCTGGGGATATGGTTTTCCCCAAAAACACCCATTTGGGGCGAAAGTTAGGCGAACGCTATCGCGTTCCGCAACGCTTTCGCCAAGGTTATCGGTCGGTACTATCTCGGTCCCACTGTCTTACCCCGAGTAAGACTGTTTAACGACCGAGTTCTAGCAGCTCAAACTGGCGGAAGCATTCGTAGGTAGGAACGCTTGTTCGCTTGCCGATAACTTCGTTTCCCCGTTGCCGGGACTTATGCCCTTCAGCTATCTAAAGATTTGGGGCAGTGAGCCGCCGCGTATGGGAGAGCGGGGTGCTGACATTCTGGCGCCAGTTTCTGTGAGATTGTCAATCGCCACCGGGATTGACCCTCCTATCCCTCCCCAGGCTGCAAAGAAAGCGCCTGGGGTCTCTCGCAGGTTGCCGATCAAAGCGCGATCGCACCGGGCAAGATAATATATCCTGTTATCCGGCTCAGGTGAGCCAAAAATTTACCTACTTCAAAGCCAGAATAGCGTCAAAAGTCCACAAAAGGAAGAATCTGACGCATCTGATGACGCAGGCGTAGCAGAAAAATTAACTCGCGCAGTTTTGGGTTAACCTGGGGGTCTGGGGGTTGACGACCTTCCAGCTGAGCTATTAATTGGGCGTATTGCGCCGCCGTCAGGGGTTTGCCATCAATCGGCGATCGCGCTTCTGTAATAATCTCCGTCCGCAACACTTCTTCCGGCGTATCCTCTGGTGGCGGCAAGGCAAGCAAAAATTGTAAAACGCCAACGTAAAAAGTTACATTTTTCATCTGGTTAATAATTTTTCCCAGGCGATCGCCCAGCGGCGATCTAGGAGAATCTGCTCTGTCAAAGGGGATGAAAGCCAACCATGAGACTTTTGTCGGCTTGACTTGCTGCTGGCACGGGAGTCGGTTCCAACAGTCCCCAAGCGTAAATTCGGCAGCAGCTCTCCCTACTCGCTCTAAATTTAGACGGACGTTCCTTAACAAGAGTCTTCAGACACTTCTTTCGCTTTGCCTCTCCGTGTCAGAGCAAAGCCAGCGTCTTCTTCGAGCGAGCGTCAGAAACACGCACTTACTGGGCAGGACGTAGAACCCCCCCCTGCAACAAAGTCAGAGCGGGTAGTTCATTTATTTTTGCTACAAAAACAATCGACAAAATGTCAGCTTTTGTCGATGTTGGTGGAGGAAAACTACTGCTAGTCAAAAGCTCAACACCTCCCTATCGGTTAGGTGTGAGGCTAGGGCACGCTTTAGCTAATGAATGCGCCTCGCGTACCAAAGCAACAGAACGGACTTGTTTAACAAACTCAGTCAGGCAGTGAGGAGCAATAGCCAGTTGAGTCGTTTATTATCCCTCTTTAACTCAGACTTTTAAGCCGAGCTTAGCCAACTGAGCCAGGTGGGAGGTGAGGAGCGGGATTCTCCAGTCGGAGAACCTACGCGCTTCTCCGAAGGAGACGCGCAGCTTCCGCCAGCTGAACGCGTTGTTATTTAGGAGTAGCAGCAGGTGCAGGGGTCTTCGGAGCAGGCGTAGCTGCTGGTGCTGCTGGTTTAGCTGGCGTTGTGGCGGCGGGAGAAGCGGGAGTTGTGCCTCCTTCTGGCGCCCCACCGCCTCCTCCACAAGCTCCCAACGAGACGGCTAAACCGAGACCTACAAGCAAACTAAGGATTTTGTTGTTCATACACTCCTCTTGCGATGATGGCAGAGTAACTTTAATCTGCTAGATGTTGACACTCCCCGCGCCTGTTGGTGCGGGGATTCTTAAGACTTTTCAGCCTTAATACCCTGAGTGTTCAGGTTACCGGGCGCAATCCTTTTACCCTCAGGCGGGCTGCTATCCTAGTCTTGCAACTAGCTCCTCGGTCGTAAACTTTCCCCCAGTCCGGAGGTAGGTTTTATTGTCTTGTACTGACGAAAAGTATTCTAGCAGGGTTGCGCCTTGACTGGACTTAAAAGTCCCGGTAGCGCTACATCCCCTGCGTCAACGACTCTGGTGCAAGCGCGTCTCGTCATGGTTTATAACAATACTTCATCTGTTCAATTTCTACCACTGAAGTCGTGGAATTTTTAGGCAGTTTACAGAACCTGGTGTCTGCACCCCCCACCAACCCTTTGGGTATGGTGCTTTGCTCCCTTTCTCACAGGCAGATGCCACCTTAGCTTAGCCCGCCTTTCATCCCCACGTCTCGTCCGCAATGGGGAGTGGGATGAATGGCTCTGCAATTTTTGCGCGTCCCCCGACTGAATTACTGCTACGCCTAAAAAAGGAGTGGGGACAGCGCAAAAATTGCTCATTTCGCAGCTAATTGCGGCTGGCCAACTCCGAATCAACTCCCTCAGTACATCGGTCTTATTTCTACCTGATAAACTCCCTAAGTACATCGGTTTTGTTTCTGCCTTTTTTGCGACAGTACTCTTCCAATGAGTTGAACTCTATCACGTCAATTACGATCGTTAACTTTCTGGTATCCATCTGACAATATGCGGCGAATAGCTGCTATCATTCTATCAGGTGGCAATAGCCGAAAATGCTGGTCACCGAACAGTACTTTGACAACTGAGGATAGGGGGTGACATAAGGAAGTGTGTCGTATATCGATACTGCCACTTGTGGGTAAAATCTTCATGGAACTAGCGGAAGAATGGTTTTTAAACTATTCAAGTCGCTTGGACGCTTGCCCTGACTATAAACGGCTGTAGCGGGAAAGAATACGAGTACCGCTTGCGGAAGTTCCAAGCTGGGAAGACTTGTCAGCCAAAACCTACCAGAAGGGAGGTTTTGGAGCGTCACCAAAGCCTGGTCTATTTGGTTCTGAAGCGTTTGAATATTGTTCAACCGCTATTTTCAGCATATTTAACAAACCGTGGATTCCTGTTTGACCTTTTTACAGGCTTGCCAGTCTTAAATCAGTCGTGGTTTACAAACCAGAAAGTTTGGCCTTGGTTTTCGGCTTTAATCTGATTAGATCTGAGTTAGTCAACAGGAGCGACTTACTCAAGAGCGGGAGCTATGAGTAAGTTTGAGCGAGTTTTTGGCGATTTAGTCCAACTCTGTTCTCTACAAAACTTGGCTAAACTTATCTAAAGTTCACCATTCAACTATAAGTAATTTCTAGAAAGTCTGCTTATATCTGGCACCAAGGGAGTCGGCTCCTTCTTGTCTACAGGCGTAAATTCGGGTGAGCCTGACGCGATTTTCAGATGAGTAACTGTTTTTTTGTAGGGGCGGGTTTAACGATACCAGAAACCGGGTTTCGACCTATATCTGTTTCCTGGCGCCAAAATTTTTTTTGGGCAGAGAAACCAGGGGTCTTGGCTGAGAAACCGGGTTTCGACGTATATCTGTTTCCTGGCGCCAAAATTTTTTTTGGGCAGAGAAACCAGGGGTCTGGCAGGTAAAACCCGCCCCGGAGCGATTGTTCAACCTTTTTTTTACACCT
The DNA here is from genome assembly GCF_020521235.1 of Microseira wollei NIES-4236. Taxonomy (GTDB): domain Bacteria; phylum Cyanobacteriota; class Cyanobacteriia; order Cyanobacteriales; family Aerosakkonemataceae; genus Microseira; species Microseira wollei. The sequence continues at coordinate 19,449 of NZ_BLAY01000101.1, read as the reverse complement.
ATTTAGCGAAAATCGTGGTCAAACCTACGACCTTTTTACACGCTGGTTAGTTTTGCCGCGGCTGTGGTTTACAAACCAAACATAAAGTCAACACTATCGCCATCAGTAACTATGAGTAACTTTAGCCAAGTATTTTGCTATTTAACCCAAGTTGCTAGTTATAAACTTTGGCGTTGCTAATGGCTAATTGCAAGCTTGCTAATATAGGATTTTTACCAATCTCGCCATTAGCCATTAGCCATTAGCCGCTCCCAGAGAGATAACTAGCAACTTGAGTTATTTAGTCAAGCTCCTGGTTGTGTTGACCACACCAAGCGCCACTCATGGGTCAGGTTGGGACTGGAAACCTAAAAATTGGCATAATTTGACAAATAGCATCATTATTAAAGGATTTTGAAGCATCGTCAATCCAGCTCGATTTGAAAGCTTGCCTTGTGCTAGGATACGGGCATCTAGCTGCAAAACCACGGTAAGTATTTGGCGAAGAGGAACAGTCGTGACAGCTTGGGAGAGCGGCAATGCCAGGACAGCGATAATGAACCTATAGAAGCTGCTAAAGCAAGAGTTGACGCTGCTAGCACGTGCTAATTAACCCAAAAGGTGAAGTTTATGTCGATGGCCCCTAAATACGCCGTTTTTGCTAAAACCGTCCCATCCAGAAGCAGAATGGTTAGTTCAATTAAATTGCCGGAAGTGGGCATGGGGCGACTTTCTGCCGCCCGATTAGAGTCAGCCCAAGTTATTGCTGACTCTGGTACGACGCCACAGCCACAATTTCCCTCAAAAGCGCCAGAAGCAGGAATGGAGCTAAAAAGCGCTCGGAGGGGGCAAAGAAGACAGGCTAACCGGAGAGAAGGAATGGCGCGTCGCGAGAGCGCCTTGGCAGGCGAATTGCGGTTGTCTAAAACCGATGGGGAAACTGCTAAACTCGTACCCCAATCGGAATCAATGCCAGTTTGGTTGACCTGGTTGATCCGATGGCAGCGCCGCTCGTCGGTGGTAACGTTCTTCCTGGTAAGTGCCACCCTCGCAGTTTATGGCGGGACGGTCTACACCCAGCAATTGTGGAACCGAGAATACCGCCAACTCGAAACCTTACAACTCCAACAACGGCAACTGACGGCGGCGAGTGAAGTCTTGAAAAATCAGCTAGCCGATCAAGCCGAACAACAAGATACGGGGCTGGTTCCCGCAACACCAAACAACAACCTATTTTTGCAGCCAGCACAAGAGCAGCCCAAATCTACCCCCAGTTCCACAAGGGCGATCGATCCAGCTGCCAAACAGCAGCTCGCACCCACACCAGTGGGATACTAGAAATTTGGATTTTAGATTTGAGATGGCTCCCTCGATCGCGAATCTAAAATCTAAAATCTAAAATCGCTTTAATGGGGTTTTGCTATGGCTAAGGCCGACCCTCCCTCTTCTCGCTATCCTCGACGACGGAGCAACTCGCCTGAGCTTCTGCAATGGCGTCGTCAACCACCTTTGGCTGCAAAAGAAAAGCAACAACCTCTGGCAGAGCCATCTTCAAAAGAGGAACAACTCGATCTACCCCAACAGGCATCTCCTTTGCGACTTGTATTAGTCTGGGGCGTACTGCTAGTTAGCTCTTTGGCGCTGGGCTGGAATTTGTATCGCCTGCAAATTATTCGCGGGTCGGAGTTGCGAAGTCTGGCGCAACAGCAGCAGATGGTTTCTCTACGTCCGTTTGTGCCGCGCCGTTCGATCTTAGACCGCAACGGCAACGTCTTGGCGCTGGATCGACCTGCCTACAGCCTGTACGCCCATCCCAGACTGTTTAAAGCCCCAAAAGAAGCGATCGCGACTGCTGTGGCTCCCTTGCTCAAACGCACCCCCGACAAACTTCTCAAGCAGTTCAATACGGCTGCAACTGGCGTCCGGATTGAAAATTCTTTGTCAGAAGAAGTTGCCGACCGCATTTCTGCCTTGCGCTTAGATGGCATCGAGCTAGTCAAACATTACTCGCGCCTCTACCCCCAGCAGCAACTCGCCGCCGATGTTGTCGGCTTCGTCAACGTCGATCACAAAGGTCAAGCGGGGGTGGAATACAGCCAGGAAAAACTGCTGGAACGCTTTGTTCGTTCGGTGCGGCTAAACCGCTCTGGAAACGGTGCTTTGGTTCCCTCTGGCTTTCCAGAGGGTTTGACGAACTTTGACGATTTACGAGTCCAGCTGACCATCGATAGCCGACTGCAACGCTCAGCTCGCGCTGCGCTCAAACAACAGATGAATCAGTTTAACGCCAAACGCGGTACAGTCCTGGTGATGGATGTCCGGAATGGTTCTTTGCTGACACTGGTTTCTGAGCCTTCCTACGACCCGAACCAGTTCTACAAGTACGATGTGGGTTTGTTCAAAAACTGGGCGCTCACAGACCTTTACGAACCTGGTTCCACCTTTAAACCGATCAACGTAGCGATCGCTTTAGAAGCTGGCGCGATCAAACCCGATACCGTCATCCGCGACGAGGGTCAAATCGCCGTCGGTTCCGCTCTGATTTCCAACTATAACTTTGAAGAACGCGGCAGTCCCGGCCTTTTGACCATCACCCAAATTATCTCAAATTCCAGCAACGTGGGCATGGTACACATCGTAGAAAAAATGCGCAGCCAAACCTTCTACGGCTGGCTGGAACGCCTGGGAATTGGGCAAGCGGTGGAAACAGACCTACCGTTTTCAGCTGCTGGCTCGCTGCAAAGTCAAGAGTCGTTTACAACATCCCGAATTTATGCCGCAACTGCCGCGTTCGGTCAGGGATTTTCCCTCACACCGATTCAGCTATTGCAACTGCACGGTGCCATCGCCAATGGCGGCAAACTGGTCAGTCCCCACGTAGTGCGGGGGCTAACTGACAGCAAAGGGGTGCTGTATTGGCAACCCACCTTACCATCTCCCCGCCCCGTCTTCTCCTCAGAAACAACCCAAGCCGTACTGGAGATGATGGAAGCCGTTGTCAAAAACGGCACCGGCAGGGTCGCGCAAATACCTGGATACCGCGTTGCAGGCAAAACCGGCACATCCCAAAAAGCCAGCCCCAGCGGCGGCTACTCCGCAACTGCCAGAATTACCAGCTTCGTTGGGATTGTTCCCGTTGACTCCCCGCGATACGTAGTCGTAGCAGTCGTGGACGAACCCCAGGGAAAAGCCTTTGGTTCTAACGTCACCGCACCCATTGTTAAATCTGTCATGGAAGCGCTGATGGCAATCGAGCAAATTCCACCCAGTCAGCCACTAGAAGCTCAGGATTAGGGAATTTTAGATTATAGATTGCAGATTTTAGATTGAAATTAAATCGGCAATCTGCAATCTGCTATTAACTCAAGTTGCTAGTTATCTCAAAGCTGGAGCTAATGGCTAATGGCTAATGGCTAATCGCTAATGGCTAGTGTTAGGAAAAATGCTGTATTAGCAATTAGCAATTAGCAATTAGCAAGTTTATAACTAGCAACTTGAGTTATTGCCCTATGCCCTCGTGCCAATTTGTTGAACTTGTTCCCACATTTGTTCAACACTGGTTGCGGGTTCAGAACAGGTGAGTCCAGAGCAAACTAACCCTACACTTCCCTCTGGGAGATTGAGTTCTAAGGCGTAGACGGAAGTGGGAAAATACTGAGTTACGAGAGAAGTTAACATCTCGGTTGTGGTGCGAATCAAAATGTGGTTGCGATACCAATCTAAGGCGGTAAACAGACTCGGACATGCTTGAGGAGATTGGTTCATGGCGCTGGCAAAAGCCTGCAATGCTTGCTCTGCTTTGTCGAGATATTCCAAGTCTTCGGTTAGTAAGGCAAGACAAACTAGATTTGCGATTGCTACCCCATTCGCCGAAGGCGTCGCATTATCCACATAGCTGCGTTCCCGCACCAATAAATCGCCGCTAGCATCGCTGGCAGTATTGTAATATCCCCCCAGTTCCACACTCCAGAGAAATTCATCAAATTCTTGTTGAACTTGCACCGCTTTTTCTAACCAAAAGTTGGAATTGGGTAATTGGGAATTGGGAATTGGTAATGGGGAATTGGCATTTTCTTGTCCATTACCTATTACCAGGGAAGCTTGATGTAAATCCAGCAACGCTTTGATCGTGAAAGCATAATCTTCAGATTGAGCCAAGACGACTGGTTGACCTTCGTAATTAAGTCGGTGGAACCTGCCATCAACCCACTGGCGATTGACAATAAAATTAGCCGCATTGGCAGCAATTTCCAGATATTCGGGATGCCCAAAAACCGCATAAGCACGAGCTAGTCCCGAAATCATCAAGCTATTCCAAGCCACAATCATTTTAGTGTCGGTCACTGGTGGAATTCGACCGAGCCAGTTGCCAGTTTTAGCTTCCTGGTTATTGCGGGCAGGTGGGAAAGTTTCTAAAGATTCAGGTGCCGTACCGTAGCGGACTTGAAAAAGCTTCGCTAAAGCTGTTTCTAAAGTATCGCTCAGCTTTCCGGTATGATGGCGTTGCAGGACATTTTTACCCTCAAAATTGCCATCAGCAGTGACGGTGAATTGAGCTTTAAGTTCGGCTAATTCTTCAGGAGTGAGTAACGCTTCTAGTTCGCTATAACTCCAAACGTAAAAAGCACCTTCTTCGGGTTCCGTTTCGGTTGGATTGGTGAAATTATCGGCGTCTTGAGCAGCAAAAAAATAACCTTCAGGCGCGGTCATTTCGCGTTTGAGCCATTTTACCGTATAGGCGATCGCTCGCTCAAACGCCGGTTCGGTTACCCCAGAACTCCACAAATTAGCCAGATATTCCACAATCTGACCGTTATCGTAGAGCATCTTTTCAAAATGGGGGACTGTCCAAGTCGGGTCAACCGTATAGCGGTGAAACCCACCTCCTACATGGTCGAAAATGCCCCCCAAAGCCAAATCTAACCCGCGTTGGGTAGAAACCTGCAAGGCATCGTATTTGGTGTCTTGTAAAGCGAAGCGGACGCTTTCCAAGGCAACTTCAGCATAAGGCATCATCGGGAAACTGGGGCCATGCCCACGGGCGCTAACGACCCCAGTATTTGTTTCCAAACCTTGGCGCAGCAAGCTCGCGTTCAATTGTCCCGCCGGATCAAGCACGGCTGCCTGTTGCAGGTAACCTTGAATTTCTTCTTTAATTGACTGTACCTTGGCTTTTTCCGTATCGTAATAGCGACGAATCGCTTCTAGCACCTGCAAAAAGCCAGGGCGTCCGTAGCGGGGTTCCAGGGGAAAATAAGTGCCACCGTAAAAAGGCACCAGGTCTAATGGTTCTAAAAACACATTGAGAGGCCATCCCCCTTGCCCGATCATCATTTGTAAAGCCTGCATGTAAATACTGTCGAGGTCGGGACGTTCTTCCCGGTCTACTTTGATCGGGAGAAATTTGGCGTTCATGTACTCAGCAATCGCAGCATCGGAAAAAGCTTCCCCTTCCATGACGGTACACCAGTGGCAGCTGGAATAGCCAATAGAGAGGAAAATCGGTTTGTTCAACTGCCGCGCAGTTTGGAGAGCTTCGTCACACCAAGGCCACCAGTCAATCGGGTTTTCTTTGTGTTTGCGAAGGTAAAGGCTTTGAGATTGAGCAAGGCGATTGGTCATGGGAAATAGTTGATCCAATTCCGTATGATTGCCGATATTATTCTGGCACTCTAGCGCGCCCGGTAGAGCGATGCCTGTACCTCAAGAGCTAAGGTGAAGTGCTCTTAATGCCTTGCTGAAGTTTTGCCAGGCGCTGTTGGTAAAGCGAGGTCAAAAACTCGATTTCTTTTCTCGCGCTTTGTTGCAGCTGTGGCGGCAAACTCGATGCTAATAGGGCAAACGGTTCGCTAACTTCTTCTAGTAAATCTACGATTTCTTCAAGAGAAGCATCCTGATACTCCCATGTTTGCATATCCTTGCTTGATTGTAAGTCGATATTCTGTTGAGCCAGGATTTCTAAATCGTTAAATTCTGTTGTCATAATTAACCTCTGATTTTCCATTAATAACGCAATTTGCTAGTGAATAGTTGTGAAATTGGTAATTGGATTATTGACTCAGTCTACCTCTTGACAATTACCCTGACACGGCTCCTGCCTGGGAACGCCATTACCTATTACCAGCACCAAGGGATTTAACTAGCAACTTGAGTTAATACTTTATTGGCAAAAGAAGGTGCTGTATTAACATCACCTTTTTTGTTAAGATTTTATACCAAAAAGATGTTGAGGGGATCTGGGGTAGGTGAGGGGAATCGATTACCGCGATCTGGTTGAGCATGAATGTGAGGATTGCAGCTGGCAGGAGTTTTTCCAACATGGCAGACTCGTCTCAATGCCAAGGATATTTTAAAAGTACGATTCGGTGGTGCGATTCGCCCGCAGGGCGAACGCGATTGCGTGCGGTCGGCATATCCGCCTTGCCCAATCGCGCGTCGTCCTTTAGACTCACCCAACCGGACGGTTGTCACACCCACAGGCGACAATGGCAACATTCGGATAACCGCCTTAGCGTTGGCTAGCTCAAACCGATAAAATTAAGAAAAATTACGCAAGATGCTTCCAGCCCATGATTCCTACCGTTATTGAACAATCGGGTCGTGGCGAACGCGCCTTTGATATCTATTCCCGGCTTTTGCGGGAGCGGATCGTCTTCTTAGGCAAACAAATTGACTCCGACCTCGCTAACCTGATCGTTGCCCAGTTGCTGTTTTTAGACTCGGAAGACTCGGAAAAAGATATTTACCTATATATCAACTCTCCGGGTGGCTCGGTGACGGCAGGGATGGGGATTTATGACACTATCAAGCAAATTCGCCCTGATGTCTGTACGATTTGTACTGGGTTGGCAGCGAGTATGGGTGCTTTCCTCCTAAGTGCCGGGACAAAAGGCAAGCGCATGAGTCTGCCCCATTCTCGCATGATGATCCACCAACCCTTAGGCGGTGCCCAAGGTCAAGCAACCGATATTGAAATTCAGGCAAAAGAAATTTTGTATCACAAGCGCCGCCTGAACCTGTTGCTGGCAGAACACACCGGACAACCCCTGGAACGAATCGAGCAAGATACCGAGCGCGACTTCTTCATGTCGGCAGAAGAAGCAAAAAACTACGGTTTAATCGATCAGGTGATTGACCGGCGTGCTACCGGCAGCAAACCGATCGCAGCTGTCAACTAACAAAGTTTTGATTTGAGAGCGGCGCGATTGGGCGCAGCGGATATGCTCAACCCTAGCTGACGCGAACGCCCTGGGGGCGAATCGCCCTTTACCTTAAACAGCAAGAAGGCTCACGTCTCACAAGGGTAGGGGAGCGTGAGATCAATTGCGCGTGAGTTGACGACAATTCCCCGACCGATGCGATAGCGAGGTCGGGGAATAGGTCGGAAACGAACAAATTTTTGTTTATTGTTCATAGCCTTGAGTATTTATGTTATCAGGAATAACGAAACACGGTAAAGGGTCGATACCATGTACAGAGCAGTTAAAGTCAGGATTTATCCCTCTAACGAGCAAGAATCTTATCTAGCTCAATGTTTCGGCAATACAAGATGGTTGTGGAATTATATGCTTAATGCAACAACCACTGCATATAAAGAAACAGGTAAGGGGCGCATCTTCGGCTGCAATGGACAAGTTGTTGCCCGGATTAAAAAAAGAATATGAATGGTTAGGACTGGCGTACAGTCAAGTATTGCAACGTGTAACATTCAATCTTTCGAGTGCGTTTGTCAATTTCTTTGAAGCACGTGCTAAATATCCCAACTTCAAATCCAAACATGGTAAACAATCAATACAATATCCTCAAAACGTGAAACTGATGCCACAAGACTCAGCGCTCAAGTTTCCTGGTAATTTGGGCATGGTTAAAACCGTGTTTCACAAAGAACTACCAGATGCAAAATTCACGACTGTAACCAGAGGGAAAAATGCAGACGGTAGATACTACGCTTCTATTTTGTTTAATCAAGAGGACAATCCAGTAGTTGCAGTTAATGAAGCTATTGGAGTTGACCTTGGATTAAAAAATTTTGCATTAACTTCTGACGGTTCAAAGTATGATCTACCAAAGAAACAATTGGCAAAGCTAGAGAAGAATAGAAAGCGTAAGCAAAAGAAGTTATCTAGAAAAAATGATAAGACATCTAACAAACGTCGTAAAGCTAAACGTTTAGTTGCAAGAGTTTATAGCAAAATATCTAGAGTTAGAGAGGATTTTCTCCACAAGCTATCTCGCTTTCCGGGCATAGGAAAACCAAGTGATTTGTGTAGAAGACTTGGCAGTTAAGAATATGGTTAAAAACCCTAACTTAGCAAAAGCTATTAGCGACCAAGGATGGGGAATGTTTTTAACCATGTTTAAATACGCTGAAAAGTTTGGGCATACCTATCAAAAAATAGGGCGTTTATTCCGATATTCTCAACAATGCACGTGAGACTATACTACCAATCCCAATGCTACAAAATGGATATGATTCATTGAGTATTAGGTTTGTAGACTGCCCACACTGCCAAACGCAGCACGATAGAGACATCAACGCGGCAATAAATATCAGAAATGAAGGATTGCGATTATGGGCGTTAGGAACTAGAGGCAGCGCGGTCTTGGGGTTTCCCCAAGTGGAGCGACTGCCGTGCGCTTCTGCCCAAGGAGGGGATGTAAGTCCGCAGTCTTCTGGACGTAAAAAATCCACGAAGTCTCAGGCAATCCCCAATCAGTTGGGAAACCTACGCTGTACCGAAGGTCAGCGTAGGTAGTTCACAGAGGTTTGAATTAATTCAAAGCTCTTCTTATTTTCAGGACTGACGCAAACACCAAAGTTTCTGTGAAAAATCGTGGCGCAAGCAACTAGAGTCCGCCGCCAGAAACAGTCCTGATTTTTTTTAACTATGATATGGGGTCGGGTTGAAGTTCTAGGTGCTGTAGGAATTCCCCTAATTGTTGCGGGGATAGTTGGTAACGCGATCCCTTGGCGTAAGTTTGCAGCAGGTGCGCCTTTCCCTTCTCTGGAGTCCACCCGATGCGCTTGAGTTCCAGATCGATTTTGGCAAAAGATTGCAAATATTCTAGGAATTCCAGCATTTCTTCTTTGTTAAGCAGCGACAGGGATTTTTTATTATAGGTACGCTCCAAAAACTTGTTTCTCTGGTCGTCGCTCCAACCTAAACGCTTCAGTTCGCTCTTGATCCTCGCCAGCTGATCGGATAAATCTACAGGATCGGTTGCCTCTGTTAGCTTCTCGAACGAATCCGGCGCTTCGGCGGAAGATGGCAGGGGTTGAACTCCGCTTTGATCTGGGTCATGGCGACGGGAGCGAATTGGCGTTACCTTTTTAAATGAAGAAGAAATCGTTGGCAAGGAATCTTCCCCAAGTGTCGGCATCGAGTCTGCTCCCGGATTCTCGACCCAAGCATTCCCTTGCCAATCGGGAATAAATTCATCAGCAACTCCAACCGCCTCCAATGGTACTACAGGTGCGGTTAGATCTGAAGAGGCCGTTGGGGATGTATCGTTTAACCAACTTGTATCCGTAGAAATACGACCAAAGTTGTCTGGCTCGAACGGATGCCGCGAGAACGCCGGTTCCTTTGCCGGATATGTCTGGGGTTGCCCCAAACCTTCGCTGGCGGCGAGGGAGGTATCAACAAACTCTGGCTGTGCCGGTATCAAATTGCCAATTCCCAAAACTTCCAGCGCCCTTTTTCTAGCGCGGTCTTCTGCCTGTTCAATTGTATCGGCGGCAGCTAAGCCGGTAGCGCGGGTTACACCTTCAATCAGAACACTGGCTCTCACAACATACTTGCCACCTTCAATGGTAATTAACTCGGAAATCAGACTGGTGGTGGAATAGGGCACTTGCAATTGAGTAAACATAATATGGCTGGGCTTGTAGCCCACTGCTAAAAATCCTAGGGTAAGACTCGCCAAAGCTTCGCATCAGTTTAGATCCTAGTCAAATCTTGAGCGAATAGCTGTACACGTAGCGCCTGGTTTAAACCTACCTCAATAGGGGAGCCTGAGGGGGCTATAGTGTCACCTCCATACCCGTAAGGGTTGGGGATGGGTGCATGGACAGCCTCAGGTTAATTTTATGAGGGTCAGGACTTACGCACCACGAGCCTAGAAACCCGGTTTCCACCGTCGATCTCTGATTGCCAAACCAAGGATTTTTCATATCACCCTTGTTTCTTTGCGTAAGTCCTAAGGGTCAATCCGATTAAAATTAACCGTTTACTAAATTGTGCTTTTTACCAAGCAGGGATGATATTTACTCTTAAAGCTATGGCTAAGGGAATGCTGGGTAAGCATACTCTAGATGTTGGATGGGGTCAGTTCTTGCAGACAGGAAGTTCCTAGAAGTGATTCTCTTGAGCCACCCCCATAATCTTTGATTTGGGGGTGGAGGATGTCACAATAATAAAAGGATTGTTCATCGGCACGGCTCATTTAAGCCACTTGGCTGAATGCCCGGAAACCCACCGCGCTAAGAGCGCGAACTTCTTGCCAACCTGAACGGATAACGCGTTGCACCAGATGCCTAAAACGTGTCTGTTCCCAGAGTAGCAACGTATTGCTAAAGCGCCAGCCCTTTGCTCTGGGTAGTTCCATGTACGGCAACGTATCGCCAGACATGGGCAAGTTGTGGGTTCTCACCCTAGATCGTTGCTGGGTGCGCCTGGGCGTGCGATTCGCTCCAAAGTTGGATCTTTCTAGATGCAACCCAAACGCGAACAGTCTCTGGTTCTTTTTTACTGCCTCCCAAAGACGGGCGATGCTTGGTTGTATACCTCAAGGTATACCGGAGGTAAAACTGGGAAAACCTAGTAAGACCTCCTTTCGCCGTACAATACCATCACCGCATTCAGTTGCGGACTCGCAAGAGTTCCTAAAGTGGCAACGGCGGATTAAACTGGAGAGCAACCACTCGCGCTTCGCGTCTAGTGGTGGGTACTTCACCAAGATATCTTGTATCTCCACCAACAAGAAGCTCGGATTTATCAACCTCTGTTATGCCTCAACTTCACTCTCACCTACTTGCAAAACCTAAGGAGTAAGGGTTTACCCACACCTTTCCTCTCCTTTCCCCAAAGTCGAGGAAACTGATTGCATCAAAAAGTGGGAAAATCCAACCAATGAGTGGATCGAAGGTAAGAATATCCTTGGGGTGTTTGGGCGACCAACCCTCGCCGCACCAAACCGTTCTTGCAACACTCCAGGGATACCAGAACCATGAGACTAACCAAAATGCAACCGCTTGTTGCCTGCCTGGGGCAAAAAATCGTGGCTTGAATATTGGGTCATCATCAACAATTTTAAATTGAAGAATTGGCAAATGGAAAGAAGGAAGCAAAAAAACTGGAAAGCCGACGCATTTCCAATTTTCAATTTCTCTAAACCATGCTCTAAATTCCCAATCCTAAAATTTAAAATTAGCCAGAAGCCGCAAAGGGCAAGAGTGGGCTGTGTTAGATGAGATCCTGGTCAAAAAACATAATTTAGACGCTAAGGACTAAGTCGCTTCATGGAATTTTCAATCGCTACATTGATTTATAATTTCACCGAAGAAAAACTGGTGGCTGCCAAATTTTTAGAAAAAAAACTGGGATGCCAAGATGAATCGAGTCGGGAAAAGTTACAGATTACTCTGGACGCGCTGGAAAAAATTGGCATTTTGGTGAAAGAGCGGGGCAAGTATCGCCGGGTAATAGAGGAAGGTGTGGTGGAAGCCAAACTCCGCTGTTCTAGTAAAGGGTTTGGCTTTGCGATTCAGAATGTGGAGGGCTCGGCAGATATATACGTGCGGGAAAGCAATTTATCGACGGCATGGAATGGCGATCGCGTATTGGTAAAAATTACCAAAGAAGGCAACCGGCGGCGCTCTCCAGAAGGAGAAGTACGACTAATTTTAGAGCGCGCCCATCCCAGCGTGCTAGCGCGGGTGAAACAAACTGCTTCCGGCTACCGGGCGGTTCCCTTGGATGACCGCTTGCTATTTGAACTCGAACTTCAGTCAAATGGCACAAATTTGGCAGAAGCAATCGATCACTTGGTTGATGTGGAAATCCTGCGCTATCCTTTGGGACAAAATCCCCCCATTGGTCGCGTCACCCAAGTACTGGGCAGCGACGCTGAAGCCGCCGCCGATATCGATATCGTCTGCTGCAAGCACGATTTACCCCGCAACTTCCCCAACGCGGTGCTAGCAGCGGCATCTGAACTCGATTTCCCCAAAATCCGCAAAATTAACCTGAAAAATCGCCTCGATTTGCGCCATCTGGTTACCCTGACAATTGCCAGCGAGGCGAACATAAAAAACGGTGAAGGCTTGGAATTCTCATTGGTAGAACAAGCGCTGACCTTGGAAAGAATCGATCCCGAACGGTGGCGCATCGGCGTCCACATCACCGACGTAGCCACATACGTCGAACCCGACTCGCCCATCGATCGGGAAGCGCAGCGACGGGGCACCAGCGTGGTGTTAGGCGAAACCCTATTGCCTCAACTACCGCCATCGCTGCTGCAACAAGTCTCGCTGCTACCGGGACAAGACCATCTGGCAATTTCCGTCCTGTTAACGTTAGACAGACTCGGTCAAGTGGTGGAGTTCGAGATTCAACCGACTATCATCCAGGTAGACTATCAACTGAGCGAATCCCAGGCAAAAGCAATTCTTGAGCGTCACGATAAAGGTGTTTCGGCAGATCTCAAGGAATTGGCTCCCGTCTTTGCCACTCTCGATCAATTGTTAGTCCTGTCAACGGCAGTCAAGGAACAACGGCAGCAGCGGGGTGCTTTTGAGTTGAACCTACCCGAAGAAGATACCCACTTCAACGATGAAGGAGCGATCGCGGCAGTAGTAGAATCATCCTCCCAACCAGCGCGCTCGACGATCCGAAATTTAATGATCTTGGTTAACGAGGTAGTAGCTCACCACTTGAAAGCGCTCTCGATACCGGCGATGTACCGGGTTCAACCCGCTCCCGATCTCGATGACGTTCAAGAATTGATCAAATTGGCGAGCAATCTCCGGTTGGAATTACAGCTTGAGCAGGAAGAGGCGGTGACGCCCCAAGATTATCAAAGATTTATTCAGCAATTTGCTCAAACCCAAGCGGAAAGAGTCCTCAACTCGCTGTTGCAGTCCACATTAAAGCCTGCGGTTTACAGCACCGCAGCGGGAACCCACTTTAGTTTGTCTGAGACTCTGGGCTATACCCACTGCATCTCGCCCGCACAACGCTATGCAGATTTATTGGTACAACGAGTCTTGCACGCGGTGTTTGAACAAGGGCGCTCGAGCCGCACCACCCGCACCAAAGAACAGGTCAACTTGCGCCATAGTTCCTCTCACGGCAATATTAATTGGAATGTCCTGCCGCCTGGAATACAGCAAGAGTTGGAAGAGCATTTGATGGCGGTGGTAGTTCCGCTCAATGAGCTGGAAAAAGAAGCCCAGGAAGCTGAAGCAGATTTAGCAGGACTCAAGAAAGCCGAGTTAATGAAAGAACGCATCGGCGAGATTTTGCCGGGAGCGATTACCGGCGTTCAGTCCTACGGTTTCTTTGTGGAAATGGAAGTGCCGATGCCCAATAGCGAGACTTTCCGGGTGGAAGGGTTGGTACACGTATCGTCTCTCAAAGACGATTGGTACGAGTATCGCTCCCGGCAAGAAGCTCTCGTGGGGCGCAAAAACCGCAAGCAGTATCGACTCGGCGATCGCGTAGAAGTCCAAGTTAAAAGCGTCGATTACTACCGCCAGCAAATAGACCTGGTAACCGTTGATACTAACGGTAACGCTGAAGACTCCGATCCAGAGGAATCTCCGTTTTTTAGTCTGGAAGATGAGTAAATAGTCAGCAGTTGATAGTTAGTAACTCAAGTTGCTAGTTATCTCATGCATAGCGGCTAATGGCTAATGGCTAATGTGACAGAAAATGCTATATTAGTAAGCTGGCAATTAGCTATTAGCTATTAGCAAATCCGAATTTTTATAACTAGCAATTGGCGCTAACTAATGACTACTGGCTAATAACTGATGACAACGAACAAACCTTTAATCTTGGGCATTTCTGGGGCTAGTGGTCTAATTTATGCGGTGCGGACTTTAAAGTTTTTATTGGAGGCGGACTACGCCATCGAGCTGGTTGCCTCCAAATCAACTTACATGGTTTGGCAGGCAGAACAGAATATCCGAATGCCAGCAGAAGCGGAGCGACAGGAGCAATTCTGGCGTCAGCAAGCTGGGGTGGAAACTTTGGGTAAACTACGCTGCCACCCTTGGGGCGATGTGGGAGCCAATATTGCCAGCGGTTCGTTTCGCACCCTGGGTATGATAGTGATACCGTGCAGTATGAGTACGGTCGCCAAGCTAGCGGCGGGTTTGAGTTCTGACCTTTTGGAACGAGCGGCTGACGTTCAACTCAAAGAAGGGCGTAAACTGGTCATCGTACCCCGCGAGACACCTTTTAGCCTGATTCACTTGCGGAACTTGACCACCTTGGCAGAAGCTGGAGCCAGAATTGTGCCAGCAATTCCAGCTTGGTATCACAATCCCCAAACGATTGAAGATTTGGTGGATTTTGTGGTAGCTCGTGCCTTAGACCAACTGGATATTGATTGCATTCCGATCAACCGCTGGCAAGGACATTTATAAATGGTAATGGGTAATGGGTAATAGGTAATGGGTAATGGGTAATTTTAGATTTTGGATGCAATTTAAATTGAATTAATATCTAAAATTGGCTTTTGACCAATTACCAATTACCAATTACCAATTACCAATTACCAATTACCAATTACCAATTACCGATTACCTATTATGATTCGCCTTGGATTGCTGCTATTGGTTTTGGGAGGACTGACCCTGTTTGCCCTGCAAAATTGGTCGCCGGTGCTGCCAATGGTATTTTTGGGGATCAAAACGGCGTCATTGCCCCTAGCGATGTGGATATTATTTGCGATCGCAGCAGGTTTAGTCACGTCTTGGCTGATGGCAGCAGTGTTTCAATTATCAAACTATCTGTCGGCGAAACAATTGCGCTCTCGCATTCGCGAACTGGAAGCGGGTAAGTCTCGTCCCGCCTCGGAGTCTCGCATCAACACCGAATCTACTCCAAATTCTGCTGATGAAGATGATTTGTTCGACGATGAATTTTTTGGAGATGAGGAGGATGGGGAAGAACCTATCTACAAGGCTCCCAATTATCAAGATTACACTCCTTCTGGTACCACTTACGAGCTTCCCCAAGAACCTAAAACTAAATATCAGTCGGGATCGGTTTATTCCTATGGTTATCGGGACAAGGGCGATACTGGCGTGGGTAAAACCGAGTCGATTTACAATAAAACCGAGTCGGTCTACGATGCAGATTATCGCGTGATTAAGCCGCCCTCTCGGAAGCTAGATGATATTGAACCAACCCCTCGGAAACGAGATGAATTTGTAGATGATTGGGAACGTAAATCCGATGATGATGACGATTGGGGATTTGACGACGATGAATTTGACACTCCCAAGCAAAAGCGTTAGTTAAAATGTTCCAAATATAACAGTATGAGCAGAAGTGTCAGCGATCGCTCCCTTGTTTGCTCAGAGTGCGATCGCAAAACCTACTCCAGGAGTTAGTCGCCTACAGTCCTAAAGCCGTTAGAGTTGCTTGTCCAACAATACCGTCTACTGTCAAGCCTTGATTTTGTTGGAACTGCTTCACTGCTGTATCGGTATCTGAGCCAAAAATACCATCGACTTCGATATTACAGCAGATTGCAATTCAGTGAGGTACAGCCCTTGGGTTTCGACCAGTGTGCGGGCACCCTTAAGGGTGCCCGCACACTGGTCGAAGGTGTACAAGAGAAGGCTGCAATCCGCTATAAAACCCGCTTTACGCAGCGCCTGTTGAACCTCGCGCACATCCTCACCGCGCATGAAAGGCTGACGCAATTGTAGCAGTCGCATGGATTCAACGTCGTCACCAGACATCCGGAGTGATTTGATCAAAGTTTCTTCGCTGATAACCAGTCCGCGAACCGTTAGGGGTAAAGTCAAATCCCATTTTTGGTTAGCAATCAATTGCTTAAAGCTATCCATGCGGTAAACTGTTTTTCGCAGTAGAGTAATGCGGTTGTTTGCCAACCACTCGCGCCGGATATCGATGTAAGATTTAATCCAGCTTTGTTCGCCAAGGGTAGCGACAGTACCTTGGTTGAGGGTGCGATCTCGCATAAGTTGCCAAGAACCATGCACCACGCTGTCATAAACCACGGCAACGCCTAACGCCGTTTGAATACCCATATTCTCAGCATTTTTGACACTGGGATTCCAATAAACTCGATCGAAAAAAGCGTCCTGAACATCCTGCATTACCGGATCTTCACCTGCTTTTTGCAACAAGCTGCGGAGATTCATATCCCGATTGATCCTGGTATCTTTTGCGCCTATCGCCGACAAATAAGCGCGCAATTCTGTAGCAAACTCTGCCTCTTCAGCCTCGCAATAAGCCTTAATCAGCAAAAAGAGATTACCGCTCATTAGCGTAGTTTGAGAACGACCATACGTTAAACCACCAGGGTCACTTGCTACAAAAGTCACATTTGAGTAATCTCCTTGTACTTTGCCCGTTTCAAAAATATTGACGCTCGCTTGGGCTGTTTGTTTCTGTAAATCTGTCAGCATCGGTTTTCTACCCGTTTCGAGTGAAATTTATCTGTGTGTAAGAAAAGGAAATGATACGAAACTAACCCCATCATTTCCAACTTTTCAGAGTCTACTTAAATTCGATTAAGCTGGGAAAGTTTTGGCTAAATCATCGCATGCAATAACAGTTGTCAAGAAAACATATCCGCTGTTTAACTGATAGCGACGGTCTTGTTTGATCAACTGCATAAACTCTTTGTGACTTTGGCGAGATTGTCCTACCAGACAACCAGCACTGGCACGACCGACCTGCCTCATGTCATATCCCCAGTGTTGATTGATGCCGAATAAACCCTCGTCGATTGAGTCACCCGTGCGACGCCCGTCTTTGTTGCGATCGCGGTATACTTTAACCGCCATACACTGCACCAGCGCTTCGTGCCGTTCCAATGTTCCATGTATTCCTACTTGCCAAGCTTTATATTGCCCAAAAGCAATTCGCGCTGCACCTTCAGGATTCATCGGATGTTGAGTGTACCAGTCTCCTGGTTCAGTTGTTGCTAACCAATTCCCAACAATTTTTGGGGTTCCAGAAACGATTTCAATCAAAATCCGGCGGTCGTTCCATTGATTGAAAGCATCATCGTTCGGTATCCCATTAGCATCCGCGCCTTCAATATAAACAATGTTGTATTGTTTTTCTCCAAGCGCAACGAAGTAATCTTTATATTGCATGTACTTGATGATGCGGCTGGCAAAGTCATTGCCCAATTTGAGAGAAACTGCTTCCTTCGCTTCACTCAGTGCTTTAATCGTTTCTGCGCCGAAGCCAGATTCTGCTATTTTCATCAAAGCTTGAAATTCTTTGAGCGCTTGAGTGGAAAAGCGACCAAATTTACCATCGGCTGGCGGGTCAAGTAACCCGAAACGAATCAAATTGGTTTGGACTTGCTTGGCAAGTTCGGCGTCTTTGGCTAAAGCTTCAAGAGCGATTGTCTGTGTGGGCGCAAATTCCGTTAATAACATGGAAAAAATCTGCTTGAGTTTTCAGAGTGAAATTAGTTTGTTTACAGTTCCTAACGTTTAGTAGATGCAACTCAATGGGACTTATGCAGTCTGAAGAAATTCTGGGTCGCATTTTAAGATGAAAAATTTTCACAGTCTTGTTTGTCGGGGCCAGGTAACCCTTTTGGGGTATAAACCAAGGAGTCATTTGCCTGAACCCTTCCAATTACTGCTGTCCCAGTGCTTGCCAGAATAATGACGATATTGACTGCGTTATCGACCGAAAGTTTTTTTTCTTCAACAGCTTTCCCGACAATGGGGGCTATTCCAGCAACTGCTGTTAAAACCGCACTCCAAAAGGTTTTACTTGAAAAGATACTCTTGACGGTTGCTTTGAACAAAATTGGTTTGTTAGTGCTGTCCATACAGTATTTGTGGAATCAATTTTTCGATAAATCAAATATAGTTTTTATTTTTTATTATCGCTGTAATAAAAGGTGTTAAATCATCATCAGTTATGGGTTTAACTTGGGCTGTAATGTCACCCGTAAAGGTGATATAAAGTAATAAAAAGTAATGGTAAATTATAAAAACCCATAAGACCCTGTCGATAAATGACTGTTGAAGAAGCATTACGGATTGTTACTACAGCTCTGCGTCCAGAAATGCTGAATAATCTTGAAATGGACGTATTTCGCTGCTCGTGGGAGGGAAAGTCCTACCCAGAGATGGCAAAGGAACTCGGTTATAGTGCTGAATCTATTAAGAATGTTGGGGCTAAGCTATGTAAAAAACTCGCACCAGCATTTGGAAAGGTAACAAAAAGTAATTTTCGGGCAGCGATTGAGTTGTATCAGCAACAGGGTCCACTGGCGGAGGATAGGGAAGCAAGCGTCAGCGGCATAGTTGAAACTAACTCGCCAAAACCAACAATCCGATCTCAAGATTGGGGAGAAGCGCCGGATGCCTCTGTTTTCTACGGACGTACCGAAGAACTGACAACTCTGGAACAATGGATTGTCCAAGACCGCTGCCGCCTAGTAACGTTGCTGGGTATGGGAGGAATCGGTAAAACGACTCTATCTGTGAAGCTGGCAGAACAAATTCAAGGTGAATTTGAGTATTTGATTTGGCGCAGTCTCCGCAACGCCCCACCCGTGCAAGATATTTTGGCAGAGTCGATCAAATTTCTATCTGACCAGCAGGAGGTTGATTTACCAGAAACTATAGATGGTCGAGTAGCGAGACTGATTCATTATTTACGGCAACACCGCTGTCTGCTGGTACTGGATAACGTCGAGTCGATTTTACGAGGATGCGAGAGTCCTACGGACACCCTGCGCGATCGCGCCGGTCGTTATCGAGAAGGATACGAAGGTTATGGTCAACTGTTCAGATGCATCGCAGAAACTGCCCATAACAGCTGTTTAGTGTTAACCAGTCGGAACCCAGAGAATTGGCATTTAACGAAGGTAAAAACTTGCCTGTTCGTTGCTTAAAGATCGCTGGTTTGACCTGACGGGGTGACAACCCCGTCAAAAGCCAAGAGCGATCGCTTTCTTGAGGCAACTCGCGGTAAAAAAAGATGGGGTCATTCTTGTCAACAAGCCCCATCAGTTGAAAATGTTTCCTGAACCCAAATTCATCGGCAACAGCAACTAAAAAACACCGAATATCTGACTCTAAAAGTTTTGATATATCTGTGGCAATCTCAAAAACAAGTTAGCATTACCTTGGGGCGACCTTAATGCCTTACCCAATTCAGTTTGAGAGCCGTCGCCGCAGTTTGCCAAGATTTCTCAAATTATCTTGCCTTGATATAGAAACTCTGT
>NZ_BLAY01000100.1 GCF_020521235.1 Microseira wollei NIES-4236 | reverse complement strand
CAATTAGCAATTAGCCATTAGCAACGCCCTTGTTTATAACTAGCAACTTGCGTTACTTACTATCCAATCATTAATTAAAGCACATGTGCTGCCGATTAATGACTGTATTAGCGTAACTTTTAAGATTTTTTTCATCATCGGGTAATGTGTTCCTCGATCAAGTTATATCGTGTCCGGTAGTATCGGACTTGTATCTTGCTCCGGCTCGCCCTTGATGGGAGAGGGGGCACCGGGGGTGAGGGTGCAAGTCCAATGCTACCGGACTTGATATTACAGGAGGATTGCCTGCCTTTACCGGAATCGTAGGAAATAGGTTTGGTGGAAACAGGGGAGCGGTTGGCGGTGCAGCCATCGGCAGCGCTATAGGCGACTATCTCTCACGTCAATTACCAAAATAAGTGGGAGTTTGAAAGCCCTGTGTCTTTAGGCCAGGGATGAAAAACGACACAAGCGGATTTATCCGCAGTCAATATTAACTTTTGTGTTTAGGAGGATCTATCAACACTAAACAACGATAAAATTGAACCAGGTCGAAACAAGAAACGCCATGATTACATACGAGTTCAAAGCCAAAGGAAAGATCGAACAGTACCGAAAAATAGACGAAGCAATTCGGGCATTTCAGTTTATCCGCAATAAAGCAATTAGGTTTTGGATGGATAATCGTGGCTAAAACATTGTTTGAATTGAGCAAATTAAGTGCAGTTTTAGCCAAAGAGTTTGAGTTCGCTGCGCGACTTAACTCTCAAGCAAGACAAGCAGCCACAGAGAGAGCATCCTTCTCAATTCAACGGTTTTACTCAAACTGCAAATCCGGAAAGCCAGGTAAAAAGGGCTACCCGAAATTTCAGAAAAACAATCGTTCCGTGGAATACAAAACCACGGGATGGAAGTTGTCACTAGACCGCAAACACATCAACTTTATTGACAAGAACAACATTGGTTCTCTCAAGCTTGTCGGTACTTACGATCTGCACTTTTATCAAATCGACCAGATTAAGCGCGTTAGGATAATCCGGCGCAGCGATGGATATTACGTTCAATTCGCAATTGAAGCAGAGCGGAATATCGACATAAAACCGACTGGTAAAACTATTGGTTTGGACGTTGGACTATTTGCCTTTTATACCGATTCCCAAGGGAACAAGGTAGAAAATCCGCGTCACCTGCGTAGATCCCAGAAAGCTTTAAAGCGATTGCAGCGCCTGGTTTCCCGAAAGGAAAAGGGTTCTCGCAATCGGAAGAAGGCGATTAATCGATTGGGACGCAAGCATTTAAAAGTTTCCCGCCAGCGTAAAGACTTTGCTGTAAAGACAGCATTGTGCGTCGTGAAATCTAGCGATGCAAGTGGCGTTTGAGAAACTGCAAGTGAAGAACATGGTGAAGAATCATCATTTAGCCTTTGTCCATCAACGATGCTGCTTGGTCGCAATTCACTGAATGGTTGCAATATTTGGGCAAGGTTTATGGTCGGATTGTGGTAGCAGTGCCGCCGCAATATACGAGCCAGGACTGCTGCAATTGCGGTCAAAAAGTGAAAAAGTCGCTGTCTGTACGTACCCATGTTTGTCAATGTGGATGTACGCTAGACCGCGACCATAATGCGGCTATTAATATTCTGGATAAGGCTATCAAACAGACTGGTTATCAATTAACAAATACCTAAGGACACACGGGAATTAACGCTTCGGGAGAGACGATCCTCTACGCAGACTTGGCAACAAGCCTGAGCAAGATCGCTCGGTGAACGAAGAATCCGCCGTCTTTTAAGCGGCGGAGTGTCAACAACCTCCCATCCCGTCCAGGACTTTATGCTATCAGACACCGCACAGATGGACTGCTTTACACCGGCAAAACCAAAAGCCTACGCGGTAGATTTAGCGGCGGACACAAAGCATTTCTCTGGGCATGGCTAGACAAATATAACTCGGAAGATATTCGCATCGCCATTCACCTGCTCTTGGCATGGAGTAACCCTGCGCTACTATTAGAGCTAGAAGCCATCATTCTCAGAGCAACTGAGCCACCCTATAACGTTCAAATCCCACCGGAAAGCTAAACTCATGCAGTCCACAACTCTGGAACAACTCTCTGCTGCCGATGCCCAGGCTATCCTAGAACACCTTCCAGAACGGATTCGCGCCGCACTCATTGCCCGTGCTGCTGAAATTGAATATCCCATCGAAGCTGTTGTAGAAATGGCAATTGCAAGCTTCCTCGATAGCGAAGCCCTTGGTTTTGCTGATTGTAAACCAGGGCGCGGTCAGTAAAAAATCTGAAACCCTTATTTTCATAGGATTACGAAGGGTCAAATGCTTTTAATCAACATTACCCCTTAAACCCTGGGGAAATTATTTGGAGCGATCGCTCTGAGAAACCCGGTTTCTTTAAGAAACCGGGTTTCTTGATTTAATTACCCATTCCCTCAAATTAGTGACACTCATTTAAGCTACCTCAAATAAGCTTCCCTCAAAAAAGCGACTGTTATTTTAATTTTAAACTTGGTTATCTTTGTATTATGAATTTCTCGCATTTAAAAGTTTTACATTCAGTCTATGTTGCCCGAATAAATTATCGATCAAGACTGTATTGAATTCAAAGGAATGGGGTGGCTACCAGACTATCCCGATCTGAGGGACTACACGCCCGAACATGCAAATATTCAGCCTTTACTTGCCCTAGCAAACGCGGCTGAACCGGAAAAAGCAACGCTGCCAACTTCTGTTGATTTAAGAGCTTGGTTTTCTCCAATTGAAGATCAAGGCAGTCTCGGTTCCTGTACTGCTAATGCTGGCGTTGCGCTAGTGGAATATTTTCAGCGGCGGGCGTTTGGAAAACATATCGATGCTTCCAGACTTTTCCTCTATAAAACCACGCGCAACTTATTAAAGTGGACGGGAGATACAGGAGCTTTCCTGCGGACAACAATGTGCGCGCTGGCAATGTTTGGCGTTCCTCCAGAAGAATACTGGCCTTATAAAATTGCTGATTTTGAAAAAGAACCACCCGCATTTTGCTATGCCTTTGGTCAGAGTTATCAAGCAATTAAGTATTACCGTCTAGACCCCCCAGGAACGCTTAAAGATGAACTGCTGAACCGAATCAAAACTAATTTGGCAGCAGGGTTGCCTTCAATGTTCGGATTCACTGTTTACAGTTCGCTCTCGCAAGCTGGAACAACGGGTAAGATTCCATACCCAACGATGGGTGAAAAAATTACTGGCGGTCATGCCGTTGTTGCTGTTGGTTACGACGACAACATGAAGATTAAAAACAGCAATCTTGGCGGTAAGGAAACCACAGGAGCGTTCATCATCAGAAATTCTTGGGGAACCGCATGGGGCGATCAAGGTTATGGTTATCTCCCTTATGACTACGTGTTGAACGGATTAGCTGAAGATTGGTGGTCGCTGATTGAGTCCGAATGGATCAATACCGGAATGTTTGGACTTTAAAGCCGCTGTGATGTAAGATACAGAATCCCGGTTTCGCAGAAGTTACCGGGATTCTCAAGCATAACGATTTTCAGTTTTATTATCTGCACTCACTTATGCTGCCAATATTGTTATCGATTCTTTTAATATTTACTCTAGTATTAAACAATGCCATCTATATTTTTGCAGAGCATCTGGGGTTTGCTGGGTCGGTAAATTCAATGCATCTGATCGAGAGGCGTAGGGTGTCAGAATTAACGATCGCGCAGGCAGATAATGGCAAGTCGTTTGCGATACGCCCTGGGGATGCGATCGCAATTCGCCTACTAGAAAACCCCACGACGGGTTACCAATGGACAATCGACCAAACCAATAGCGAAATTATAGAACTGTTAGAGTCAGTTTTTTCCCCTGGGTCAGAAACCGCAATCGGTAGTGGGGGAGTGCGAAAATTTAGATTTCGCGCCAAAAAGCCCGGAAATGTCCAAATTAGGCTGAAAAAATGGCGTTCTTGGCAAGGGGATAGTTCGATTGTGGAGCGGTTTGAGGTGACGATCCAAGTGAGAAAATGAGGAATTGGCTTCAACTCCTCTTATTTGTTGCGATGACTATCACGATCGCCCTCAATTTAGACCACCTGAACAATTTGGATCTGTCGCCTGCGGTGACGGTAGTGGAAAAACTGCTATCGGAGGGTGCGATCGCATCTTCCGAACAGCAACTGCGGTTTGATATTGACTATCCCCGCGAACCGCAAGATCCGCGAGAACTCTCAGAAATTCCAGAAGTGCGCCTGTGGTTTATTCGTCTCGATGCCAAATATCCTTGGTTGCCGTTTTTACTCGATTGGAAAGCAGGGGAACTCCCCCGCTATGCTGCTATGCTAGTACCCCATCAATTCAGTAGAAAAGAAGGCATCCAGTACAACCCAGAAGCGTTAGAAATTTTCGTGATGCAAAAGCTTTTTGTATTAATGAACTGGATGCAACAGCAGGGAATTGAAAGCAAATCTCGCCTGAAGGCAATGGCACAGATGCTGGGTTACGAATTCGACGATGTTTTATTTGAGTTGATTGGTAACGGGTAATTTTAGATTTTAGATTTCAGATTTTAGATTTCAGATTTTATGGAATTAAAGTCTGAAATCTGCTGTTTACCAATTACCCATTACCCATTACCAATTACCAATTCTCAACAAATCTTCTCTAACATTTCTTCTCCCAGGGATGACTTGCCGAAACGCGCCCAGCGACCCCGTGCTTTGTCACCTTGAATTTCGTAAGCGAGAGCGAACAGATTACCCCCTCCCCAGCAGGCAATCAGCCAATCGTTGGTACGCAAACCAACGCCTTGATATTCTATTCCCATCGACCAGGTAACCTGATATGTTTCGTCTAACTGAATAATTTTTAGTTCGCCCTGGTAATTTCCACTTTTTAAACTTGTGCCATTGATTTTGTAAGTCCCCTCAAGTTGCCCAGGAGTGCCGTTGACAGCTGTTTCTGAGTCAATCACACCTTGATTCGAGGGACTAATCCACTTGCCGTCGAGAGTACCGTCAGGGTTGATTTTATACAGGGTAATGCCGTAGTTATTATCAAAGGCACAGCCAGCAAAAAGATAACCATCCTCAACAAATGCCAGACCGCAGTAATCGCCAATAGTAGTCAACCAAGACATGGTGTAAATTTTGCCCATGGGATGGATTTGCACCGTACCTGAGTAGGGTGTTCCAGAGGTGCTTTTTGCTGATGCGATCGTCCAGGTTCCTGCTGGGCTAGTTTTCACTTGGGAAATGTTTGCTTGTGCGAGCATTTGAATAGTTGTTTTGGGATGGTTCTATTTATAAAGTACCCATTTGCTGAAAAATCCAATCAACGGCGACGGCTAAATCTGGGGCAATATAATCGGGGCGGGTGTGGTGCTGATATGCGCCAGATAGTACGCTCGATCCATACCCGGTTTGGACTAAAATTCCCACACAACCTGCGTTGTGTGCCATATCTACATCGGTTGCTTTATCCCCGACGACGAAACTTTGGCGCAAGTCCAAGTCGTGTTCCCAAGCTGCTGCTACCAGCATCCCGGTGTTGGGTTTGCGCCAAGTACTCCAACGGGTAAATTCTGGATCTGTTCCGCCTTCGGGTGGACTGAGGTAGGGGCAGTAATACAGGGCGTCTAATTTAGCACCTGCTTCGGCGTGTAGCAGATCGCACAGACGCCGATGCAGTGCTTGTACGTGGTTATCTCCGTAGTAACCTCGCGCCGGTCCCGATTGGTTAGAAACCAGACAGCAAAATATTTGTTGGTCATTTAACTTTCGCACGGCTTTGGCGACACCTGGTATCAGATGCAAGTCTTCAACGTGGTGAATGTAACCTGCTTCGATATTGAGGACGCCATCCCGGTCTAGGAATACAGCTGGTTTGGTCATTGGTAATTGGTTATTGGTGATTTTTTTCAAGGTAATTATGGTGATTTTTTCAGTATAATGATTCACTGCAAAATTTGAGCGCAGCGCGCCGGCAATTTTTTCCTAAATCGTAGACATCGAGAGCTTTTGAGCCGTTGTCATCAATTGTCCCCGGTGCGTAAGCAGGCGGAAAACTTTCCCTCGTGCCAGATGAGCTAATTTCAATTCTTGTATGAACCAACCTCCAAAGCGTTATGGGACAAGCACCCGAACTGCTAATAAATTCGCCCTTTTTCTCTCCCAAACTCCTTTGATACCTTGATTACAGCGACTTTATGATTTTTAGTTAATCTGCACTTGCGGGAACCAGTCTTTAGCCGGAAGTTGCCCCGCAGGGGTCAACTTCCGCCCAAAAAGCCCAATCATTCACTTTGACGCTTCTGCCACTGTCTATGTGACAGTTGAGGGTGCGGAATGTGGGATTTCCGGGCGGGATGCAGGCTTATAACCCATTGGTATCGGCAATCAAATATAAGCCTAAAGATAGGGTATTTTTCCCCGCAAATCGGACTAGGCTGATGTTTAGTCACTTGATTGAAGAAAGAATCATGCCTAGCGGACATGCCAGTCATAAAGGAACTTCAGCCAAACCGAATACCAACACTAACGGTAGCATTGATATGGCTGATGACCTCGCTCAAAACCCGGAGGAAATTCTTGGTGAAGGAGTTGATGCGAGAAGATCCAGAGAAGAAAGCTTGAAAAATCCTGCTGCAACTCAAAGACCAAATCAACCAAGTAAATAACGCAAGTTGCTAGTTATCTCGAATGGGCAGCTAATGGCTAATGGCTAATGGCTAATGGCAAGGAAAATAGTATATTACTGAAGCTCATGATAGCTTGCCGTTCTTGAAGCGAGCGTTCTTCGATGAGCAATTAGCAATTAGCCATTAGCGATTAGCAACAGCAAATTTTATAACTAGCAACTTGAATTAAATAGGTAATGGGTAATTGGTAATTGGTCATTGGTAATTGGACTAATGATGACCAAGGGCGGGTTGATTGTAATTGTGGATGGCTGGTCAAACTCGCCCCTACAAAACTGACTAATGACTAATGAGAAAAACCGATAGAAACTATGGCTGAAACCGTACTAATTACAGGTGCTTCCCAAGGCATTGGTAGAGAAACATCGCTGCTATTTGCCCGGAAAGGATACAATCTTGTGCTGGCGGCGCGGAAGCCTGAGCGATTGGAAGCTTTGGCGCAAGAAATCCGAGGAATGGGAGTGGATGCGATCGCTATCCCCACCGATGTCCGAGATCCCGACCAAGTTAGCGCACTCGCTCAATTCGCGATCGCACATTATGGCGCCATCGACGTGCTAATTAACAATGCGGGCATTTATATGTTAGGCGCAGTCGATAAATTTTCTCTAGACGACTGGCACGCAGTTATTGACACAAATCTTTGGGGCTATATTCACACAATTTATGCCCTCTTGCCTCATTTTTTAGAGCGAGGAAAGGGAACAATTGTGAATGTAGGTTCGATTGGCGGTAAGGTTCCCATTCCTTATCAAACGCCATACACGGCTAGTAAATATGCCGTAACTGGCTTAACGGAAGCACTGCACGCGGAATTAGAACCCAAAGGAATTCGAGTTGGCGGCATTCACCCGAATTTGATTAAAACCGATTTAATGGAGCGGGCAATTTTTAGGGGGAAAGATGAGCAAGATGCTCAACAGCGTCACGATTTTGTCGCCAATGCGGTCACTAGTCCGCTATTAGAAACTCCCGAACAGGTAGCAAATGCAATTTGGGATGCAGTTAAACATCACAAATCTGACGTGCTGGTAGGTTCTGCAACAATCTCCAAGACAGCTTATAACTTTTTCCCCGGTTTAATGCAGTGGGTATTCCGGCGCACTTTCGCCATGCGAGATAGCAGTTAGGCTGACATCTTGGAGCGATAAACTTTGGCGGGCAATAAGTCCCACCCCACAAGAAAAATTAATAATTACTCTCTTGTGGGATGGGCAACTTTGGCGGGCAATACGGCCCACCCCACAAGAAAAATTAATAACTAATATCTTGTGGGATGGGCAACTTTGGCGGGCAATACGGCCCACCCCACAAGAAAAATTAATAACTAATATCTTGTGGGATGGGCGTCTCGCCCGTCCTACACATTTGAGGTGCAAGAGCTGTCTCAATTCAATAGGGAAACTTACGCGGCGGTTTCTTGAGAGTCTTCTTGGTTCAATTGCTCGTCAATCTTGGTAAGAGCGGCATTGATACCAGCTAGCTTAGTTTCCAAATCGTCGCGCATCCATTGCAGGAACTTACGCTTGCGCTCTAGGCGGCTTCTGCGCGACATGGGTTCACCATCGTAGCAACTATTACCCCAGAAGAAAGGAAACATAGTTTTAACCTTGCTTGAAAAATCAACCTATTTAGATTGTGGCTAATTTAAAGTCGAGCGTGCTGTAAATTGATGGGGGGAAAACCGACCAAATTTAGCTAGCTGGTGCGAGCGATCGCCGGGTGAGAATTTCATCCGCACCCAAGGCAGAAACGGCAGAGATTGGCACGGCAACTACTGCAATCGACTCACCCACGGCGTTATATACCTCCAGCACGCACCCATCTTCCCCACCAGCGGGATGAGGAACGAAATCAACTAAAGTCGCAATATCACCGGCGCTCAGGCGATGCTCAGGCAAATTGCGAGTTAAAGCAACCTCTTGATATAAATCAAGCTTGATAAACATTTGTTCAATCCTAGTATTTATCCTGACAAACCGATTTAGCCACATACCCTCCCAGGGTTAGATGTTACCTCTATTCCTTTGATAGACGTTTGGCGAAACTCGGTTCGTTACCTTGCAAAGGTAAAAGTATAGGCGAAGGAATCATAATGCAACTCAAACCAATCGATCAACAAGTTGTTGTAGTCGTGGGTGCTTCCAGCGGTATTGGGCGCGAAACTGCGCTGAAATTTGCCAAACGTGGAGCAAAAGTAGTCGTGGCGGCGCGGAGTCAGGCGGGGTTAGATTCGCTAGTAGATGAAATTAAAAGCTTTGTTTGCGATGCGGTAGCTATTGCTGCCGATGTTTCTGATTTTAAGCAAGTTCAAGCGATCGCAAACAAAGCCATCGATGTATACGGGCGCATCGACACTTGGGTACACCTCGCTGCCGTGTCGCTATACGCTACTTTTGAAGACACAACTCCAGAAGAATTCAAGCGCGTTATCGATGTCAATTTGATGGGACAAGTTCACGGCGCAATGGCGGCATTACCCCACCTCAAACGCGAAGGACGGGGGGCGTTAATTCACATTTCCTCAGTCGAAGCTAAGCGCGGGTTTCCGCTGCAAAGCGCCTACGCTGCATCAAAACACGGCATCAATGGTTTTGTAGAAGCTTTGCGCGTCGAATTAATGCACGAAAAAGCACCCATCAGCGTGACAGAAATTATGCCCGCTTCTATAAACACGCCGCTATTTAGCAAAGCGCGTACCAAAATCGGCGTCATGCCTCAAGGCGCACCCCCAATTTACGAACCGAGTATCGTCGCCGATGCTATTTTGTATGCTGCCGAACATCCTACCCGCGATATTGTAGTTGGGGATGCGGGCAAAATCATCGTTACGGCGCAAAAAATTGCACCCCAATTGCTGGATTCTTTTTTGGCGATGAGCGGTTTTGAAGCGCAGAAAACAAAAGAACCAAAATCAGAAGATGCGCCCGATAATTTATACCAACCTATCTCAGGTTACGACACCGTGTCAGGAGAATTTCGCTTACGCACCCAACCGAGTTATTCCGATTGCTTGGATCAGAATCCGCAATTGAAATGGGGTGCATTAGCGGGGTTGGCTTTGGGTGCGATCGCTTTATTTGGAATGCCCAAAAGCTAACTTTAATTAACCAGCGTCACTCTCTCTCGTCTCTCGTTCCAAGGCTCCAGCCTTGGAACGCCATCCTGGAGGCTCTGCCTCCGTTACCTGGAAACAAGGGAATAATATGCCAAAACGCCAGCGTCCAACTCAGGAACAACGATATCAGCGCGGTTGATTCTTATTATCAAGAAATCCCCCGGGCAAGACGAGATGGAGAACAAGCAAAATCCCTGTTGTTTTACTGCGAAAAAGACCTGAATATCCGCCGCTTTTTTGCGATTTATGGAAAAGTATATCTTGAGCGGAACAATTTGCAGCAAGTATTCAAGCACAATATGAACCGATTAATCTCAAGTATTTAAAATAAAAAAACGAACTTTAACAGGCGAAAATAACAACCGTTATTAGTCGGTTATCAGAAGTGGTACTGGTAGAAAAATTGCCGATGTTTGAGGTATTATCCTGCGAGAAAAGTACCGAAATTGGGGAGGCAGCAAAAGGCGATTAGCGCCCAATAAAATTATCAAAAATTTGTGCTATAGTGTTGATAAATGATGCGCGGTTACGCCGAATTCCGCGACTGTAGCCGCAAGTACTTGCTAAACTATTTTGGCGAAACTCTAGAACGTACCTGCAATTTATGCGACAACTGTCAAGCGGGAATAATTGTACAAGATGATGGTAAAAAGAAACCCTTCCCGCTTAACAGTCACGTCGTACATACATCCTGGGGTAAAGGAGAAGTGATGCGCTACGAAGGCGATAAAATAGTTGTTTTGTTCGACAAAGTTGGGTATAAAACTTTGGCAGTCGAGTTGGTGCTATTACGGGCTTTACTCAAGCGAATAGACTAGAGTTGCCCTGAAAATAGGGCTAGTATTCCACCAAGTTATAGCGGTTTGTGATATCAAATCTGGCTCGACAACCCCTGTTATCTTCCTCTTCTTGGCGTTCTACTCAACGAGTGCGCCTCTGAAAGCGTCTATGGCGTCTTGGCGGTTCATTTAAAAACGGCGTCATGGCAGCGGATTTGGTATGACTTGGTGGAATACAGTAGTTATCTATTAGACCTCTTACACAAGTATCAAAACCGCCCGGAAATAAATTTCCGGATTGTAGAGACGTTACATGTAACGTCTCTACAAGTCGGTTAAAACCGACTAAATGCAATTAAGCCAGTTTGTTTTAACGGACTTTCGCTAAAAACCATTGGCATTTATTCCCTGGCGGGTTTGATACTTTTGCCAGCGGTCTTAACCCAAGCGCCCCTAAAATTGCTGGCGTTGATCCAAATAGCGGCACAAGGCACGATCGAGGCAGGGAAGCAGTAAGCCGCGTTCGCTACCCAGAACGCTGTAGGATGGACGCACAGCAGCTAGATTAAGCTCACGCACCGGACGCGGTTCCTCGTAACCCGTACTGATGCCAGCTTTTTTAGCGGCGAGAATTGCCAAGTCAGACCAAGCGATCGCGCTATTATTAGCTAAATGCCACAAGCCGCACTCGCCGTCAATTAACAAATCGAGGCTGGTATTCACCAAATCGGGGACGTATGTAGGCGAAACGATCGCATCCGCTGCTGCTGTGAAAGTTTGTCCTGCAGACAAACAGCGCAGCGCGATCGTCACAAAATTGTATTCATCCCAAGGCTCAAAAAACGCACTC
The DNA here is from genome assembly GCF_020521235.1 of Microseira wollei NIES-4236. Taxonomy (GTDB): domain Bacteria; phylum Cyanobacteriota; class Cyanobacteriia; order Cyanobacteriales; family Aerosakkonemataceae; genus Microseira; species Microseira wollei. The sequence continues at coordinate 24,940 of NZ_BLAY01000100.1, read as the reverse complement.
GTGCGGATCGTCAGCGCGTTTGGATGCGCCTTTAATACCCGCTCCTCAGCCAGCGCTTTGCTGCGTCCGTACACGTTGAGCGGTGCAACGGCGTCGCTTTCTACGTAAGGAATGCTACCAGATCCATCGAATACAAGGTCTGAAGAAAATCCCAGTCTTGCAAACCGATTAAAAGAGTTGCAATCGAACCCTTTATTCTCTTTGCTCTATTGCTAAACTACCTCGCTTTATAAAGCTTATCCTTCTATCGGTAAAAATAGATTAATGTTACATTAACATGTGATATTGGATGCATTCATCTTAACTAATTGTGATTAGAACTCAAAAATAGCCAATTTAATCGATTTTGGGAAGATTGTTAATTGTCATCAACCACGAACAATGCAACGTATTCAAGATTACAGGTTTACTTAACATAAAACAAATCCTTTTGGTAGAAGGCAAACCCATTCTTCAGTTAGACGGCGATCCGAATAATAACAGTTACTTTTTTAGTAAAGACACCGCTGGGAGTTTGTACGCGGTAAATTCTTTTGAATCGCCAAACTAGAGCCATGTCCTCGCAAGTGTCAACACTGCCTTTGTTTTCTGCGAGTACAAACTCCCAGTTTATTTCTAACATTCATAGGAGGATGATAAATTATGGGGAGCAATATAATGTCTAGACCCAAGTATGACAAGAATCAAATCGGATCTTTTATTGGCGGTGTAGGAACGATCAAAAACTACAAACCCGATGCAAATACTTGGAATTATGCGATAGAAATGGAAATGGGACCCGAACCGTATTTTGGCAGGTTAGGCAACGAAACAACTGTCCTACTCGATGAAGCAGATATTACAGGTGCGCTGAATTAACCTCCGCCTCCAGGTTAGAATAAAGCGACACATTCCCACCAAAGACAGATTAAAGTTATTGATTAACCAGGCACCGATTAAAGTAGGGCAGGCAATGCCTAACCTACTATTGGCGAACTCAGCCAAGGAGTAAATATGAAAGCATCTTGGATAATAATTGGAGCCATAACCTTTTTAATCGCCCTAGGGAGTGCCTTGATTAAACCCCGCGATATCTCTTGGACAAAACGTTTGTCCAGACCAAAATGGCTATTTTTTGAACCGGCAATCCCCTTGATCTGGACTTTTATTTTCGCCTGTGGATCAGCCTCAGCGGCTATCGTTTGGGACAAAGACCCAGGTAGTTTTACAACTTGGGTAATCATGAGCTTTTACCTGATAGTCGAAATCGTCACCGTTGCTTACATTCCTGCTACCTTAAGGCTGCGGAGTCTCACCGTTGGCACTGTTCTAGGCATACTTGGCGTAATCTTTGGAATTCTGGTGACACTAACAGTTTGGCCTATTTCCGGATGGGCGGCTTTGTTGCTGGTTCCTTATTTAATTTGGACTCCGATTGGAACTTATACCACTGGGCAGATGATTGACCTCAATCCCGATGCTACTTAAGGCAGAATGATATTGTAGGGGCGGGTTTTACAGGCAATGTATCTCTAATACGAAATCCGGTTCGATACGCCATAGACGCTTTCAGAGGCGCACTCGTTGAGTAGAACGCCAAGAAGAAGAGGAAGAAGATTATAGGGGTTGTCATCCGGATTTGCAAATATATGTGAACCCGCCTTGCTTAGGTTGCAATCCACACATTATATAAGTCCAAAGAACGAGGGTTGATTTGAAAAACTTACCTCGCTTGAAAGAGCCAATCGCCCGTTCTACTTTTTTAGACTAAGGTTGTCAGGCAAAAGTTTTGATAAAGCTTTGGAGTTACCATGTCTCAAGCTCAAGAAAACGAAATTAGGCAACCCGTTAGCGTCGATCATCATAGCAAAGAAGAACCAACCGTTAAAGAAAGAAATTTAACCGCCAATCCGGGCGATAGAATTGCCGACCAACCTCAAACAATTGAAGAAAAAGCTAAGCAAGTCGCTGTAGATGCTCCCGATATTACGGGCGACCATATTAAAGTGCCTACCTATTTTGTTGTAGAAGAACCCGATGGGACGAAAAAGGCACTTCACCACGTAAAAGACGCAGAAGAAATCTCCGATGTAATTCGTCAAGCACGAGTTGACGAAAATGGCAATCGGATTTGGTGGTAATTAGTCAATAGACTTCTGGCAAAAGTATTTGGGGCGGGCAAGATGCCCACCCCACAAAACAAAAAAATTCTTGTGGGGCGTTTTTGGGGCGGGCAAGATGCCCACCCCACAAATCCAAAAAAATTCTTGTGGGGTAGGCGTCCCAGCAGGCAAGATGCCCACCCCACAAATCCAAAAAAATTCTTGTGGGGTAGGCGTCCCAGCAGGCAAGATGCCCACCCCACAAAACAAAAAAAATTCTTGTGGGGCGTGTTTGGGGCGGGCAAGATGCCCACCCCACAAATCCAAAAAAATTCTTGTGGGGCGTGTTTGGGGCGGGCAAGATGCCCACCCCACAAATCCAAAAAAATTCTTGTGGGGTAGGCGTCCCGCCTGCCTCCAGAGTTGATGAAGAAGACTTTTGCCAGAGGTCTAATTGGAAGCGAGCGGTGGTCAGGGGTGACCACTGCTCGCTGAATTATTGCTTTTTTCGGCTAATCATTGTTCTCGTGTTTCTTTTGCAAGGCATTAATTGCTTTGAGTATCAGAACGCAGCTAATGCTGTGGGTAATAGCGCTATCCATTACCATTTGTCCGGCTACATTTAAGGGAACTTTGACTGTTTTTATCGTTTCCGTCCCCGCTCTTTTTGTTTTGGTAAATGTTAACTGTTTGGCTAAAAATAAATGGGCGGGACAGTTGACAATTGAAGTATCTACATCGACGACGCCCAGTTCAATCCATTCTTCAGCTTGGATACCTTGTGCTTCTAAAAGTTCGCGTAGCGCTGCTTCAACGGGTGATTCATCCCGCTCAATTGCACCGCAGACGACTTCGATACTTTCTTTGCCCAGGGGATGGCGAAATTGTTGAATCAGGTATACAATACCGTTGTTATCTAGTGGCAGAATAGCAACCCCCGGTTTCATCTCGACGGTGGCATACCTGCCAGACTGCCCATATGGTTGAACAACTTGGTCTTCTCGAACGTTTATATATGGGTTGTCGTATTTATCAGAAGTTTCTTGGATTGTCCAAGCGCCGTCCTTTTGTTCCATCATAAGGTGGCTTGCTATAGTTGAGGGAAATTCCTTCAATTAAACGGTAAAAACAAAACTAAAAAAGTTTTGTATTATACATTTACCATTTTAATTATTTCATTAAAAACTAGCTATAAAATAATCCAAGTTATCTAAAAAAAGAACTCGGTTAATAACCGAGTTGTTCAATTAGTGCGACTGGTGGCTACTATTTTTTAGCGCGGTGAAGTGGGAATCACTTCTGGGTTATCGTCTAGGGAAAGCAGGAATTGGATTAAATCGGTTTGATCCGAGGTGGTGAAACCTGCTTCTGGGTCAACCCAATAGTTGTGTCCGCTACCGTCTACATTGGATAAAAGCAAATCGGGATTGGCGCGGTTGTTGGCGATCGCACTTTTCCTCAACTTCCGATCCACCAACACGCGCAAACTCGCCGCCGGATCGGGTAATATCCCGCGCATCAAGGTGCCTGCCAGACCGATTTCGTCGGATTTGGCGACGACGAAGCGATCGCTCCTCTCATCCATCTCAATCGCCTCCGCACTCGCCGCCACGCCACCATCGTGCAAATAAGGCGCAGTTACGTGCAGTCCGATCAAACTGGGTACTTTATATCCTCCCGCCGGATTATTAATTCCAAACGCAAGTTGCTGCGCTTTCTTTGGTGTAATCTCCGTCGGGACGGGTAATTCGGGCGCGTTGGGGGGTACGGGCGCTACGGCGCTACTCGGATAGGTCATCGGATAGGTGAAAGAACGCGCGATCGCTGCTAGGGTAGGGGCGCGGGATGGTTGCGTACCGATTTCATTTTGCGGGATGACATCGTGGTTGGTGAAATAGCGTCCGCTGTGACAATCAACGCACCGGGCGCGAAAGAACACCGCCCCACCTCGCTCGACGGACTCGCTATCGGTAGAAAAATTGGGCGGCGGTGCCAAAGTATTCTGCCAAGCAGACATGGCATTGAGTTGTTTTGCCACCGGAAATCTGGGAGAATTTGCCATCAACCCATCGAGCATAAACGGCGAACCTTTAGGATATCCGGGCATCCGAATCACTTCGTTGAGTGCAGGTTCACCCGGTGTCGGATCGTTTTTCTGAAAAAATTCAGAAGGTTTTGCAGCTTCTGGCAACCGAAAAGCGGGATTTGCTGCATTTTGCAAAATTACGCCCAAATAAGTTTCTTTATCGATGCCTAGGGTTGGCAAACTACTATCTGCCCCAGTGGTAGCATCCGAGTTGGTAGCGTGGACGTTGCTATTGAGCGTTGTCAGTCCGTGAAACCAACCAATCGCAGAATGTCCGCTCCAACCATAAGGCCAAGCATCAAAAGTATAGGAAGATGGATTTTGGGAAGGATTATTTACCAAAGTTCCAGTAGAATCGAAATTACCCGGAGGCCAAGTTAAAAATTGTGCATCAACGGCGGATTCTAAAGTTTTAATATCTGGTAAGCGAGATGCATTTCCTGTGGCGTCAATATAAGTTCGATCTCCCGGCGGAATTTGGGTGGGATTAACACTTGTATGGCGAAACATTGCCGCCGAATTAGTGGCAAATGCCAGTACTAAACCCGGGTTGATATCGTTATTTGGTGCGCCTTCTAAAATGCGCCCGCTTTTTTTATCAACCGTGGCGTGGCACATGGCGCAGGTAATGCCAACTCGCACTTTCCCGTGCTGAATGGTGGGACGAATTCCCAGGGGAATAGCTAAACCTGCTGCCACGTCTAATCCCGTATTCAATAACGTGCCTGCTTTAAATGTGCGTCCGCCAATCGTGATATCTTTATCGAGGGGAACTTGCAAATTTGTGGTAGACTTGCCGCCAAGGCTGGCGATCGCGCGCGTCATACTCCAAAGATTAATCGGGCCATCCAGGACACCCACCACATCCGTTAGAAAGATTTCATTCTTAAAAGTTTCCCCGTAAAATGCCCTGCGCCCCAGAGTCAGTAAATCTTCCGTCACCTCCACCGCCCCATTTTCAGGCAATAGTAATGCGCGTCCTTCTTCGGTTTTTTTTAGTCGCGTCGCCTGCTGTTTATTAATCGGGTAGCCTAACACATCAAACGAGCCGATTTCTTGCGGTGTCGCCTGGGTCAATGGCGTAAAAGTACTGCCAACGCTTGGCGTTACGGAAAAGGCAATTTCAACTTGGTAAGCTAAGAATCCTATGACAACAATTAAGGCAAGCAAAATAAGAATCGGACGCAGTTTCATAGATTTTTTTGGGAATTGCTAATTGCTGGGTAATGGGTAATGGGTAATGGTTAATAGGTAATGGCTCTTCTATTATATGCAATTACCAATTACCAATTCCCAATTCCCAATTCCCAATTCCCAATTTTCCTAACGACTGCCAACGGGTTGCCCTTCGGTTGTGGCAATTTCGCCTGCTTCGATTATTTGCTTGAAGCGGCGCAAGTCATCTCCAATTTGTTGTTCTGGTTCTTCGCCAAAAAGTTTGGCAACCGTTGCGCCAATTGCGCCACCCGGCGGGTTATATTCTATCACTACTTTGACTTCGGTACCGCGTCGGGCCGGTGCGGGTTGAAACCGCACAAAACCAGAGTTATCAATATCTGCACCTTCAACGGAAGCCCAAGCAATTAAATGATTTTTTTGGTCGTTGATAATTTCTGCATCCCATTCGACGCTATTGCCTAGAGGGGCGTTGGCGATCCAATGGGATCGCTTCTCATCGTACACCTTTACGAACTTAAGATGCTTCATAAACCGGGGCAAGTTCTCGAAGTCGTGCCAGAAGCGATATAGTTCTTCTGGCGATGAGTTAATCGTTACCGTCTTTTCTACTTTAATGGTTTGGTTGATATCGGTTGCTTCTTTTTGTGCAGTCACACCGCGATAAACTAAACCCCCACCAGCTAGTGCCATTAGCGCACCGCGTAGAGATCTTTGCGATAAACCATAAAGCACGAGTGCGCCACCGCCAATTAAGGAAGCCCAGTTGCCAGCATCGCCCTTATTGCTTGGCGTTTCCCGTTTGACAATATCTGATTGTGTGGTTTCCATTTTTTCATCCTCATGGGTGCTGCGGGCAACGCAAATGTTATAAATCTACTGTCATCAATCTATATCTGTTAATTTTTTTGCTCGTCTGTCTGTAGGTACATGCCAAGGGTTGTAGCCTTCTTGTCATGATAAATCCTGCGTCGCGCTTACTAGGTTTTTTATTTACTCGCTTCCCGCTGGAAGAATATCTATTTATTGAACCGCGAAGACGCGAAGGTCACGAAGGAAGAAGGAAGAAGGAAGAAATAGATTATCTTCTGGCGGTAAGGGAGTATTTCATACTTTAGATAGATGCAAATATTTTGGTTTATTCATTATATTTTTTTGCCGGTTTGAGACTGGCAACCGGGTTAACCATAAAGTCGCTCGCTTGGTAGAGGGCTATATAAATATTAAACGGTAATGTACTTGTAAAACAAAAATATCTTTGGATAAAATTATCTTGGTTCACACAAGCGCTTTATGGATAAAAACCACAATCAACTGGGAAATTTGCTCGTTGCTGGGATACTGCTGGGTATGGGCGCAGCCGGATTTTTTGATGGAATAGTTTTGCACCAAATCCTGCAATGGCATCATATGCTAACCAGCGTTCGACCCGCCACACCCATGCCTAATTTTGAAGTAAACACCTTTTGGGATGGCTTATTTCATGCTTTAGATTATGCGCTTACTGTAGCGGGTGTAACATTCTTGTGGCGCGCCGCGTCTAATAAGAACACTCGCTTATCTTTAAAAACTTTTGTTGGGTCATTGCTCATCGGTGCAGGGTCGTTTAACTTGATTGAAGGTATAATCGATCACCAAATTTTGGGTATTCATCATGTCAAACCAGGCGCGAATCAGCTAGCATGGGATATCGGCTTTCTTGCCCTTGGTGTAGCGCTGGCAGCTAGTGGCTGGATTTTCTTGCGCTCCCAACAACAGAACGCCACAACCTAATCCTAAAAAGTAGTCATAAATGGCAACCCAGCAAGAAAAGAAGCGACGCAAGTCCAGATATAAAACCCTTCGATATCTTCTTGGTCGAGGGCAGATCCCATTTGCCGGATTGAGAAAGGAAATAACAACAGCAGCAGCAGCAGAACAACGGCGGATTCTGAAGCAGACATGATTGCACCTTCTATATTATTTAATGTAGATTTTGAACGTTCAATCTCAGCAGTAACTCTCTCCATAGGTAGAATGATTTTGTTTTCCATCATATCAATTCCGGGGGCAGCGCTCTTGTATATTTTCCCTGGTGTAGGGGCGGGTTTTACCGATCGTATTTGAATACAACAGATCGCTAAAATAAACCCGCCCCCACCGCGATAACGAAGCAAACGGACATGATATTAGTTTTAAAAATTGAAACATGTAACAAAGGAGAGTTAAATGAAAGGGGACTTTATCGAAAAGCAAGTTGCTTGGGAAGATTGCAGCATTTCTTATTTCCAAGGTGGGAAAGCTTCGATTGCATCTCCCATACTGTTTTTACATGGCTGGAGCGTAGCCGTTGAACCTTATCAAGACAGCTTAAATAGCTTAGCTCAGCGTTACCAAGTTATCGCTCCTTATTTACCAGGCTTTGGAAAATCAAAAGCTCCTGACTGCGTTCAAGATTACAGCGACTATGCTGAGGTGATGATAGATTTTATCAACATTTTAAAATTGCCAAAAGTTCATGTTATTGGACATTCGATAGCAGGAGCTATAGCCCTAGCATTAGCAGCCTTAAAACCGTCGCTTGTCCGCAGTATCACAATAGTTGATAGTACGGGTATTCCTCTGGGTTCCCCTCCAGAGGTATTGCTGCGAAGGGCAATTGAAATGCCCGCACAAATGGGGCAAATGAAGATTGATCCTGTGCTTGAGATGTTTAAAAGTTTGCTGTATAACAGCTTGTTCAACCCAGACAAGGTTATCCAAACAGCATGGGTGGCAATAGAAAAAGATATCAGACTCATTTTGCCCAAAATTGAATCTCCCTGTTTAGTTTTGTGGGGAGCAAACGATCTGCTGACGCCTCTTACATTTGCTCAAGAGTTTTCCCAAGGTATAAAAGGTGCCAAACTGCTAGTTGTGGATGGAGTATACCACGAATGGCTCCTGTTTTTTCCCGAAAAATTTACGGCTATTGTATCGGATTTTATTGATGAAATTGAGCGGGACTCAGTTAGTAACTCAAGTTGCTAGTTAATAGTTGTGACAGGGGTAATTGGGAATTGCTAATTGCTAATTGCTAATTGGTAATTGCTAATTGCCCCCACAGGTCGTAATTCTGCCTGGGAACGCCATTACCAGTACCGCACCAACCCGCTTTTTCTAAGTGCCGAAGACAGATTTTGCCGTTGATTTGAGGGCATTGCCAGCATCAGCGAACTTCTGAGCAATTGGGTGCTGAGTTTGCCAGAAAACGCGAGCGCAATTGCGCCCCGGCATTCCGGAAATTGACCCGCCTGGATGAGTTCCCGCCCCGGTAAAAAATAAATTTTCAATCGGGGTTTTATAGTTGGCTAATTCGGGCAAGGGGCGGAAGAACATCATCTGATCGAATGTCATATCGAGATGATAGTAATTGCCTTTCAGGAAACCTAAACGGTCTGCGAGTTCGGCAGGACTTTCTACATGACGGGCAATGATATATTTTTTGAGATTCGGTGCATAATCTGCCAATTTATCCAAAACTTTATCTGCTACTTTGTGCTTTAATTCGTCGGTCCAACCCGTACCGTTTAATCCCGTACCTTCTGCACCTTTAATTTGATAGGGGGCAAAAAATTCGCTCCACAGCGTATGCTTGCCTTCGGGTGCTAGCGTCGGATATACTACTGTAGGCACGACGGCAAACATAGAGGGATCGTCGGGAATTCTGCCAATGTCTGGATCGGTGTGAGCTAATTCTACATGGTCAACCGAGTCCGCAATTAAAATAGCGCCGGTGAGATATTCGTCTTTATGATTGTGATGTACAAAGTGAGGAAGTTCGGATAAAGCGCAGTCAATTTTGAGGATGCTTTCGTTATGATTAACGATGCGACGAGAGATGCGATCGCGCAACTTTGGATCTGCCCCATCCACATCGCTTTCATCGATTAATTGTAAAAACAAACGCTTAGCATCAATACTAACGCAAGTTGCTAGTTATAAACTTTGGCGTTGCTAATTGCTAATTGCTAATTGCTAATATAGGATTTTTACTGACATTAGCCTTGTGACCACAGCTCCTGCCTGGGAACGCCATTAGCCATTAGCCGCTCCCAGAGAGATAACTAGCAACTTGAGTTACTAGAAATCACACCGCACTTTGCTCGATATTCCTTACCATTCGCCAGTCGAACCCCCACCGCTCGATTATTATCTACCAAAACTTTTTTAACTTGTTGTTCGGTGAGGATGACTCCGCCTTGACTCATAACTAACCTCACCAATGCCTGCGTCAATGCACCAGTGCCGCCCCTTGGTCTAGCAGCGCCAGGATTGTGACGCATTGCCATCATAATAGAACCAACCGCACCCGTTTTTTGAGCAGGAGGTAAACTGAGTTCCGATGCTTGACGCGCCAAAGGAGCTTTGACAAATTCTTCATCTAATAAATCCATCGGACTGGTGAACATTGTCCGCACCAAGTCCAATATTTTATCGGGGGGACCCATCAAAGAAAAAAGGTCTTTAAGCTTTGCCCAGTCAAAATTTCTCGATATATCAATTAACGATTTTGGCGGCGCGTTGAACATGGGAATCAGCATCCCCAAAACCCGCTGCCAAAAGTCTATAAATTCAGCGTATTTACGCGCATCTCTGGGACTATACCGGGCAATTTCAGCGCAAGTTTGCTCAACCGAACGGTAACCGAGGAAATATTTCCCATCCGGATGGGGACAAAAAACGGTGGGGTCATAGAAAAGATATTCCAACCCGTATTTGTTTAGCTCCAGTTCTTGAACAACTGGTCCCTAGTGAATAAATATGTGGTCGATAGCGCCCGGGTTAAATTTCAAGCCAGGATCTGCTTCTGGCCAGCTTTCTTCTGTTGTTGAACCACCCCAGGAATTGCCCGTTTTTCTAATAATAAAACTCTATAGCCAGCCTTTAGTAGGTAAGCAGCACAAACTAGCGCATTGTGTCCTGCACCAATTATTACAACGTCGTAAACTTCCATTTTTGCAGCTCCAGCGTTCGGTTTTTTCTGTTGAGGGTTTCTGGCAAGCTTGTCACTCCTAGAAACCGGGTTTATCTGTAGATATCTACGGGACCTAGCGACAATTTTTCAGAGAAACAAAGGTGATTTGCGTAGTAACAAAAACACCGCTTCTGTCAAAACATTAACCTTCACTTGTTTATTTAACTTCTAACCCAAGATGGAATATAAAATTTAAGTAAATTTGTATTGATTAACACACACTTACTTTAAACTCTATCTGTAGGGTGCGTTAGCCGAGAGTACGGCACCATCCCACGATCTTGCGAGAGTACGGCACCATCCCGCCATATTTAGTTTCGCAGCTTTAGTCCTCTTTCTTACTCCCTTCGCGGTAGAAGACTATCTACTTCTTTCTTCTTCCTTCTTCGTGTCCTAATTCGCTACGCTTGAATCGCTGAGCGCATCCGCGCCGCTGCGCGAACGCTAACGCGTCTTCGCGGTTTCTTAAATAGTTATTCTTACCTAGCGAAGGGAGTAATCAATCGCTGACAATGCGATCGCGGGATGAAGCTATGTTACCAACCTGGGTCACTTGTTGTTTTAGCGGATAGGTATTGTTTTTGACTTGCTGCTCAAGTTCTTCGATAAATTGGTAAATATCTGCCAGCAATTTGTCAATCGTTACCGTTTTATCAACTTCAGCATTCGGTTCGGCTTTCATGTTTCCCCTCACAGTTTTAGCACCCTGATATTCTAACTTTTATTTACCCTTGATACCCAAATCGGTTTTGTCTTTATCCCCATTTAAAAATTCTTTCGTACTCTCAGGCATAGGTTGAGCGAGATTGAGCTTTTCTTTGATGTTATCAGCCGCACTTTTGAGTTGGTCTCTGGAATTTTCAATTAGGTCTGGTTTTTGATTTCCATCAGCTTTGGCATAAGTCGGTAGCCGCTGCTTACCGGGATCGACGGCGTAAGAACTGCTGTCAATTGTTAGCAAGGGTAAAGCATGAGCTGGCAAAGGATTCCCAAAGCCAAGAGCAACATTGATTAAAAACGCAGTTCCTACGATAACTGTAGTTAAAATTGCGCGGGCTAGAACGCTTTGTAACCAGGAAATTATTCGATTCATAGATTTTTCCTCATTTTGGTAAGTAACTCAAATTGCTAGTTAATAGTTGTGACAGCGGTAATTGGTAATTGGTAATTGCTAATTGGTAATTGGTAATTGGATTCATTGGCAGTAGGGGCTACTTTAACGATACCATCACCTTTGTTTCGACCACGATCTCTTTCCTGGCTCAACAATTTTGCACAGAAACAAAGGTGATGGCAGGTAAAACCCGCGCTTACTCTTGACAATTACCCATTACCCATTACCCATTACCCATTACCGCTTCAGGGTTACTACAAGCCTGGTTTCAACAGCACTTTGATGCAGTTGTCTTTTTTGTGCTTAAAAATTTCAAAGCCGTGTTTCGTTTCGTCTAGGGATAAGCGATGGGTAAAAACTTGGGATGGATCGATTTCACCTTCTAAAACTCGACCCAGCAACATCGCCATGTATTTCTGACCGAACTGCCCCATTTTGAAGGTCAAGCCTTTATTAAAAGCTGCACCCATCGGGATTTTGTCTACAAAGCCACTGTAAACACCCATGATAGAAAGAGTGCCGCCTTTGCGACAAGCTACCATCATTTGTCGCAGTACTGTAGGGCGATCGGTTTCTAATCTTACCGCCTGTTTTGCTTCGTCGTAAAATCCTTCTAAACCCATGCCGTGTGCTTCTAATCCTACGGCATCAATGCAGGCATCTGGCCCGCGTCCGCCGGTCATTTCTTTAAGTGCTTCGCCTGCATCAATTTCTTCGTAATTAATTGTTTCTGCATGGGCGAATTCTTTAGCCATTTGCAGGCGTTCTGGAACTCGGTCGATGGCGATAACTCGTTCTGCACCTAACATGTAAGCGCTTTTCATCGCGAATAATCCCACCGGGCCTGCACCCCAAACTGCTACGATATCTCCGGGTTGAATATCGCACATTTCTGCCCCCATGTAACCCGTAGGAAAAGCATCGGAAATAGGCAGCAATTTTTCGTCGGGAATGCCTTCGGGAACTTTGATTGCACCGTAGTCGGCAAACGGTACGCGCACGTAGTCGGCGAAAGCACCTGCATAGCCGCCAAAGGCATGGGAGTAGCCGAAAATGCCCGATGTGCCAAAGCCGTAAATTTTATCTTGCATCCAGGCGTTGGGGTTGGAGTTATCGCACAGCGACCACATTTGTTGCTGACAAAACCAGCATTGACCGCAGCCGATAATCGAAGAAACAACCACGCGTTCGCGCAGCGTGCCGGAGGCATATCGCCTTTCTTTAACTGCTTGACTTCCCTGCCAATTTCGACGACTTCTCCCATAAATTCGTGACCGATAATGTCACCTTTTTTCATGGTGGGAATGTAGCCGTCGTAAATATGCAAATCCGAACCGCAAATCGTTGCCGATGTGATTTTTTAAATGGCATCTCGCGGGTTGATAATTGTTGGATCGGCTACTGTTTCAACCCGCACATCCTTCGCACCGTGCCAGCAAACTGCTTTCATTTTTTTCTCCTTTTTTGATTGGTTTTACGGTATTAGTTTATAGCCATAAACCGGGTTTTTTAGTATAGATAAACCAGGTTTTTTTGTGGTTTTACGGTACTAGCTTAGCCAACCAATCTGACAAAGGTATTACTAATTTACCAAAATCACCATAAATGCGGTTGTATCCATCAATTGGCTCGCATAAATTATCGGGCGCATCTTCGGATTTTGGCTCGTTTGTTCGCTGTCCCGCAAAACTGATTAGCAGTAACAAATTATCCACGAGTGGCGGCGAAACTCGTTGTAATGCATCCAATATTCTGCCCACATCTCCAACGATAAAATCGCGAATTGGATGTTCGGCGGCGTAGAGGATAGCATCGGTAACCAATCTGGGGTCATAATAGGGCGGTATTCCTGTAGGTTTAACGCCTAGTTTGGTGCGAACTTTGTTGTAGTAGGGGGTGTTAATTACCGCAGGGCGTATGGTCGTAACGCTAATAGGAATTTTTTCGTGCATCAGTTCGACGCGCAAAGATTCGAGAAAGCCTTCTAAAGCATGTTTGGCGGCGGAATAGGGGCTTTGCAGCGGCAAACTGCGCGTACCTTCCATTGAGGAAATACAGATTAATGCGCCGCGTCCTTCTTGTTTGAGATAAGGTAGTGCTGCCTTTGCGCCGTATACTTGCCCCATCAAGTTGACATCGATAACGCGCTGAAATTCTTCTGGGGTGATCTGGTCGAACATGGCGAGGACGCCGGTAGCGGCGCAGTGTACCCAGGTATCGAGTCCCCCGTATGCATGGATGGCCTTGTCGGCGATCGCATTTACTTGCTCGAAATTCGCCACATCCGCAACAACTGCCACCGCTTCGCCGCCAATGCTTTGAATCTCCTCTACCAACGATTTCAATCCTTGTTCGTTGCGAGCAGCAACGACTACTTTTGCACCTCTAGTGGCAAACTCAAAAGCTGTTGCGCGCCCGATGCCGCTGGATGCTCCAACGACTGCAACAACCTGCCGATCGATCGGTTTTAATTCCATCATCAATAGTTCTCCAAAACCTTAACTTTTGTCGCGATTTTTGGCAATTTTCTAATTTTTAGAATTAGCGCCGACCTTAGCTTCCTGACTAGCCTGTTCCACTAATCTTTTCAGATATAGGTATGCTTGTTCTGGCGTCAGGGGTTCGGATTCGTTTTCCTTGGGAATGTAAAATTGCCAGCTATCGGCAAAAACCCGTACGACAAAACTCTGGATAAATCCTAACTTCACAGCTTTTTTAGCCAGGTTTTCGGCTGTTTCTGCTAAAGTATATTCGTCGCAAAAATCATACTGGTTCTTCATTTATTTTTGCTTCACAACTAGCCGGTTTTTATCGCCTGGAATGGCGAAGGGTTTCCCGGACAGTTTAAAGTCGGGAGCTATGGAAGATTGGTTTAGTTGTCTTCATTAGTTACATTAACGATTGCTGTTTACTCTAACTTCTATCGGAAGAAAGAGAAAGTAAGCAGCCCCTGGATGTCGGTCCTATGCTTTTTGCCAGAGTAGGTGTTGATTAACAAATTATTTGTCGTCTTAACACATTAATGTCGTTGACGCTAAAATCGCTGCAATGCTTACGCAGTAAGTATTGTAGCTGTTTAAACTCAAATTAGCTCACCCCTCGGCTTTAACAAATTATTTTTATATATTTAAAACAATAATACTTTATCTGTCGTTTTTGCAAAAGCGCTTAATTCTAACAGGACTTAGGCAAATCACCAAAGTTTCTCCCAAAAATCCTTGGTTTGGCAAGGAGAGATTGACTCAGAAACTTTGGTGATGGCCTCGACCTGCGTAAGTCCTATCTAAACTTTTTATTTGCCATAACAAATTGAGTGTCATTTTTTAGAAAAGTGAGTATAGTAAGGTTAAGTAATTAGTACCTTTGTACCAAAATTTCCCTCGAGGGATTCTGGTAGCGGCGGATGCTGTTTTCCAGCATTTCCGAGCAGCTGCGCGACTGTACGACATTACGACGCGATCGCGCTTTGATTTCATCATTGAGCAGTTTTCGCAGCACTTCCAGTGCTAAGTTCTTTTGGGGAATACCTGGTACTTCTTGTAAGAACTCGCCAGAGAGGATGGAAAGTTCGGGTTTTTCGAGTTTGGCGGTGCTGAAGATATCTATACCATTAAAGTTGCCAGAAATGGCCAGCGATTTTCTATCTTATGTAGGGTGCGTTAGCGATAGCGTAACGCACCATGACAGCTTTATTTCGATAAGTATTAAGTAAATCGATTAGTAGACTTTTAGTAGACTTTAGTTTCCGCAAAACCTATGGAGGATAGGGAACTCGAATCCCTGACCTCTGCGGTGCGATCGCAGCGCTCTACCAACTGAGCTAATCCCCCTTGCCGAATTTAGATTTAATCTAAAATCAACTGACTGGCATTCTGTATTCTAGCACTCAGTAACGCTGGGCTGCGGATCGTGGCGGGAATAAACTTCCTGTATCCGGTCTAATTCCAGATCCGAAAAATAATCTACCGTCCAGTTAGCTTGACGTTGCAGCATGTGAAACGGGTAAGTATTTGCTATCCCAACCACATCCATCCCCGCACGCTTCGCCGCTGTAATCCCGACTTGGGTATCTTCTATTACCAAACACTCGGACGGTTGCAAGTTGAGAGCGGGATGCATTTGATTCAGCCGCTCGACTGCCAGCAGATAACCATCGGGATCGGGCTTGCTAACCATTAGGTCGTCCGCCGTCACGCTTACTGAAAAATACTGAGCAAGATTATTGCGATTCAATACTATTTCTAATTCCGCACGCAGAGCGCCGGTGACGACCGCGAGTTTAAGATTAGCCGCTTTTAGCTTTAAAATAAAATCTTCTAAGCCCGGAGAGATGGGTAATTGCGCCATTGTCTGTAACAGACTTAGGTAGGCTTGAGTTTTGCGGGCGATTAATCCGTTGAGGACGGCATCCGAGACGAACCGACCGCGACGGAGTAGGATATCTTTGAGACAGGCGCGATCGCTCCTACCCAAACAATATTGCCGAAACTCTCCCCGTTTAGGTCGCAGATTCGCCTCCATCAGAAGCTGTTCGATCAGCTGCTCGTGGATCGGCTCATCCTTGATAATGACACCGTTGAAATCGAATAAAACCGCCTTTAACGCCATGCCTATCTGCTAAAAAGCTGGGGCAGCAAAACCCTCAGACTCAAATGGGATGTAACTAGAAGACGCAGCTGAAGTTGCTTGTCCGGGAATGGGTTTGATTCCTTGGGTGAGTTGATGCAGTCCCCACACATCGTGGGTGCAAACAGCCTCAAATCCCGCCGCCCCCATCCAGGCATCGACGCTACCCGCCGCATAATCCTTTATGTCAGGTTCTTCAAAAATATCATTTAGCCAATCCACTAAGCGCAGAGTTTTGTGATTTCCGTCCAAAATCAAAACTTGTCCCCCCGCAACGAGTAGTCGGAAACACTCGCGCAGAATTGCCTTAGTTACCGCTGGTGGCGTTTCGTGGAATAATAACGCAGCCGTCACCACATCAAACGCAGCATTGGGTAACCCAGTTTCCTCCGCATTACCGTGACGCCATTGGATATCGAGTTGGGCTTTTTTGGCTTTATATTCAGCCGTTACCAGCATGTATGGCGATAAGTCCAAACCGATGACTTCTGCTTGGGGAAAGGCTTGTTTTAACAGTAGCGTGGTCGAACCCGTACCGCATCCTAAGTCTAATATGCGTCGCGGTTGTCCCCCGATGGCGTCGATTAAGCCTTGGCGCACCCAGGTTTCGTTGGGTGGTAGGGCGTACTGGGTAACCGGATCGTAGGATACCGCAGCGCCTGGGTTGAGATATCCCCGTTCGATACCGTGGAAATTTTGGCTGCTGTAGTAGGAAGGGTACGTGAGAGTCGGATTGCGGATGCGCGAGCTTTCTTTCTCCCAATCAATACTCTCATAGAACTGCTGCAACGCCTTCTCATCGATCAATAGCCGCACCACTGGCGCTAAGAACCGTTCCCAAATTGTATCTTTCCCAACTGCCATAAGAATTTCCCGTTATTAGTAAGGACAAGAGTCCCCATCCTATATCCCACGATAGGGCAGCTTTCAACCAGGCTTCCCCCATTCACAAAGTTTAATCAATTTTCCTGACTGATGCATTCAACGCTTTACAGTCTGGAATTGCTTTTGTACTATTTGTAGTATATAATTGATTGCAGCGTCAGTACTGTGATAGAAAACAAACGGTTATGCCCTACGAAAAGCTAGAAATTTCAACACCAGCCCCGGTATTGTCTTGGGCGAACCACGCCCTTGGCGCAGAAGAAACCAAAATGGCAAAGAACGTAGCATCCTTGCCATTTGTGTTCAAACACGTGGCGTTGATGCCAGACGTTCACTTAGGAAAAGGTGCATTAGTGGGTTCTGTAATTGCCACGAAAGATGCAATTATTCCGGCTGCTGTGGGTGTGGATATCGGTTGTTTTGTTGGAGATACTTTAGTTCCCCTAGTTGATGGTAAATCTTATCGAATTCGAGAATTGGCTGCACGTTATGAGGAGTTTATTGTTTACGCATGTACTCCAACCGGAAGAATCGTAGCTGCTCAAGCAACCGCGAAGTTGACCCGAAAAAATGCGCCATTAGTCAAAGTGATTTTGGATAACGATGAGGAAATCATCTGTACGCCAGATCATCAATTTATGCGGCGCGATAGCAGTTATGAAGCAGCGCAAAACCTGCAACCAGGGACATCTTTGATGCCGTTTTATTCTAAAATGGATAAAGATGGTTATACATTAATTCAGCAACCAGATTCAGGTGAGTGGGAGAGAGCGGAGTTGATAGGCGATCGCTCCCAAATACAGCAGAAAAGCTGCAAGTTGAACCATCTGGCACATGACAACCACAAAGTAGTAAACGTTATTCCTATGGAAGAAAAACAAGACGTATACTGCCTAACAGTGCCGGGATACAACAACTTCGCGCTGCAAGCTGGTGTCTTCGTTCACAATTGCGGCATGATGGCAATTAAAACCCCATTTAAGGCTGCTCAATTAGAAGGCAAGCTGAAGAAAATTCGCCTAGATATTGAAGCAGCAATTCCGACTGGCTTCACCGAAAATAAGGAGGTAGAAAAAACAGTTACTAACTGGCAAAAATGGGGCGATTTCAAGGAACTACATCCAGGGGTGCAAGACTTGCAAGGTAAAGCGATGAAACAAATGGGTTCTCTCGGCGGGGGTAAAAGATTGCCCCTTACTGTAGTAATACAGTAATCAAAACTCGTCCAAATCGGTGAAGGCTGAGATGCTAATACCGAGGGAAGCGGTAAAACGCCCCGTAGAGAGCAGAGGGACTTGGGCATCCTAATTAGGTTAGGATGAAGGTGTGCTCCGAACTATACCGAACTCCGAAGGTATAGAACCAAGCAGAAATGACTTGGTCGATTGCACAAAAAGCTAAGCAATCAGTAACAAATTGAATCACTTTATAGAAGTTTGTCTCGATACAGAAGACGCTGTTTGGCTCATGCTACACTCTGGTTCGCGTAACATTGGAAATATGCTCGCCCAGTGCCATATTGGTACAGCTAAGGAATTAGCGAAAATGGCATCCAATCGGTTGCCAGATCCAGATTTAGCTTACTTTATTGCCGGAACGCCTGAATTTCGCTCCTATTGGCACGATTTACAATGGGCACAAAATTACGCGCGTTATAATCGCGATGTCATGATGGAACGCTTTGTGCGAATCATCGAAAAGCATCTCGCAGGTGGGAAGAAAACTAAGCCTTTAATCTCGGTGAATTGCCATCACAATTATGCGGAAAAAGAAGTACATTTCGGGGAACAAGTGTACGTTACTCGCAAAGGTGCAGTGAGGGCGCAAACTGAAGATTACGGCATTATTCCCGGTTCGATGGGGGCAAAATCTTACATCGTCAAAGGGAAAGGTTGTACGGAAAGCTATTGCAGTTGCGCTCATGGATCGGGCAGGTTGATGTCTCGCGCGCGGGCGAAAAATGTCTATACGCTTGACGATCTGATCGAGCAAACTAAGGGTGTAGAATGCCGCAAAGATCCGGGTATTATCGATGAAATTCCCGCTGCTTATAAGCCGATAGACGAGGTGATGAAAAATCAATCGGATTTAGTCGAAGTTGAAGCAACTTTGAAGCAGGTTGTTTGTGTAAAAGGATGAATTGCGACTGGTTCAAATCAGGGGAGAAACTAACTCATATCGTGTCCGGTTGCATCGGTTGCGTTTGGAGAGCAAAGGGGATGGGGGAGCAAAGGGGATGGGGGAGAAAAAACGCTTTTTCGCACAATCAACTATACACAACTGATCTCTCGCGGACATGATATCAACCCAAAGTTTGAGCAACAAATTCGTCCAGCTGCTGCAAGACTTCTGGCAGCAACAGGACTTACGCAGGACGAGGCCAGAAACCCTTTTTCGACCTTGATCTGTTCCAAACCAACGATTTTTTGTAGGGGAGGCGCACCTTGAAGAGGAGGCTCTGACGCAAAGAGGCTAAGGACACTGGGACACCCCATGGTAGGATCCACGGCAAGCAATTGGCAGCGAGAATCGGAAGATCCCATAGTTGGCTTGGTAGCGCCAAAAAAGATTTAGGCGACGGCTTTGTTGATGCGTACGCGCAACTCGATCCAAACGGCTACCGCTGTTCGGGGCACGAGCGTAAGTCCTGATTATGCGATCAACGGCTCAAGATCGCTTGCCGTCTATAATTGAGGCGATTTTGCCAAAATTCGCGGCATCAAAACCTGGGGGTAAATCATCACATTGAAGTTGAGCATTTTACCCGATCGGCAAAAGCGAGAGGAATATCTCCCTTTGTCAAGGCGATCTTGTCTCAAACGGAATCGCCTTGGCAAAGGGACTCTTAAACGCGACAATAAAAATTAAACCAGCATAAAATTCTTTCTGTGAATAACGTCCGCACTGTCTCAGATACCAAGCGATCTTTCTACAGCCTTCACACTCGTCCGATCAATTCGATCTACCGGCGGGTGGTAGAGGAATTGATGGTAGAGATGCACTTGCTCTCGGTTAATGTTGACTTTCAGTACGACCCAATCTACGCGCTGGGTGTAGTGACGACATTTGAGCGCTTCATGCAAGGCTATCGACCAGAAGCGGATAAAGATAGGATGTTTGATGCCCTGTGTCAGGCTGTGGGGTACGAACCGCAACAATATCGCCAGGATGCCCAACGGCTTCTTGAAATGGCTTCACGTCAACGGGGGGCTGATATAATTGCCGGGTTGAGCCAATCGGCTGCTTTAGGAGATGGCGACCTAGAGAAACATTTGCCAGCGATCGCCAGCAATCCTAAATTTAAATACAGCCGTTTGTTTGCCGTTGGCTTGTACACTCTGCTAGAACAAGCCGACCCCGATCTGGTAAAAGATACCAAGCTGCTGAATGAGGCGCTCAACAAAATCGGTACGGGGTTGCACCTGCCAGCAGATAAAATGCAAAAAGACCTCGAGCTTTACCGCAGCAATTTAGACAAAATGGCTCAGGCGCGTCTGCTGATGGAAGATATGCTCAAAGCCGAGCGCAAAAAACGCGAGCAACGTGCCGCTGATAAAGGTGTGGTAGTTGCTCCCCCCGGTGGTCAAAAAGAACCCACCGACACGCCTGGGAGTTAGTAGCTGCCAGCTAGAACAGGTAGACTGCGCCAGCACCATAGAAGCCACCTACTGTTTCGTAGGAGGCTCCGATCGCGGCATGGTTCCCAATCAATGCCAGGGAGGAGCCGAAATTATATCCAGTTGGGTTTTGCAAAGTTAGCGTTTGCAACAGGGCACCAGTAGTAGCATCGAACAAGTAAGCTGCCCCAGCGTGAAAACCAGCTGTATCGTCACCAGGGGCTGCAATTAGGACTTTGTTGCCAGCTGCTGCTACTGAGGAGCCGAAGTAGTCGCCTTCTGCGGCAGTGGGGTTGTTAAAAGTTTGCAGCAGATTCCCCGTCACCCCATCAAACAGGTAGGCGACACCCGCGTCGTTAGCCCCCGCGTCGTCACCAGGGGCTGCCATCAGGACTTTGTTGCCCACCATCGCCACAGCAGTGCCAAATCGATCGTTTTCTGCGGCAGTGGGGTTGTTGAAAGTTTGCAGCAGATTCCCCGTCACCCCATCGAACAGGTAGGCGACACCCGCGTCGTTAGCCCCCGCGTCGTCACCAGGGGCTGCAATCAGGACGTTGTTGCCCACTGCTGCTACTGAGGAGCCGAAGTAGTCCTCTGGTGCGGGAGTGGGATTGTTAAAGGTTTGCAGGAGATTTCCCGTCACGCTGTCGAACAGGTAGGCAGCTCCCGCACTATAGGCACTCGTGTTTTTACTAGGCGCTCCAATCAGGACACTATTGCCCGCTGCTGTCATGCTTGAGCCGAATCGGTCATATTCTACTCGAGTAGGGGACAGGAAAGTCTGCAAGTGATTTCCCGTGACGCTGTCGAACAAGTAAACAGCTTCTGCCCCTCCAATCAAAACGTTGTTGCCCGCTGTTGCCACCTTTGAGCCAAAGTAACCTCTTGTTGGATCGGGATTCTGGAAAGTTTGTAGAAGCGTGCCCGTGGTGCCGTTGAATAGGTACGCTGCCCCAGCATCGAAACCGCTCAGATCAAAGTCAGGACTGTAGAAGTTTTGGAATTGCTCTTTATAGTATTGATAGGAGCGGGTGTCGTTACCGGGCGATCCGACGAGTATGTTATTACCCAGCATCGCTACTGAAGTGCCAAACCAGTCATAACCCCGACCGGACATTTTACGACCGCCGATGATGCCATCTGGCTCTGGGTTTGGGATAATTCTGATCGGGCGACCTTCAGCAGCACCACTATTGAAATAGTGTTCAAAAGCGGAACTAACAGATCCCCTTTCTACCGCTTGTTTCACATCGGGGTTAACATCCAGATAGGCTACAGCAGAAAAACCATCGAAAGGCCAACGCTGAGGTTCGGTTTGACGAGTTAGAACAAAGTGTTGGAATAGTTCTCTGTTATTTAAACCTGCTGCGACTAAATCCGGGTTAATCTTGCGGTAGAAAGGCAGATCGAAAAATTCTGAAGCAGAGCGTCCTTCATCTAGGCCATACAGTTGGAAGTGTTGCAGCAGCTGTCTGTTATTTAAATTAGCCGCAGCTAAGTCGGGATTGACCTGCCGATAGTAAGTTGGCTCGAAGGTGAGAGAAAATCGCCGTCCTTCGTCAATGCCTATGGTTTGCAAATGCTCGAAACTGCGTTGGCGATCGCTCCCAAAAGCCTGCAACAGATCCGGGTTATCCCCCAGATAAAAGTCTAAATCCACCACTGGCGAGAACCGACGCCCTTCGCCTAGACCAAACCTTTGCAGATGCTCAAAAGCTTTTGCGCGATCGCCCTTCAACCTGGCATTTAAATCTGGGTTAGCCGCCAGATAAAAGTCTACATCCACCCAAGGCGAGAAGTGCCGTCCTTCGGCTAGACCAAACTGTTGCAGATGCTCAAAAGCTTGAATGCGATCGCCTTTAAAAGCTCGCTCTAAATCTGGGTTAGCTGCCAGATAAAAGTCTAAATCCACCCAAGGCGAAAACCTCCGTCCTTCTGCTAGCCCTGTCTTCTGTAGATGCTCGTAAAGTTGAAAATTTGTTTTCAGTCCTGCTGCGATTAAATCTGGGTTACTCTCGCGATAATATTTCAGGTTTACAAACGGTGAGAAAGCTCGCCCTTGGTTGATTCCAAAGTTCTTAAAATGGGCAAATAATTGCCTGTCTGTTTTCAGTCCGGCTGCCACCAAATCCGGATTGACGGCTCTGTAGTAAGCGGCGTCAAATAGATTGGCTTTCATAAGTTTTTTACCCTAAATCAAGTTTTGTATAGTCTTTTTTTTAGACAGCCGACTTACTACAAAAACCTGACTGGGGCTAATTTAATCATAACTTCCTACCCCACTAACCTATTGATATTCTTTAATGATTCTTGGGATAGAGTTACAATTTTCAATAAAAGCTATTTCATCCCAGACATGTTCGTTCTGGGATGAAATACGGCGCAATTAAGCTGATGTTTCAATTGTGCAATGGAGGGCTTGAAGCTAAGCGATCGCGCGAGAAATCGCCGCCGCCAACTCGCGAAACTTGCGCGGATCTCCCTCTTGCAGGGGTTCTTCCCGACGCTTGCGAGCATATAGCTTTTCTAAGGTTGCTTGCCAATCAAAGTCGAGCGCGCTCACCAGGTTGCTAACAATTTCAGCAGGTTGACTTTCCAGTATCTCTGTGGTATAATCCCGAATTTCTTTCTGCGCCAGCCAAATCCGGGCGATGACAGCCAGATTGTCCTCGTCTTCTACGCGGCGATCGAAATGTGCCAGGATTTGCAGTGCGGAATCGATGTGGGAGAGGGTGAGAAACTTGGCTAATTCCTGCAACCCGGTTACTGCTGCATAGCGCACCACCCATTCCGGATCTTGGGACACTTGCAGCAGGGCTTCTAGCGCCCTCTCCTGGGCGGGTTGGACTTGCTCGGTTGGTAATTCTTCCCAACGTATTTTACCCAATCCCCTGGCGGCTGCCCGTCGGACGCTGAGGGCAAAGTCATTTTTTGCCGCATCGAGCAACATTTCCAATCCCCGTGGATCGCCTATTCCGGCGAGCGCCCGAATTGCCCAAGCTCTGGCTCCGTAGTTATAGCCATCCAACAGTTCCAGCAACGGCACTACCGCTGGTTCCCCGATCTGAATCAGCCCATCCACAGCGGCTACGGCTGCCCCTGGATTGTTGTAACCAAGTGCCGCAATCAGGGTGGGAATTGCTGCTGTTAGACAGGCGGCTGACAGTTGCTGGACAGCTTCTAATAATCGAGTTGAGGAATCAGCCTGTTCAACGGCACGGATGAGGACTTGGGCTTGGTTAACGGTCATAAATTTTGAATGATTTTAAATGTTGGGCGGCTGAAGGTTGAAGGTTCTAGCCGCCTGAATTTTTTAAGATCTTCTTCAAATTTTAAACCAGCCGGTGCTACAGCAGATCGTCCATTAACGCCATCACCCGGATAGCGCCCTCGGATAATCGATCGAAAGGAGAGCGATCGATTTGATGTTCTAAGAGTCCTTTGAGCGCAATCAATTTGAGGCTGTTTTCGGCGTGAGTTTGAGCGATCGCTTCCGCTGCTGGCAAATACCCAATCGCTCCCAAATCCGTTAGCGCCGAGCGACGCAGTTGCAGTTTATCGTTTGCCAATGCTTCTATCAAGCGATCGCCATACAGGTTATCTTGCGTTAATTGATACAGCGCCCTTGCGGCGGAATACTGAACCACTGCCGTTGGATGCTTCAAGAACGGCTCAATCCGCGAAAATGCTTCTGCTGCTTCCAATGCCCCCAAGGCTTCCAAGATGGCATCGTAGGGTTGTGCCAAGTGGGGACAGCCTGGAATTGGTTGTGCAGCTTCTAGTCCCCCATCCAGCAGTTGGATTAATTTTGGCACGGCTGCGCGATCGCCCAACATTCCCAACGACTGCGCCGCCGCTTCTCGCACGTAAAAATCTGTGCAGTCCAAACATTCGATTAATGCTGGAACTGCGCGTGCATCTCCCAATTTACCCAGCGCCCTGGCAGAATTGCGCCGCAGTGGGTAGCCGCCATCGGGGGTAAGATCGCTTTCATCCGACAGGGTAGCAATTAAAGCATCGACGGCTTCCGGAGTCCGGACGCGAAATCGACCCAGCCACCAGGCAGCATAATACCGCTGACCGCGATCCGTGCCGGTTAAATTGGCGATCGCTGCAAGGACGGTTAAAGACTCACCATTTCCCGATGCATCCGCTTCAAATGCTTCCAGATTTTCCAACTCAGACATTTTATTCTCCGGGCAAGCTGCAAACACCGGAGGCAGAGCCTCCCTAACACCGGAGGCAGAGCCTCCCTAACACCGGAGGCAGAGCCTCCCTAACACCGGAGGCAGAGCCTCCCTAACACCGGAGGCAGAGCCTCCCTAACACCGGAGGCAGAGCCTCCCTAACACCGGAGGC
>NZ_BLAY01000099.1 GCF_020521235.1 Microseira wollei NIES-4236 | reverse complement strand
ATATGCTGTAGGGGCACGGCATCATCAATATGTCGGTTCTATCAATATTTTAATTATGCCGTGCCCCTACAATAATGTTCAGGTTGAACATTAGCATAATAATTCCGCAAGACCCAATCTACTTGGGTGCGATCGCAATCCGATACCCCAGCGCATCCAGCAACTCAACCAAACCGTAAATTTCAGCGCCTTTAGTTTCTAACAGAATCTTGTCGAGTTTTTCATAAAATACTTTGGCTTCTTCTGAGAGATTATCGGACAACAAGCCAGCATCCATCACGTCTTTAAGCGCAGATCTTAGCAGTTCAACTGGTGAGGGTTCTTCTTCTCCTTCGTCCAATTCCAACATCACCTCAATATAAGCAGCAGCGTGTTCGACATCTTTGAGAGAAGAAATCAGATAATCGTCGTAGCTTCTACTTGTTGGTGTTTTCACGTCTTTCATAATCTTTCCAATATTCTTTGGCTTTTAGGATATCTTGTTCTTGGGTACTTTTATCTCCACCACAAAGAAGAAGTACTATTGTTGACCCGATTTTTCCAAAATAGACCCGGTACCCAGGGCCATAATCAATTTTAAGTTCACAAACTCCTTCTCCAACCGAGCGATAGTCTCCCAAATTGCCTAACTTGACTCGTTGAAGCCTCTTCTCAATTTTGACTGTGGTTTTGAGATCCCTAAGAGAACCAAGCCATTCTTCAAAAGGGCTTCTTCCGTCTGCTGTCTGGTAGTTCTGAATCTCTCTTGGTTGGGCTTCCACTGTTTGATTATAAACCCATCATAGCTTAGTTTACTTGAAAGGGATCGCTCTACCAAATCAATCTACTGGCTCTTTCAGGTTAAATATGCTGTAGGGGCACGGCATCATCAATATGTCGGTTCTATCAATATTTTAATTATGCCGTGCCCCTACAATAATGTTCAGGTTGAACATTAGCATAATAATTCCGCAAGACCCAATCTACTTGGGAGCGATCGCAATCCGAAACCCCAGTGCATCCAACAACTCAACCAAAGCGTAAATTTCAGCCCCACCAGTTGCTGACAATATTTTGTCAATTTTTTCATAACGCATTTTAGCTTCGTCTGAGAGAGCATTTATCCCCACGCGAGCATCAATTACATCTTTAAGCGTCAACCGGAGCAATTCAGATTCAGGATCTTTTTCTTCTAATACAGCCTCGATATAAGCAGCAGCTTCTTCTGGATCTTTGAGGGATTCAATTAGTGCATTTAGCCAGCTATCACTGGTTGGCATTTTCACGTCTTTCATAGTCCGCCCAATACTCCTTAGCTTTAAGAATATCTTCCACTTGATTGCTTTTATCTCCACCACAGAGTAAAAGTACTATCGTTGTTCCTATTTGTCCAAAATAGACTCGGTAGCCAGGGCCATAGTTGATTCTTAGCTCACAAACTCCTTCTCCAACTGACCGACAATCTCCCAAATTTCCGAGACGAACTCGGCCCAGCCTAGAGTTGATCCTAGCTCTGGCTTCCCTATCTCGCAAGGAAGCAAGCCATTCTGCGAAAGGAATTCTGCCTTCTGGAGTAATATAACGCTGAATCTCCCTCGGTTGTGCTTCCATAATTCGATTATAAGCGTATCGTAGATTAATTTAGCAGAAAGCGATCGCGTAGCGTGCGGTCGGCATATCGCTCTCCCAAATCAATCTACTTAGATGCGGCTTACCCCACAAAAAACCGACTTTGATTCAGCGCTTCTTTATCTTCAGCTAACAAGAATGTATCTGGATAATTGTACATTCCCAAATACATGATGCACTGACTTTCCGGCAGGCTTTGATCTTCCTCGCACCCAGGCGGATGTGGTAAACCAAATGCATGTCCTAATTCGTGTCCCAATCCTCCTATCCATCGCGAAACGGGTTCTTTACTCAATCCGATTAAACCGTGTATATCGTGCTGAGGTAATACCGCTACACCGCAAGTTCCCGCACCGCCGTATTGTCCTCGATCGTTTTCGGCGTCGATATAAAAAATCCAGATAAAATTAGGGTCGTTAAAACTTGCACCCGTCAAGGCAAAACCATCTGCTAAAACATTATTCCAAAACCAAAGATGATATTCGCCTGCGGGATTTGTAGCGTACCATCTGGCTTTGTGGTTTGTTCGCACTACTTCTACAATGCTATCTGTTAACCTAAATGTTTTCTGATTTTCCATCTGCGCCAAATACCACTGCTGGAGATGGGTAATAGCGTTGGCGATCCCATTCTTAAAATCCTCGCTTGGATTAGCATCAGATGGTACTAAATATACAACGCGCACTGTCTGCATAGCTTTTGTTCTTTCAGAAACCCGGTTTTTCTAAAAAACCGGGTTTCTA
This sequence comes from Microseira wollei NIES-4236, assembly GCF_020521235.1. Taxonomy (GTDB): domain Bacteria; phylum Cyanobacteriota; class Cyanobacteriia; order Cyanobacteriales; family Aerosakkonemataceae; genus Microseira; species Microseira wollei. The sequence continues at coordinate 34,561 of NZ_BLAY01000099.1, read as the reverse complement.
GATTGCTTAAGTTCTCCAAAATAATTTTAACCTGGTAAATACACTTACAACTAAAGCAATAACCAAAGTATACCCAACTCCTTTCATAAATCCCATAACCGGAGTTTGAGTATGTCTTATAATACTTTCTTCCCATCCTGTTAAGGCCAAAATAGGCCAAAGTAAGTTAGCAAATCCCACATACGCAATCATCGGATTTTGCCCGTTATCGATTAATAAATTTAACCACGATTTTTTCGTAAAAATCTCAAAAATAATGGTAAAACCGATTAAAATAACAATAGACATTCCCGTCGTGACAAAGTAGTAACTCATGGTAGAGGGGTCTTTTTTAATGCCGCCTTCGTAAGGTTCAAAAAATAAGCCAATTGCCAACCATAAAATGCCCCAACTGTAAAGTCTATTGAGCAATCTTTCGGTGGCAGAAGTCGGATGTTTGAATAAAAACCAACCAATCGAGCAAAGAATTGCGGTTGCTAAGGTTGTTGGCAATACTAATCTGGATTGCAATCCGACTAGCAAAGTCAAATTCAGCGCCAACATCAACCAAACAATAGTATCGAAACGCCAGGTTTTCCAAGATTCTTTTTGGTCGTATTCTGTTGTCTGCATCGATTCCAGAATCAAATCGCCAGCGACTGTTCCCGGAATGACTATAAATAGATACTTTAAATAAGCGAATTTGAAAATCCAGGGGGCGGGCGAATATGACCAAAGTTGTGCTACCCAACCATCGGCGGTAGAAGATAGCTGGAGGGCGAATAATAAACCTAGCAATCCAACTCGTAAGAAGATATTTTGCCTGGTAAATAACCAGATTATTGACCCAAAAACAGCCATATTTGCCAGAACAATCAGGATAATATCGCTGCGAGAAACTGAAAAGCCACTTTTGTCTGGATATTGAATTATAGACAGCAGAAAAATTGCCGCAATCCAGGCACTTAAAGTAATTGCGTTGCGTATCCAAAGTTTCCAGGATGCTGGTAAACGAACAAACATAAAAAATAATAGGAAAAACCCCAATAAGGCAATCTGCCATTTTTGCGTCGATGGGTTGGGATTGATGACTTGGGGTCGAAGATGTTGCAGAATAATGGCAAATGCGCCTAAGAGGAATCCGCGTTTAAGAATAGATAAAATAATCCCGATCTTTGGCAATCCTTTGGCGAGGCGAAGGGACAGCGCCAGGGGTATTGCTGCCCCCATTGAAAATAAAAAGATGGGAAAAACGAGATCGACCCAAGTTAATCCGGGCAGTTTAGGATTAAAAACATGGTCGGGTGGCGGTACTTGGGCGTGATACATCCACGCGGGTAAGATTTTGTAGGCGATAGTCCCGGATAAAACCATCGCTAAAATGGCGAAACCACGCAATGCATCGAGGGCGTAGGCGCGTTTTGAGGGGGCGATCATAGGATTTGAGATTTGAGATTTGAGATTTGAGATTTTGGATCGGAGGATTTTGGATTGAGTAGGTATTTTACCCAATCTACTGTCGCCAAACTGGTCAGGACTTACCCACGACGATCCTAGAAACCGGGTTTCTGCTTAGATCTCTGGTTCCCAAACCAACGATTTTTCATAGAAACCCGGTTTCTTCCTATCACCAAAGTTTCCAGCTGCTTCCGCGAGTGCGGAAGGGAGGCATATCTCTGGTTCCCAAACCAACGATTTTTCATAGAAACCCGGTTTCTTCCTATCACCAAAGTTTCTGCTTAGATCTCTGGTTGCCAAACCAACGATTTTTCATAGAAACCCGGTTCCTTCCTATCACCAAAGTTTCTGCTTAGATCTCTGGTTGCCAAACCAACGATTTTTCATAGAAACAAAGGCGATTTGCGTAAGTCCTGCTGGTGTAGGACAATCGCCCCCAGTCGCCAAACCTTACAAAACAGATTATCAGTATTGTAAAACTTTACTCAACTTATCACCATAAATAGCCATTTATGGTATTCTATAACCTGAGAAGCTTAAAAAGCCACCTCAGTAAAGATTAAGAAAGGATCTTAATCTATTCTAAAAAGTAATCCCAAGTCAAAATTATTGATGAGGGATAGAGGGTGTCTAGTAGTACATCCCTTGCGTATAACGACTGTGTTCCCTCATAGTTGGGTTCTTCACAGTCGTTGCTCAAAGCCATAGTAGGATGTTAAACGTTTTGTCTATGTTTGACTATCCCAAATGGAACTATAGACCCAAATCTCCTCTCTCGTAAAAATGCAGGCGTCCAAAACCGAGAAACTGACCCCTTGCTTTCTCGCCTGGGGGAAACGCGGTGACGCCAAATAAATAAACGCCCCCATACCTGGGATTTTGCACGGGTCTCAACGCAATGGTTACCTTCTTGCCTGGATGTACTGGCGGTGAGAATGTTAAATCTAGCGTCTGGTTATCTTTGTTTGGCGTTGCTGCTAGTAGCGCGATCTCACTCCCAGGATTGCGGCGCGTCCCTTCATAGGCGCGACTTTCTTCCAGGTCAAATTCGATCTCGTCGCTTCCCTCATGCTGTGCGATCGCTATCCGTTGCAGCGGTTCTCCCGCATCTTCTGGTACCGAAATTGTAAAATAATATGTCGCACCCCATGCATATGTCTGGTTGAACGTAGTTGACGCCCCCTCTAGACGCGGCACTCCCACAAAGTTAACCGTACCATCCGACAGCGTCACTGCCAACGCGGGTTGACCGACAACTCCCCAAATTGCTGCCGATACTGCTAAGGTTGCTCCTAACAATGTTGCAACGCCCATGGCTCAAATGCAAAATGCAGCCCTACTTATCATGTTAATGTCAAGTCCCCGAACCTGTTTTTAATAATTCTTATAATTAATCGCCGTCAAGTTCGCAAAAATAATTCATATCTCTAATTGAGAAAATTAGCTAAGCTGAAAGTAAGATACAACGCAGGTGAGATTATATGTCTGCTGCTTCTAGCGTCCAATTAAAACGGCCTGCGTGGCAAACAATTATTATTTTTACTTTAGCTTTTTGGCTCAGCAGCAGCCTGGTGCTGGACTTGGTAATTATGCCCGGTCTTTATGCTTCAGGTATGATGGCTGAGTCTGGATTTGCCACGGCGGGTTATCTGATTTTCTGGATTTTTAACCGCATCGAGTTACTCTGCGCTGCCCTGGTATTAACAGGCACGTTAGCGCTGGCACACACGCAAAGTACAACTGAGAAAAGTCACTCCCAAGCCATAATTTTATCCATCATTCTGATGTTGGTGGCTTTAGTTTATACCTATGCCTTGACGCCGCAGATGAGCGCGCTGGGGCTAAATCTCAACCTGTTTGAACCCGCAGTTGAGGTTCCCGGCACGATGAATGTTTTGCACTCAGGCTATTGGGTATTGGAAATTCTCAAGCTAGTCGCTGGCGGTGCAGTTATCCGCTGGTGCTACGGTAGAATTTCAGATTGAAAATTGCAGATTGCAGATTTAAAACGCCAAAATCTGCAATCTCAAATCTAAAATCTGCAATTACTTTATTCTTCGGGTTGGGAAAATAGCAGCCGCCAAGCCATGAAGGCAAAACCGATGGCAGCGATCGCTTTCACCCAACCCACGGGGAGTAAATGTGCAGCCCCTTCCCCGACGATAACGCCTAGCAAGCTAGTCAGCAGCAGCGCCACAGCGGTGCCAAAAAACACGGCGCGGGGAGATTTAGAACTGCCGCTAAGAGCAATCGCAGCTAGTTGGCTTTTGTCCCCCAACTCGGACAAAAACACGGTAATAAAACTCAATCCCAATAAATGCCAGTCCAGCATGTCAATTTTAGATTTGGTAATGGGTAATGGGTAATGGGTAATGGCTAATGGCTAATGGCTAATGGCTAATGGCTAATTTTAGGTTTAACCTTCACCTGCAATTAGCAATTAGCAATTAGCCATTAGCGAGGAACGATTTCCCACAGCAGCTGTGCAGCAATCAACAGCATACTCGCCCCAGCAGCTTTGTTCAGGACTTGGGGAGAGATCCACTTTGCCAGCAAGCGACCTAGCAGACATCCCAACAAGCTTGTCGCTACCAGCGCAGAACCTGCGCCAGCAAAAACCATCCAAGGCGAATGAGACTCGGCACTCATCAGCAGGGTTGCAACTTGGGTTTTATCCCCCATTTCCGATAAAAAGATGGTCAAAAAAGTAGAGCCAAAGACTGCTAACGCACCCAGTTCCAGTTTTGTGGTTGGTTGTTCCTGCTGTCTGTTAGCAGCTTTTAAATCTTGGGGTGCTGTTTCCGTCAGGGGTTGATCCCCAGAATTAGCCACGCTTTTTGGCAACGAGGAGAGTTTTACAGTCAATTTTACTACCCACCAGTTTTTTCATATTTTTCTCATTTTATCTCTAATTAGTCATAGGGCAAGCGGGCAGGTGGGCAGGTGGGCACGACGGCGGGGAGGCAGAGGGGAATTTGAATGTACATTCTCCTCATCTCCCTTGCTCACCTGCTGACTCGCGCACCCGCTGACTCGCGCCCTCACCTTGAACTAAGATCCGCCCAAGCGCTTGAACACAAAGCGCGACATGTCCGGGAATAAATTCCAATCATTCGAGTAGCTTTCATCGCTGGCTAAAACAGACAGAATATAAGCGGTTTTACCATCTCTTGTTTTCACAAACGCGACCTCGTGCCGCCCAGAAGAAGTCCAGCCAGCTTTTGAAGCAAAATCAATATTTTCTGGTAAAGGTTCCCCAAAAAAGCCCTTAATTGGGTTAAATCCCCCAAATCTGATCGTATCTTCTTTCCCTTCCGGACTTAAATCCCTTGCCAACCAGGTGAGCATTTTTTGGCTATATTCCGGAGAAATAGCTTTTCCCATGACAATTTCATACATCAATCGGGCAGCTTGTTCGCTGGAAATTTTATTGCGAATTGGCTCTTGCGGATCGTCCCACATTTGCCCATCTCTGCCTTTAGGTCGATCCGCAGTGTCGAGGGTTTTTTGACTTAAAATAATACCCTCGTACCCGGCTTTGCGGAAAAATTCCGTCAGAAACATCCGGCGCCGCTTCCAATTTTGATATTCTTCATCCGATAGCTTTTCTCCGGATTTTGTCCCGGTAACCGCATTGATAATGCGGCTGGCTGACTCGTTAGAAGACTGTTGAATCATGCGAAAGAGGTCTACATTAAACCCAGCTTCATCGGGCAAAATTCCTTGTGCTAAACCTCCATACACATAAACCATCCAAAACATTTTCAGGACGCTGGCAGGAAACCGCAATACCTGTTGTTGATATCCGGCAACTTCACCAGATTTAACGTTAATTAAGGTGATCGATAATTGCTCGGTTGGTCGTCCTTGATCCACCGCCATATTTACAAGCTCATCAACTATTGCTTGTAAATCCTTGCTTCGCTTTAAATTGGGCGGGGTAGTAACGTTGTATGTGGCTTGTAAATTTTGCGGATCTAGATCTGTTGAGAGCGTTGGTAAAGATCCCCGTTGTGCTGAAGGATATTCCGGCGGCACTAATGGCGAAGCGGGTGGGTACTGGGGTGCTGTTGTCGTCGTCACGGCTGCTGCTTGGGCACTAGGCTGTGTTGTTGCTGGAGGACGAAACAGCGATCGCACTACCCAGGATATGGTAAAAAGACTCAATGCAGTTAATCCGATCGCCACAGCAGCCAATCGCAGTTGTACCCACCTAATCCGCTTTCGTCTGAGGGAGAAACCCTTAGCAGTATCAATCTTAGGAACTTCAGCACCTTTTACCGGAGGTTTTCTTCTGCGCCGCCGTGGTTGTGGTTGAGGCATGACAACAACTTCCCTTTCTACGGGTCTAGACTGTTGCCTGTACCTGTCTTCAAAGTAGGCAAGCTGTCTTTGCATTTCATGATTGTGCCGCCGCAGCCGTCGGATATATTTAATCGCGCGGTCGAGTTTTGTTTCAAGCTCTTCAATCCTTTGGTAAGGATTATTTAGTTTAACTCTTGGTTGTCGAGTCACCCCTACACCTTTTCCTCATACAAGCTTGTTTCCATACAGCCATAAACTTTACCGCTTCGTCTGGCAAATAGAAAGTAGCAGGGCATATTTCCCTTGACGCGGCTGCCAGTTTGGATTATTGAGCGCTTGCAGTACTTTCACCGCTGTTTGTTAAGAAATTTTGACAAAAAGTGGCAGTTGGTAATGGGTAATGGGTAATGGGTCATTGGGATGGACGAGGGCAGCAATTTAGCGGGTGAGCGAGTGAGCGAGTGAGCAGGTGCGCGGGCGATCTCTTGAGCAAGGTAGCAGAGGAGTAGGGCAGCTCTTGAGATGGGGAGCAAAGGAGAATATGCATTCAACTGCCCCTGGGCCCACCTGCTCACCTACCCGATGCGCCATAAACTTCGCTGTTGAAGCGAAGCATCTCTATGCTGCGACGCCCGTAAGTTGACTCTATGTGCTGATGGCAACAGTCAATTGCAAAGTCGCTTACCTCTTCCGGTTCAATGCCATACATATTGCGGAAAGTTTCTAGCTCGACACGGCAAAAGCGCGGGCGATCCGGGTAAATACGGCAACTGCGGTTTGAATGGTCAAAATGGATACACCATCCCCCTTCACCCACCATGCTCAAATACAGTTTTAATTCCTCTGGGGATAGATACTCTTCTAAGTCGGGACGCTCCTGGGGGTCAAGATGACAGCAGGCTCCACATTGTTTAACACACTGCCAAGTCGCCATTGGATTTGAGATTTGAGATTTCAGATTTTAGATTTGGGGAACTCTTGCTACGGTTGAGTTTCAGCCCAATCAGACTGACTATTATAACGCGAAGCGGTACTCGATTCTTGCCCATTACCCTTCCACTGTTCTGCCTGGGAACACCATTACCCTCGTTCCCTGGCTCAGCCTACCCTCGTTCCCTGGCTCAGCCTACCCTCGTTCCCTGGCTCAGCCTGGGAACGTCATTCAGCCTACCCTCGTTCCCTGGCTCAGCCTGGGAACGTCATTACCCAAGCCAGGTCGATACAGAGAGTCTTTCACAACAACTTTCTCCCCTCTCCCTTGTCTTCCACTCCCCGCGTCCTCTTCAACCCCCTTTGATTTTTGTTTAGCTTTTTTTATAGTTTTGTAAAGATACTTAAAAAAGAGGCGCGCTCGCCAGGTAAGATAGAATGCGGATTTTTTAGCTTAGCCATTCGGGACCTTGGGTTAGTTCGGGAGGAAATTATGGATTTTATCACCAATTTTTTCGGCAGCATCAACTTTGAAGTTATCGCCCAGCTGACCATGCTGGCATTGATCGTGCTGGCTGGCCCTGCGGTAATCTTGGTACTGGCAAGTCGCGGCGGCGACCTTTAATAGACCGTAATTGGTCGAGTGTCATTGGTCATTGGTTTTTTGGTGCGTGCTTCGCCCATACTGACTAATGACTAATGATTTTTTTCAGCAATTTCCAAAGCCTGAAGCGCGGCCTGAATTAATTTATAATAACCAGGTTGAGAAATATCAATTTCCTCAGATTCTTCGCGGTTCATACCCAGTAAACCTGTTGTTTGTCCGGGTGCAATGGCGAGGACTTTTCCTTGAGAATTTCGGATTCTTAATTCCCGCTCGAAACCGTTGGCAAATAACCCGCAAGTGTAGCGGCGTTCGTTATAGTAAAACTCTGCCTTTGCGGGAATAGTCGGAAAAATCAATGGGGGAAATGCTTTGACAGTGCCGTTTGCTTGAGGCGAGGCAAGTCGCACGCCTACTAATTCCAGTTCAATACTTTTGCTGCCATTCCAGTTATTTTCTCGCAACTTATAGGCAATATCCAGGCGCGACGGTAGGGGAAAATAATCGCGCCAACGCCATGCGATCGCTTTTATTTGGGTAATTGCGTTCCCAGGCTCAGCCAGGGCGTTCCCTGGCTCAGCCACGGCGTTCCCTGGCTCAGCCACGGCGTTCCCTGGCTCAGCCACGGCGTTCCCTGGCTCAGCCACGGCGTTCCCTGGCTCAGCCTGGGAACGAGGGTAATTCTCCTCTCCCCACCTGCCCACCTGCTCAAGAGCTCCTCTGCACCGCAGATCCTCTGCTGTAATATCTTGAATTAGGGTGAGTTTGATGTGTCCTTTACCCACAATTTGTTGGTCAATTGCTCGCACGTTGGGCGTCCAAAATACCGGATCGCTATTTTCAATCCCGCAAGGGTGGAGGGCGTCTATTTGTCGATAAAGGTCAAGGTTAATTTGATCTAAACTCGCTTGTGCATCAATTTTTACAACAGGTTTGAGGTGTTCTGGTTGCAGGCATTGATGGGCAAAGGTGCGAAGGCGCGAGCGCAACTTCTCCAAATTCTCGCCCGGTAAAGAAAATCCCCCGGCGGCTTTGTGTCCGCCAAACTTACCTAAGAGGTCGGCGCAAAATTCTAACGCTTCAAATACGTGAAATTCCGGAATTCCCCGCGCCGAACCGCGAATGCGATCGCCTGGAAGAGGACGCGGGGAGTGGGAGAAGCTCTGACGCGGAGAAAGTTGTTGTGAAAGATTCTCCGCGTCAGAGCGTCCCCGCGTCAGAGTCTCCTCTTCCTCCCCCTCATCTTCGTATGTGCCAATGAATACCGGCACGCCGTAGCGTTCCACGAGGCGAGAGGCGACGATGCCGATGACGCCGTGATGCCAGTTGGGTTGGACGAGAAGCAAGACGCGCTCTTGCTGCAAGTTTAGCTGACTTTGTTCGATGTGCGCGATCGCTTCTTGTTCAATTTCCTCGCACAATAGTTGTCGATGTCGGTTAATCTGTTCGCACTGCATTGCCCTTTCTAGGGCTAATCCCATATCATCGGTTGTGAGTAAATCGATGACAATTTGAGGGTCGGCAATTCGTCCCACTGCATTAATGCGAGGTCCCAATCTAAAGCCAATATCTTCTGGTTTTAGAGATTTTGGATTGCTAATTGCTAATTGGTAATTGCTAATGGCTAATTGGTAATTCTCCAGGGTCCACCTGCCCACCTGGCCACCTGCTTCCTGGACTCCAGAAACTTGAATTAATGCTTGTACGCCTGCTAGCTGAGATTGGGGGAGTAGCTGCAAACCGCGTTTTACCCAACGGCGGTTCACGCCGGTTAAAGGAGCGAGATCTGCGATCGTTCCTAATGTAAATAATTCTAATAAAGGCTTGACTAATCCCTTGGCTTTACCCATTTGTTGCGCCAAAGATACTGCCAAGATATAGGCAACGCCGACACCGGCAAGTCCGCGATAGGGGGAAGATTCTGGAATTAATTTTGGGTTGAGAATTGCATCGGCGGGGGGGAGTTGCTGAGGCAGGTCGTGATGATCTGTAACAATAACCTTGACACCCAACTGTCTAGCTCGTTCAATTGGGTCGTAAGCGGAGATGCCGTTATCGACGGTTAAAATCAGCGCTACGCCTTCGGAGTGGAAGTCTTCTACAATGCGGCGATTGATGCCGTAACCTTCCTTCATGCGACTGGGAATGGCGTAATCGACATTTGCCCCTAACCAGCGGAGACTTCGCAACAACAAAGCCGTACTCGTCATGCCATCGGCGTCGTAGTCGCCGCAGATGGCGATTTTTTGATGGCGAGCGATCGCATTTTCCAACAACTCCAGGCTAATCGCCAAATCGGGTAATTCCGCAATTGGTTCTGGTAAAGCCGCCAATTCGGGCGATAAAAACAGCTGAGCTTGTTCGGGCGTTTCAATGCCCCGATTTAACAGTACTTGCGCCAAAAGCGGTGAAAGCTGGGTAACCTCCGCCAACTTTTGCGCTGGTTCTATTTGCGCTGGGGCAATTTCCCAGCGCTGGTTAGGTAATTGAAAATTAGGCACTAGAAGATGTATAGCGTATCGTTAAATTCCGAATCAAATATCGCGCGATCATCATTATAGTAACTACCGGGTCGCAATTCTACATGTAAAGTTTTGGCATTTGGTTTAGCAACCCTTGCTTGCAGCGGCAGATTCGCTTGCGGACTCCAGTATAAAAAAGATACACCTTTATCCTGCGGTCTAAGCCTGAAATTTAATTTTAGTCTTTGTCGGGGTCGCATGGTAATGGGGCCGGTGTAAGATGGCAGTTCGACTTGAATTGATTCGGAAGTATTGTTTGTTACCTGTAAGCTGATAGCTTGTCCGGGTTGGATGGTCTTTCCCGTTCCCAAAAATTTTGGCCCTGCTTCTACTAATTTGGGCAGGAGTGCCGGAGCAACGAGCAGCGTCGTTGCGGTTAAAATCCCAGGCAGAAGTGTTTTAAACATATATAGATAACCCCTAAAAACTTGTTTTTGGTTTTGAACTCAAAACTTATATATTTTGACCCTACCTTGGGTATCAGCTTTCTAGGCAAAAGTCAAGATTTTTTTAAGTCTTTTTCCCTGTTTTTATCATTGCAGGTAGCGCTCGCGATTGTTCGTAGTAGCGTTTCAGCGCTAGGGGATTAGCACTACCATAGTTCGTAAGCGACTGTATGGGATTGGCGCTGGCGCTACTAGGAGGACTCAGAGGCGATCGCAACCAACTACTTCCAGGCAATTAAGATCATAAGTAGGAGGAAAGCCACTATGAAAATTACCCTTGATATTCCCGACAACATTGCCCAGCAACTTACCGAAACACCAGAGGAGTTGCAGCGTTACCTACTCGAACTCCTAGTCATCGAAGCCTACCGCACCGAGCGCATAACTCATTTTCAGGTGGGACAAATCCTCAATTTACCCTCCCGTTGGGCAGTCGATGCCTTCCTCAAAGCCCACCATGCTTACCTACATTACAACGAAGAAGACTTGGAAAGCGATCGCGAAACCCTGCGCCAGTTGAGAGGGAAACAAGCCATCACCTCATGATTGTTATTTCCGATACTTCCCCTATTCTTTACCTACTGCTAATTAACCAACTAGACTTACTGCCCCAAATGTATGCTCAAGTCATCATTCCCGAAATAGTAAGGGATGAACTCGCAGATCCGGGGGCACCGATCCAACTTCAGCAATGGATCGCCAATGCACCTGAATGGCTAATCGTTCAGCCAGTCACCAGCACACCGGATGCAACTCTCAGCAACCTCAATCCAGGTGAACAAGCTGCCATCACCCTGGCTCAAGAATGCCTTGCAGACTTACTTATAATTGATGAAAGAGCTGGAAGACGTGCTGCCACAAATCTAGGAATCCGCATTATCGGCGTACTAGGTATTTTAGATGAAGCAGCTGCTCAAGGCTTGATCAATTTTCCAGAAGCGATCGCCCAACTTCAGCAAACAAATTTTCGTGCTTCCCCTGTATTAATTCAGCGCCTCCTCGATAGCTACCAATAAACACAAAATCGGTAGCCATCAGGTATGGCTGCCAAGAAATCCTCTCCAAAGCACAGGTTATCTATCCCCAGCAATAGAGATCCTGCTAGTCTTCTGGATAGCGATCGCATGATAATCTATACAAACCCTCAAAAAATCGGCTACGAGAGAGCAAGATGGACGTTAAAGCAGCAGTCGCCTTTGAAGCAGGCAAACCCCTAAGCATCGAAACCGTACAGCTAGAAGGCCCCAAAGAAGGGGAAGTACTGGTAGAAATAAAAGCAACTGGCGTGTGCCATACCGATGCATTTACCCTCTCCGGTGCCGACCCAGAAGGACTGTTTCCCGCTATCCTGGGGCATGAAGGCGCGGGTGTAGTCGTAGAAGTAGGGGCGGGAGTAAAGTCAGTCAAAGTGGGCGACCATGTTATTCCCCTTTACATCCCAGAATGCCGCAACTGCGAATACTGTCTCAGCGGCAAAACCAACCTCTGTCAAGCGATTCGGGTAACCCAAGGGCGGGGTGTGATGCCCGATGGTACGAGTCGATTCTCACTAAATGGGCAGAAACTCCTTCACTACATGGGAACTTCAACGTTTGCCAACTATACCGTATTACCCGAAATTTCCGTCGCCAAAATTCGCGAAGATGCCCCATTTGAGAAAGTTTGTTTAATAGGTTGCGGCGTTACAACTGGACTGGGTGCAGTTGTCAATACCGCCAAAGTTGAAGCAGGATCTAATGTCGTTGTCTTCGGTTTAGGCGGGGTGGGTTTAAACGTAATTCAAGGCGCAAAGATGGTAGGCGCTAATATGATTGTGGGAGTAGATATCAACCCAGCCAAGCGCGAATTAGCCGAAAAATTCGGCATGACACACTTTGTTAATCCCAAAGAAGTGGCAGGAGATTTAGTTGCTTACCTCGTGGAATTAACAAAAGGGGGAGCAGATTACAGTTTTGAATGCATCGGCAACATTAACGTGATGCGACAAGCATTAGAATGCTGCCACAAAGGTTGGGGAACGAGCGTCATTATCGGGGTAGCAGGTGCAGGACAAGAAATTAGTACCCGTCCGTTTCAATTAGTCACCGGGCGAGTTTGGAAAGGCAGCGCTTTTGGAGGGGCAAAAGGTCGCACCGACGTGCCTAAAATTGTCGATTGGTTCATGAACGGCAAGATTGATATCGATAGCTTGATTACTCAAGTAATGCAGATCGAAAAGGTCAACGAAGCATTTGATTTAATGCACGGCGAATCAATTCGCAGCGTTTTAACATTTTGATTGCTCGCATCAAAAAGATTAGGGTTGTTGCAAAAGTCATTGGGACAAACAGGATGCCCATCCCACAAGCGGTTTTTTTCTTGTGGGGTAGTCCCGCCTGCCCGCAAATTGAGCGAAAACAGACAAACAGGATGCCCATCCCACAAGCGGTTTTTTTCTTGTGGGGTAGGCGTCCCGCCTGCCCGCAAATTGAGCGAAAACAGACGCGCATAGGTCTATATATGTCGATTTCCATCGACTTGTTGTTTTTGTTAGCAACAACAAGTTATCACCACCTCGCTACTTGGATTGAGAATCGCAGGCATAAACCCCCCGGTCAACTGATTGACATGGGGGGTTACAAACTGCACCTATACTCGCGAGGAGAAGGAAATCCAACCGTTATCCTCGACCATAGTTTGGGTGGAATAGAGGGTTACTTATTAATCGAAGAAATTGCTCAAATCACAAAGGTTTGTATTTATGACCGAGCGGGATATGGATGGAGCGATTCCAGTCCAAAAAACCGTTCCAGCAAACAGATTGTCCAAGAATTAGATGCAATGCTTGTTAAAGCAGGGATAGCGCCGCCTTACATTTTGGTCGGTAACTCTTTTGGCAGTTATAACGTGCGGCTTTATGCGAGTCAGTTTCCGGAAAAAGTTGTAGGAATTGTTCTCACAGATGGGTTGCATGAAGCAGCGATGTTAAATATGTCCTTGAATCTGAGACTACTACAATTATTTTTTATGTCCGGATTTGCGATGTCAATGCTGGGGTCAACGCTGGGTTTAATCCGGCTTTTGGGAATGGTGGGAATGTTTGAATTTATCAAAAAAGAACTGGGTCAATTTCCATCAGCAACTAGACAAAAAATCAAGCGGTATTTTTACCAGTCACAACACTGGATAACGATGTGGCGGGAAATGTGGAATTTAGAGACAAGTGCTAAGCAAGTTCATCAGGTAAGTAATTTGGGCGATATTCCGATTGTTAGTATTAAATCTAGTACATTTTTTAAGCGGTCAATTTGGAATTTTTACATGCCAATTGCAGCGGCGAATCAACTGCGAGACAAAATGCACGTCGAATTGCTCAAACTCTCAACAGATTGTACCCAAATACAAGCAACTCGCAGCGGTCATTTTGTTTGGGTAGATCAGCCAGAGGTTATCAGAGAAGCGATTCAGAAATTATTGCAGAAGTTAAGACAAAAACGCGAGAATTTGGGGAATTAGAACGACCATTTTTGATGGCTTTTCGTCAGGAAAATTTTGCCAAAACACCTACGGGTCTATCCCATTAGTTTTGAGCAGGAACAAATCCCTTCACGGCGGAGTAATCGGCGACTGGGATCGTGGGTGTAGGGGCACGGCAACCTGGATATCTTGGTAGTAGACCAGAATGTTGCTCGTGCCGTGCCCTACCCAACCGTTAGATTGAGTGCGCTCGCAAAACTCAACAATTTGGCATGTTATAATACTACCATTATGCTAAACCTACCAAGACAAAACCATGTTTGCTCAAGTAATGGTTCACCCCTCGTCCTGGGTAGAGTCTGGAATCAAAATCAGCAAAGTTAGGCATCTAAATCTGTTCAAATTTACCGACGATATCCAGTTTCGTTTAGATGAACTTTCTGAGAATAAAAAAGCTGGATTGCTGACTCTAGTAGAAGAGGCTGAACTGGCAGGAATCTTGGAACTTGACCGGATTTTTACCTTACTGAATGCCAAAATAATTGCTGAATCATGACACTGAGTGATGCAACTAAAAAACTGGTAAGAAAGAGAGCAAAATCCCTTTGCGAATACTGTCATTTCTTAGAAGAAGCCAGTGCAGCCAAGTTCGCTATCGATCGGATCGTTCCCCAGTCGATTGGTGGCGCGGATGACCCGGATAACCTAGCTCTAGCGTGCCAGCGTTGTAACGGATATCGCTCTAACTTCATCACTGGAATCGATCCGCAAACCCAGGAAATTATCCCCCTGTTTAATCCGCGTCAGCAAAAGTGGTCAGATCATTTTATTTGGACAGCAGATGGTTTAAAAATTATCGGCATTACTCCTACTGGTAGAGCCACTGGTAATCGTCTAGATCTCAATGATGAACGTCACAATGAAGGCTCTATTGTTAAAGCTCGTCGTTTGTGGGTGCGTGGGGGTTGGCATCCGCCTGATGAAGACCCGCGACAAGCAGGTGAAAAAGTTTGAAGAGTGAGATGATACGACTGCGCCTTTAGGGGCTATTGCTCGTGTTTCCTCCCAGAGCTAAAGCTACTGGGTTTCCACACTTGCGGAGGTTTTATGAGGCTGCGTAGGCAGCTTTGGTCTGTGTAGCCGCACCCTTATAGCGGTTTGCAGCCGGATGAGGTACATCTGAGTTTGTCAAGCGCGCAGCATTAATGCTGCGCGCTTGACAAACTCAGCCTTTTGGCTGTACTTTACTCGCTTGCAATCCGCTGTAAAGGTGACGGATGTTAACCGAGAAGTACCAATCACCCATTACCCATTAGCAATTAACTTATGTCTGCATCTCCCAATCTAGTCAGCAAACATACTTGTTTTGGTGGAACTGTTGCTTTCTATAGCCATCATTCCTCTGCCTGTAATAGCAAAATGAAATTCGTCGTGTATCTACCACCCCAGGCAAAATCAAAATCAGTGCCGGTTTTATATTTTCTCTCAGGTTTAACCTGTACCGAAGAAAACTTTATAGTAAAGGCAGGGGCGCAACAATTTGCAGCCAAATATGGATTAATGTTAGTCGTTCCAGATACCAGTCCTCGCAATAATGGAATTCCGGGGGAAGATGACGACTGGGATTTTGGCACGGGGGCAGGTTTTTACGTCGATGCTACGGTTGAACCTTGGAAATCGCACTATCAAATGTACAGCTATGTAGTTGATGAATTGCCTACTATTATTGCCGAACATTTCCCAGCAATTCCAGAAAAACAAAGTATTTTTGGTCATTCAATGGGGGGGCATGGGGCGCTCATTTGTGCGTTGAAAAACCCGGAACGCTATCTATCTGTTTCTGCATTTGCTCCTATTGTTGCACCGATGCGCTGTCCTTGGGGTCAAAAAGCATTTACGAATTATCTTGGATATGATACAGAAACTTGGCGTGCATACGATGCCAGCGAATTAGTATTAACTGCACAATATAATCGTCCCATTCTGATCGACCAAGGCATCGAAGATAAGTTTCTTTCTAACCAATTGCTACCAGAATTATTCGAGGAAGCTTGTGCAAAAGTCGGACAGACACTAAGCTTGCGAATGCAAGCAGGTTACGACCATAGTTATTACTTTATCGCCACGTTTATGGAAGACCATATCCGCCATCACGCGGCTGCTTTGTCTGGATAAAATTCAGATCTTGCATCAGTCTCCCAACCCGCCCGGAAATAAATTTCCGGGCTAATAGCGAAAGTCGGTTAAAACCGACTAAATGCAATCAAACCAGTCGATTTTAACCGACTTTCGCGGCTCGCTGTGGGAATTTATTCCCTGGCAGGCTAATGCGAAAGGTGCAAGATCTCAATAAAAAGCACTTCTCCGGATAGTCTGGCGCCCAATACGAATCTAGCAATGGTTGCGTGGGAGGTTACTCTGATGCTACACCCAATTCCCCTCAAATCGACGCTAGCCTGCTTAACTGTAACAGGATTAATCGGATTCATCCCTCAGATTAATTCTCCCAGCGCTTTTGCTCAATCTATTGTGCCAGCAGCAGACGGAACTAACACGCAAGTTATCCCAAACCGCAACGAATTTAACATCCAGGGGGGACAATTATCCGGAGATGGGGCAAATCTGTTTCACAGCTTTGAAAAATTCGGCTTATCAGAAGGTCAAATTGCCAATTTTCTATCTAATCCGAACATCCGCAATATTATCGGACGCATCAATGGCGGGGAAGCGTCCTTAATTAACGGACTGATTCAGGTGTTGGGTGGCAATTCTAACTTATATTTAATGAATCCAGCAGGAATTATTTTTGGTGCTAATGCTCAGTTAAACGTACCTGCTGCCTTTACTGCAACCACCTCCACGGGTATCGGTTTTGGTAACAATAATTGGTTCAATGCGGTTGGGGAAAATAATTGGTCAGTTTTGGTTGGTACGCCGAACGAATTTAGGTTTGATACTCTCAATTCTGGAAGTATTGTTAATTTTGGTAATTTAGCCGTCAAGAAGGGAGAAAGTTTAACCTTACTGGGTGGGAATGCAATCAATCTCGGCACATTAGAAGCACCGGGAGGCAGAATTACCGTTGCCGCAATTCCGGGGAGAAATGTTATCCGCATTTCTCAAGCGGGACATTTGTTAAGTATAGAATTGCCGCTGATATCAGAGAGTGAAACAGGAATAAGACCGCTGTCGTTGCCTCAATTATTGACTGGCGGTAATCTGGGTAATGCGAATGCTATTTCGGTGAACGAACAAGGGCAAGTTGTTCTGACGGGTTCGGGTATTGACCTACCAAATCAAGCAGGAACCGCGATTGTTTCTGGAAGTGTTTCTAGTAGCAATCAGCAGGCAGTTGGAGGAGAAGTTAATATTT
Organism: Microseira wollei NIES-4236; assembly: GCF_020521235.1. GTDB lineage: Bacteria > Cyanobacteriota > Cyanobacteriia > Cyanobacteriales > Aerosakkonemataceae > Microseira > Microseira wollei. The sequence continues at coordinate 17,488 of NZ_BLAY01000099.1, read as the reverse complement.
TAGGCGCGCGAATTGCCGTTATTGATGCCAATATTAATGCTTCTGGTGCAAATGGTGGCGGTAATATTTTCATCGGCGGTAATCGTTCTGGAATTGGCCCTCTTCCTAATGCTCAATATACATTTATTAGTCCCGATTCTGTTGTTTCTGCTGATGCTTGGCAACGGGGAAATGGGGGGCAAATAATTGTTTTTGCACAAGATACTGCTCAAGTTTACGGTACGCTGACCGCACGGGGTGGGGTGCAATCCGGGAATGGGGGATTTATCGAGACGAGTGGGATGCGATCGCTTACCATTACCACAGTCCCCAATGTAGGCGCACCAGCAGGTTTAGGCGGCGAATGGCTAATCGATCCTGCTAATATCACCATTGTTGCAGGTAGTGGCAACACCAACATCAACACAACTTCCCCTTTTCAATCATCTGGTAATAATGCCGAGTTGGGAGTTGATTTGATTACAACTGCACTCAATTTCGGCGATGTTACTATTTCAACTGGAAATACTGGCACGCAAGCTGGAGACATTACCCTGAATGCGCCGCTAACTTTTAATCTAATAAGTGAGAGAACGCTGACGTTAAATGCTGATAACGATATTGCCATTTTGCAACCAATTCAGGGGACAGCAGGTAGCGCACCATTGAATCTTGTTTTCAATGGAAATAACCGCCTCGCCATTTTTAATAATCCCACTCTAAATTCTGCTGGCGGGGATATCAACTTAACAGCAAGGGGGAGGGGTAGTAATCCCAATTCATTTCCTGTAATGCATATCCAGACGGGTACTGCCATTAATACAGGTGGGGGAAATTTTACAATTACAACTACAGCTAACTCTGCTAACACAATTGGTGGATCTTTTGATAACAGTCGGATCGCTGTTACAGGGAATGGAAATATTACATTCAATGGCAGTAGTGGTAGCAATCCTGGCGTTTTTATTACGGGTAGTCAGTTCACGGTTGAAAATGGGAATATTACGATCAACGGCACTGGCAATCCTGCTGGACATGGCATTTTGCTCAATGGTGCCACCCGACTAACTGCTACAGGGAATGGAAATATTAGGTTTAATGTCAGCGACGGTGGTGGTCGTCTGACAATTGGCGACGATAGTCAGTTGATCGTTAATAATGGTGCAATAACGCTTAGTGGCACTGGTGGCATGTTCCTCAATGTTGGCAGTAGCATCCAATCTACAACTGGTGCCATAACTATCAATAACTCTGATGTCATTTTCATCAATAATGGCAGCAGCATCCAATCTACCACTGGTGCTATAACACTCGCTGGCAATAGTGACATTTTCATCACTGGTAGCAGGATTCAATCTACCAGTGGTGTCATCAATCTCACTGCCACTGGTTTGATTTTTGTCTATACTGGCAGCACCATTCAATCTACCAGCGGTGGTATTAATCTCACTAGCAATGAAATTGCACTCAATGGCATTAATATTAACCCAACTCCTGGCAGCGGCAATATTACTCTAAAAGCTGATGAAATTAACCTCGGTAGCAACACTCAAATTAGAGGCACTGGCACAATCCGATTGCAACCCCTCAACCCCAGTTTGGGCATTACGGCGGAAATTTTGATCGCAATGACTTAAATCTTGATAACTCTGAACTTGCGACTCTCCAAAATGGTTTCTCTCAAATTATTATTGGCAGTTCTGACAACACTGGCACGATTGCAATCGACCCTACTGCTGCATTCAACATTCCAGTGAATATTGCAGGCGGTGCAACTTTAGTAGGTTCTAACCGCAACGCAGATTGGACAATTACAGGTAGCAACTCAGGCAGTATCGGCGGTTATCCAAACGGTTTTACTTTCAACAATATTGAAAATCTCAGGGGTGGAACCCTGGATGATAATTTTGTTTTCAATGATGGGGCGAATTGGCAAGGAACCATCGATGGCAATAGGGGAACCGATACCCTCAATTATTCTAATTTTACCAGCAACTTAACTGTAGACTTAGCTGCTTTGGGAGCAACTGGCATTGAAACCGTTATTGGCACAACGAACGCGACTAGCACTCTGATTGGTAGCAATACAAATAATACTTGGAACCTCACAGGAACGAACAGCGGCACGGTTAACAATACCCTCAGCTTTAGGAACTTTCAAAATCTTGTCGGTGGCACGCTGGATGATAATTTCGTTTTCAATGATGGCGTGAACTGGGGCGGAACCATTGCTGGCAACACGGGAACGGATACCTTAGATTATTCTGCCTTTACAACTGCCTTAACTGTAGATATATCTGCTCTAGGAGCAACTGGTATTGAACTGGTTATTGGTACAACTAATGCAACTAGCACTCTGATTGGCGGCAATACAAACAACACTTGGAACCTCGCAATAACGAACGGGGTTACGCTAAATAATACGCTGAATTTCATTCAATTTCAAAATCTGATTGGCAAACTGTTAGATGATAATTTTATTTGCCGAAATCCCATGAATTGGAGTGGTTTAATTGATGGTAATATCGGAAATGATACGCTAGATTATTCAGCGTTTACGATTCCTGTAACTATAGATTTATCTACGTTAAATGCCGTCATTATTGAAACAATAGTTGGCACAAACAATGCTACCATTACCTTAATTGCTCCCGATTTTAACAATACTTAGAATATCGCAACCAGCAACAGCGGGCGGCTCAATTATGTTCTCAATTTCCGCAAATTTCAACGTTTGATTGGGGGAAGATTAAATGATAACTTTATCTTTGATAACGGAGTAACCAGGGGCGGAATTATCGATGGAAATCAGGGGATAAATACCCTTGATTATTCTGCTTTTACTGCTCCTGTAACAGTAGACTTAAACGCAATAGGAATCAACAACCTCAATATTAACAACATTATTGGAACGACGAATGCCACCAGCACCATAATTGGCAATAACAATAACAATACTTGGACGATTGCAGGAAATAATAGCGGCAGGTTTAATAACAATCTCAATTTTAGCAACTTTCAACGTCTGGTTGGGGGCAACCTTAACGATGAATTTGTTTTTAATGATGGGATTAACTGGAACGGCACGATTGATGGCAGCAGTGGAACAGATACCTTAAATTATGCTAATTTTACCAGGAATTTAGTCGTCAATTTACAGGCTTTGACAGCTACCAGTATTGAAAATATCATTGGAACGAACAACGCGACGAGTACGCTGATTGGCAGAGATACACCTAACAATTGGAATATCGCCGGAAATAATAGCGGCACGTACAATGGGACGCTGAGTTTCAGTCAATTCCAAAACTTAACTGGAGGAAATGAAGCAGATAAATTTAATTTTACTCCCGTAGCTAGCATTAGCGGCAATATCAATGGCGGTGCTGGAATCTTGAACCTAATTGGGGATGAAATTAATTTTTATGGTACTGTTTCAGGCACGGGAGATTTAAGAATTGAACCCTCAACGGTTAACCAAGAAATTCAAGTGGGAGGGACAGATAGTGGGAACAATAACGTTCTAGAGTTAACCAGTACAGAGATAAGTTTGCTGGGAAATGGTTTTCGAGCGATTACTATTGGAAGGATGGATGGAAGCGGGAGGATAACTCTAACAGGGGACGCGACGTTTCAAGACCCGGTGACGTTACAAACTCTTGGTTCTATTACTTATACAGGGGGAATTATTAGAGGTGCTGATAATGCCACGATTACCTTAACAGCGCAGGGAAATATTACTACAGGCAGTATTGTTAATCCTGGTCGCGCGATTAGAATCACCAGTCAACAAGGGCAAATTAATACCACGGCGGGGATAATTAATGCTAGTTCTAATACGGGGGATGGAGGCGAGATCGCTCTCACCACACCTGCTAACATTAATAGTAGCAACCTCAACTCTAATTCCACAACAAATAGAGGAGGAAATATTACCCTAACCTCCCAAACGGGAACCATTACTACTGGTAACCTGAATTCATCTGGAATTACCAGCGGCGGTAATATTATCGTTCAAGCTCAAACCGCAATTACCACTGGCGAAATTAACTCTAGCGCAACTATCGGAAATGGGGGTAACGTTAACTTAGATCCGATTGGAGATATTGAAGTAAGTTTCATTAACACCCAAGGCGGAACAAATGGGAGAGGCGGAGATGTTTTTATTGAGTCTACAGGCGGTTTTTTCCGCGCTACTGGTTCATTTTCCACTTCTTTTTCCCCAACAGGAACCGCGAGTATTTCTACAGCGGGTAATTTAGGGGGAGGTTCGATTACAATTCGCCACGTTGGCGGAGACGAAACAGCTCCCATTCAACCATTTGTAATCGGAAGTTTGACACCGAATGGGACGCAAGCTGCAATTACTACGGGAGCATTTACTCTGTTTCCAGGGGAATCTTTTCCACGTGCTTTTAGTTTGGGCAATATTGGTTTAGTTACTGATAGCGTAACTCCACAACCGCAACCGCAACCACAACCGCAACCGCAACCGCAACCACAACCGCAACCGCAACCGCAACCTAGCGCACAGGTAGACGATACTGAGTTGCTTCATAGCCAAAAAAATCCCCCAATTCAATCAGAAACTAGCGATACTGTTCCTGTAGAAATTGATGCTTCTGTCGCTGCAATTGAACAGGTGTTGACGCGGGAATTTGAAGCTTACTTTGGTCAACCTGCTGTTACGCCTATCGTTACTTTAGAAAATATTCAGCAGCGGTTGCGACAAACGGAACGAGAAACGAGAATAAAATCGGCGGTGCTATACATAGTATTTAGTCGCCGCAATTTGAGAGAAAATGCAGCTTTAATTTGTCCGGCGCGGGAGTCTTGGTTAGGTAGGGAAAATAATTTAGAATTACCGCAACCTTTGTGCGATCGCTCTCCCAACGACCCAATCGAACTTATACTGGTGACGGGAACTAGCGAACCCATTCGCGTGCTAATTCCCAACGCGATGCGCCAACAAGTGCTAGCACTAGCAAGCGAATTTCGCGGTGAAGTCACAAATCCTTATAAAACCCGCACCACCAGTTATTTAACATCCGCTCAAAAACTGTACGATCTTTTAATTGCGCCGATTCAATCGACGCTGCGATCGCAAGGCATTACCAATATCATGTTCGTACCAGATGCGAGTTTGCGATCGCTCCCCTTCGCCGCACTTCACGATGGACAAAAATTCTTCATCGAGCAATACAGTCTCGCTTTAATTCCCAGTTTCAGCTTAACCCAACCTCGCTACATCAATCTCCAAAAAGCCAGAATTTTAGGCATGGGTGCGGCAAGATTTCGCGAACAAGAACCTTTGCCCTTTGTTCCCGTTGAATTAGCGAACATTACTGCTAAAATAGGGCAAAATCGCCGACTTTTAAATGAAAGTTTTACCCTGAATAATCTCAACCTACAGCGCCATCAGCAAGAGTTTGAAATTGTCCATTTAGCAACCCATGCCAGATTTCAGGCAGGCAATCCCGATAATTCTTACATTCAACTGTGGGATACTCGCTTGCTGCTGCCGCAAATGCGCCAGTTAAAGTGGAATAATCCACCTGTGGAATTGTTAGTACTTTCTGCTTGTCAAACAGCGTTAGGAGACGAACAAGCAGAATTAGGATTTGCTGGATTGGGAGTGGAAGCGGGAGTAAAATCGGCGCTGGCAAGTTTGTGGCGTGCCAACGATAAGGGTACCCTGGGACTAATGGCAGCATTTTACCAGCACTTACAAACAGCGCCAATTCGAGCTGAAGCGCTCAGACAAGCGCAAATTGCTTTAATAGAAGAAAAGGTGCGGGTAGCAGCGGGAAAATTGCGCCTTTGGGATGGAACAACTGTAGAATTGCCCGAAACCGCAGATACAGACTTTGCTCATCCTTACTATTGGGCAGCATTTACGTTAATTGGTAACCCGTGGTAGTCACAGCCTTGTCACTACCCATAAAACCCGCCCTGCAATAAATTGCAGGGCTAATAGCCAAAGTCCACGTCATGGACTCGAAAGATTTCTTTAGTCCATGACGTGGACTTTCGCTATCAGCCAGGGATTGAAATCCCTGGCGGGCTGAAAGGGAAAGTAACGACAAGCCCTCAAGGGTGGCTCTACACAAACAAAACCCGCCGGCGCGGGTTTTAAATCTAGGCTAAAAATGTAGGTTGGGTTGAACGATAGTGAAACCCAACATGCCACACCCCGCTTGGGTATCGTAACTAATATAAACTTTTGTAACAATTTCCAGCTCCTGGGAAAAATTGGCAGATATCTAAAGTAGAAGCGAGCGATCGCTGGTGAAATTTAGTGCATCTTCTCCTCATTCATGCGATCGCTAGTTGATCAAGATTAGCTCATCTTCAAAAGCATGAGTTGTTTCTCTTGCTCCTTCAGAATCACAAGGAGGATTTTGCGTATGTCTTGCTTAAAAAAATCCACAAAGCTTAAGCAACGGTTTCTTTCCATGTTAAATCGGGGTTTAGTTTTAGCCGCCCTACCCTTGACGCTAGTGTTTTTAATACCCAAAAACGTACAAGCGGCTGTTTTGTTTAATCCAGCTACAGGACACTACTATGAGTTTGTCCCTGGTCGTTTCACTTGGAACGAGGCAAAATCTGCTGCTGAAACAAGGGTTTTCAATGGCCTCCAAGGTTATCTAACGACAATTACTTCTCAAGTCTAAATTGACTTTATTGTCTCGAACTTAATCCTGCCTAATTTTCCAAATCCCCCTGTTCCTCCTGGGGCTTGGACTAATTTTGACGCTTGGGGGTGGATTGGTGCTAGCGATGCAGAACAGGAAGGAACTTGGAAATGGGTAACAGGACCAGAAGCCGGAACAATATTTTGGTCAGGGGGAGAAAATGGAGCGGGTGGATCGGCAGTTGGCGGTGCGTACTCAAACTGGAGTTTTGGCGAACCTAACAATCTTGGAAATGAAGATTATGCTCATATAGACTACAGACCAATTCCTGGTAAGTGGAATGACTGGACGGGTTTTGCACGTCAAGGCTATTACGTCGAGTACGGTACTTCTAAACCTGGTGAATCTAAATCTATTCCTGAACCTAATTCTGCGTTAGGTTTATTGGCATTTGGTGCGCTAGGTGCAGGTTCGCTGCTGAAACGTAAACAGCCACAGCAAGTACAGGGTAGCAGTTTCAAGTGATTTATTCACGCTTCGCGATCGCATCATCAATCTGTGGCAAAAAATTGCGCTGGCGCTGACTCGCTGCATTAATGCCAGTTGTTGAAGAATTACAAGGAGGATTTTTCATGTCTCGTTTCCCAACATCCAAAGTTATATTAATGGCATCTGCCATGCTTGGTTTTGCCGCTAGTCCCAGCCTCGCTATCACTATAAATTTTGATAACCTGAGTGGGGCAATGACTTTTTATGCAGGGAATCCAGTTCCTTCACAGGCACGTATATCGAATCAGTTTTTAGCGTCATCAGGCGTTAGCTTCAGCTCAGACAGTTCTGGCAATTCTGGGGTAGCTCTTGTTAATTTAGGATTCGGTCATGCAGTGAGTGGAAGCAATGGAATTGGAGCAATCAAGAATGGCATATTAAGCTATTCAGAGCCAATTTTTGCTAGCTTTTTTATGCCATCAAACCCTGCTATAAAGGCAGTAACCAACTTTGTCTCTATTAAGCCAGACAGGTGGCCTGACCCGACGAAATCGCTATTAATTGAAGCATTTGGAGTAAACGGGAATTTGTTGGGAAGTTTTTCGGCACAAGATCCATCTACTCTGAGCATTTCTGCGGCAGGAATTCATTCTGTCAAAATTACTGGGAATGGTACTGCCGCTTTCGACGATTTCACCTTTAATCAAGTTACTGCTGGTGAATCTCAATCTGTCCCTGAACCCACTTCTGCGTTGGGTTTATTAGCTTTTGGTGTTTTCGGTGCTGGTTTCCTATTGAAACGCTTTCCAGCAAGCGCCAGGTAACAGTCTCAAATAATTGATACACGCTTCGCGATCGCACCACATACAAATAATATGCGATCGCACTTACTCCCCTGCGCGATCCGATCGCCTCCCTAATATGAACTTTTGTAACAATTTCCAGCTCCTGGGAAAAATTGGCAGATATATAAAGTAGAAGCGATCGCGCATTGCTCAAATTTAGTGCATCTTCCCCTCATTCATGCGATCGCCCATTGAACAGATTAGCTCATCTTTACAAGCAGCAATCGTTTCTATTGCTTTTGAAGAATTGCAAGGAGGATTTTGCATGTCTTTTTTCCAAACATCCAAAATGATGATGACAGCAGCTGTGATTATTGGTTTCGCTGCTAGTCCAAGTCTCGCCGCCACTTTCAATGCTGCTGCTGATTTTTCTACAACCAATAATCCTAATGGTGTTTGGCAATATGGTTGGTCGTCATCTCTGGGGTCTACCTTCAACCTGTACCCCAATTTTACTAACGACGCTGGCTTCGTAGGGTGGCGAGATCCTTCAATCACTTACTTCAGCGCTCCTACTGTAGTGAACAACAACACTGGCAGCCCAATCAATGTTAGTACAGTTACTCTTGAACCAGGGCTGACGTTTCATCCTGGCTTCAATGGGCAATATAGCATCGTTCGCTGGACTGCGCCTGAAGACGGAACCTACTCACTTGCAACAAAGTTTGCCGGAGCGGATTTTGTTGGACCAACAACAACGGATGTTCATGTTCTTCACAATGGCATTTCGCTGTTCAACGACTTGGTTAACGGCTTCGGTGCTTCTAGTGCCAAGTTATTTACAAACACTTTGTTCGTTAATGCTGGTGACACGATTGACTTCGCTGTTGGCTATGGTAACGGGAATTTTTACTCCGACAGCACAAGTCTTGCCGCCACCATTTCTAGTGCAACGCCACCTGAAAGTGTTCCCGAACCTGGTTCTGCCTTGGGTTTATTGGTGTTTGGTACATTCGGCGCTGGTTTTCTGCTGAAACGTAAACAGCAACAGCTTTCCCAGGATAGCAGCATCAAATAATTGATTCACGCTTCGCGATCGCATCACATGCCCAGAATAGGCGATCGCCCTTACTCCCCACATCTACACCAATCTTCTCTTCGCGTTCTTTGCGTCTTCGTGGTTCCTAAAATATGCTCACAATTACAACAATTAAACCAACTCTTTTCCCCTCATCACCTTCCCGATTATTTCCCACACCCCACCCCTCGACTCGCTCCATTTTTAAACGGGGGTTAGACATCGTAGGCAGTATCGTAGGAATGGTAATTTTAGCCATATTATTTATCCCCATTGCCATTGCCATCAAACTAGATAGCCCTGGTTCTATAATCTACCAGCAAAAGCGCTGCGGACTGAGAGGGCGTCGCTTTACCATTTATAAATTTCGCACAATGGTCAAGAATGCCGACGCCTTGAAATCTGAAATTAAAAACGAATCCAAGGGAGCAATCTTTAAGCATAAGAATGACCCGCGTATCACGAGAGTTGGTCGTTTTTTGCGCCGCACCAGTCTGGATGAACTGCCGCAGTTTTGGAATGTTTTAATCGGAAACATGAGTTTAGTTGGCACTCGTCCGCCCAGCTTGGATGAAGTTATTTATTATAGCGATCGCCATTGGCTCAGGTTAAATGTTAAACCCGGTATAACAGGCGAATGGCAAGTCAACGGTCGTTCTGTTGTCAAGGATTTTGAACAAATTGTTACATTAGATTTGCGTTACCAAAAGCGGTGGAGTCTTTGGTATGACCTGTGGTTGATTCTCAAAACCATCTGGGTATTGATTACCCGACAAGGAGCTTTTTAAGGAACTGCTAAACACTATGGCAAGAACACCAGGAATCCGAGTGTCTCCAGAGCATATTCAAACAGTGAAGCAGACTCTATATCGTCGCTTTCCTCGCCAAATAGATTTAGCTGAGGCAGTAGGCGTTTCTCGTTCCACCGTGACCAGCTATTTCAATGGCAAACCCGTTTCACCCACAAACTTTATCGAAATTAGCAATAAATTAGGGCTAAACTGGCAAGCGATATCCTATCGTCAAATCAACAAATTTGAACCCAATCCCTTACTACTTTATGATGAAATGATGCAGGAGTATGCTTGGCTTTTTGAACAAAGATTACTGGTCATACTAATTTCCATGTTGAGGTAAAATGCCAGATGCCACTAGGGAAATGACTAATATCATGTCCCTGGGCAACGGTTGTGTAATTGCTAATAGCTAATCGCTAATGGCTGCTCTGGAGGCAATTGAATTGCGAGCAATTAGCCAGCTGGCAATTAGCCATCCATACACTACCGATACCACTGGAAATGATATAACTTATTACATCAAAATAACCAACATCCCCTGGGGAGGCTCTGCCTCCCGCATCTCGTTCCCAGGCTCTTGCCTGGGAACGAGATGAAGTGGGCTGCCGCCTCCTCTGGCGATGCTAAATTAGCAATTAGCAATTAGCAATTAGCAATTACCAACTTGCGTTATCTAGAATTAAGGCGTGCAACAAGGCACAAGAAGCTGGGAGATTATCTCGGTTAAACTAACATCCGGATCTTGCAATAAAGCAACCCAGTCATCAGCAAGTTGAGTGTCTTGGGGATTGGCACGGCGGAGTGCAGCCAGTTCGGTAATAGTCTCGTACCAAAAGCCATTTTTAGCAAAAATAAGCACCCGTTCCCTTGGCTTAGCTTGCTGCAATTGACTCGCCAATTCGGGTGTCAATGCCACTCGTTCGATCCACCCACCAGCGTGCATTTCATTGCCCATTTCCCCAGAGGAAAGAACCCATTGATATTGCTTGCCAATTTCCAATCGAGGCGCTGTTTTCGGGAGAGTAATATGCATAATTCCTTCTCTTTGAGTCAGCGCCAAAGTGATTTGATAAACTACTTTATGATGCTCGTCGATTAGCTCTAATTTGATAGTGCTGGTTGAGGAAGTTTGACGCTTCAGATAAAACCAAAAAGTGGGATATTCAGCAGTCGTCCATCCATATTGATTCACAGGAACTAGAGCCAACAAATCCTCCGATCCCCGGCTACCGGCGTCGCTGCGCTCGTCTGGTGCCCCTCGCTGTGGCGGGTCGTATTCTAGCCTCGTCGGTAACGGCGGGTGGTTGTATGTACCTGCGTCTTTGCGATCGCCAGGTGCCCCTCGCTGTGGCGGGTTGTATTCTAGCGTTGATTTTTCTTGTGGGATGGGCATCCTGCCCGTCCCTGGTAGCAGAAGTTGATTGTTCTGAGATTTTGCACCAATAGACAAAGGCTGAACAATTGTCAAAGCCAGGAATAAATTAAGTGATATCTGGCTCGATAGCAGTTGGCGATCGCTCATCCCATCCTGCTCTCCCTTGTTTTTGTCGCTGTTGATCGGCAATGTATGCGCTCGCACCCCCTCCAGTCGTCACTAATGCCAACACTGAAGGAACGAGCGGTACCCATCCCCCTTGGGTTAAAAAAACAAAGCAGGCTCCATACAAAATACCAACAGTTACAGAAGCAGCTATTACCAAATCGGGTAATCTACGAACCTTCCAAGCGATTAAACCCCCGATCGTTGACCAACCCCAAATCCAGAACATTTCGCCCCACCCATTCCACACCCATAACAAAGGTCTTCCATCCAAAACAGCAGCCAGAATTTGACTCACCATTTGCGCCTGCACTAGAACCCCCGGCATTTTCTGGTAAGGCCAATAACTGGTACTGTAAGGTGTGGAAAAATCATCGGCAGAAACTGAAGCATTCATGCCGATTAAAACAATTCGGTTTTTCACCCAAGCAGGATTCAACCGACCGGACAAAACCTCTGTTATTTTGACTCGCATTGCTACCTGTTTGCGGTAATTTAGTAGCAATTGAAAACCGCGATTATCTAATTTTTTGTAAGCCGATTAATTCGTTTATAAAGGGGTGAATATAGCTTTACCCAGTTGCACTCTATCTCCGGAAAGATTGCGCGGTTTGATGCCCTTTTTTGCTAAGTAACTCAAGTTGCTAGTTATCTCTCTGGGAGCGGCTAATGGCTGGCTAATGGCGAAATTGGTAAAAATCCAAGATTAGCAATTAGCAATTAGCAATTAGCAATTAGCAATTAGCAATTAGCAATTAGCAATTAGCAATTAGCAACGCCCTTGTTTATAACTAGCAACTTGCGTTAAGTAATGCAGTGCCACTCTAGCACTGAAAGAATGCTCTGTGGCACAAGTATCGCTGCGGAGGGGTTGCATAAATAACCCAAGTTGCTAGTTATAACTATCGTGGGTTGCACAGCAGAAGCTAATTGCAAGCTTGCTAATTGCTGATGGGAAGATTTTTCGGTTCTACCATTAGCGATTAGCTATTAGCCATTAACCTGTCTTGGGCCCTAAAAAGATAACTAGCAACAAGCGTTAAATAATAGATGGCGGCGGAGAATGCCATCCGGATCTACCACCACATCGCTAAATCCCAAGCGGTTTTTTGGCAGGCTAGGGGGTGGTGCAATTCCAGGTTTATTGGGGTTGCTGACTTGCTTAGCGCTGCAAAGACCGATCAGGTGGTTATTTTTGTCAAAATGCTTGGCTAAGGCGGCGTGACCGGGTTCTCTGGCGCGATCGCGAAAAATATCCAAAGCAATGATAGCCGGTTGATGCGGTTTCAACCGATCTACAACTTGAGCTAAAACCGCATCTGGCAAGGGAAAACCATATCGATTAATTTCCTCTTCCGTTGCTTCAACTACCAACAGGCGCGCATCTACCCCTTCATCCGGACGCAGTCTCAGCATTTGGTCAAACGCTTGCCACTCCGATAACTGAAGCATTCCCATCTGTCGCAACACCAACACTAAAATAGTGACCACCACACTACCAATCAAAACCGTTTTAAGTGTGAGGTAGTCAATTCCGCGCAACTGCTGCCAAGTGGGCGGTTCTACACCAGGATTCTGGCAAATAACTGGCAACCAAGTAGCACAAACAAATTCATCCTCCAATGGTTCTAATTTTTCCCTTGCTTCCCTTACTGCTAAATAGAAAGACTCGCCACCCGCAAAAGCTGCTAAAAAATTCTCTAAAAACGCCGTCGCCACCTCATCTGATACTGGTTCTCGCATCACAATCGTTTGCGGAATCTGCAAATCAGCCAACTGATTTGCCAATCCCAACCCATCGCAAGAGTTAAAAATTGCTAGCTGCAACCCCCGTTCAATAGCATTTCTCAAAGCATTGTTAAACTGAGAAATTGTTAATCTCTCAGTTTGATTGAGATAAATCCAACCCGTTTCTCCCTCGGTTTGACTGTGTCCTGCAAAAAAGAGAATATCCCAGCCTTGTTTATCCCACAAATATCGATTTAAATCTCGGCGTCGAGGTTGATTCAGACAAACCAGTTCCGCCCCCGGTAACTTTTCTAGCAACTTGCGGTCTATCTCAATATCAATACCATCGCTACTGCCAAAAATTGCTAAAATTCTCACCTTTCCAGCAGGCGTGCGATAGGGTGGTGGCTCAAAATTTACCGTACTCAAGGCGATTTCAGCTTTCGGGTAATCCTTCAAGAAATCCCACAACTGCCAGGGAATTTGCCGCAACTGGTTATCCTTGGTTTCCACAATTATGCGAATTTCGTCAGCTGGTTTTAACTTCAGGTATAATTTGGTTTTAATGCGGTCAAAATATGTCGAATTCAACCAAGTATTGAGCAGATTTTTTAACTGCTGGCACAATTCGCTGAATTCGACTTCAGAAACATTAGTCACATCGGATGAATCGATTTCAAAATCTTTATTTGGACTGGGAATTCGCCAAAAAAGACGTTGATAGAGTTCCTCATAGAGAATCCGCCAACGTCTGTAACATTCTGCAATTTCTGGTGCTGCTGGTAAACTGCCAGAAACTTGCGTAGGACAAGTGTTGCCAGACGTCCAAATCCGGGCGCTGACGTTGGGAAAACCACTTTCCAAGTTACCCTGTCCAAGGCTCAAGATGACTAATTTAGTCATTTGTTAGACCATAAAGTCTTCTGTTATGTTGAGATCGTCTAGATGCACTTGGATGCTAAAGCAAGTTCCCGGTTGGGTTTTAAACCGCCTTAGTTGAATGAAGTTATCCTGACTTCTCGATGCGACTTCTTGAACAGTTTCCCCTGTTTGAGAGAGCATCACCAATTTCAGATTGGGGGGCAAATATTTTTCCTGAGTTGGATGCACCTGCACGCTAATCCCCACTTTTTCATTTTCCTCCGATGTCAGTGCCATTAGCAAGACCACGGACTGATTTCCCAGTTGAATTCCCAGATCGATCAACTTGGCTGCTTTGATGCTGGATTTTGTAGCATCTCTCTGTTCAAAACATTTCAGATTGGAAGCAGAGAAAGTTTTATTGTTGGTTGTGAGTCTCACAGTAGCAGATTTTCTGAGCATCGGCGCTAAATTGGCAGCATTTGAGCTTAAAAGCGCTTCCAAACTTTGCCAACCTGCCGCAAAAATATGCTGGAACCATTGACTTAAGTTAACTGCTGGAACTGGCGCTACTATTGGCAACTCCAGACGTTCCAGATATTCGAGTAAGTCATCAATCGTTTGCAATTGGTTGATAGATAGTTCGCTCGTTGCTGTTTTTTCCACAAACCCCAACAGGGTGGCTTCTTGACGCAAATCGTCAATCGCAACGACTACGATACCAATTCTGTCATCCGGCATTTCTGGTGGAATATAGCAGATTGGCTGACCTGATTTTTGCCAGCAGGCAGCTTGAATCGGACGACATTCCAACTTTCCCAGTCCAGTCAATTTCAGGTCGGCTGCATCGTGATAAATTCCTATGGCTGGGTTCCAACTGTCGCTACCCTTCAAGTCAGTTGGAATATCCATCATTTGCATGTAGTCATGGACTGCACAGACAGCCAAGGTATTGAAATATACCTGTTGTTGCTTTTCGGGGGTTGGCTGTTGGTCGGCAAACTGCCGCGCTATCCGCACTGCTGCGGTTGTAATCGGCAGGGGGATAGATTTTTCTAAGATATGGTTGATGGTGGGAGTCATAACAGGTAAGGTTCTATTCACTTCTATTCCAGATATCCCCGTTCTTGAGCAAATTTTCGCAGGCGGGGTAAACATTCGCGCTTGTAAAAATTGGCAACGGTGGACAGGGGTACGCCAAATTCTTGTGCAATCGCTTTCCAAGTCATTTCTGGCGGCAGGCGTCGCAGAAGTATCACCTGGCAAGTCACGTGGGGATATCCTTTAACTTGCGTTGCGCTTAACTCTCCATCTGGATCGGTCGCCACCCATTCGTAAGTTTCTGCCAAAATCAGCGGAATGTCGGGAGAAGCTGGCAAATTATCGATAGGGTCAATCGTATCCTCTGCTGTTATCGGAAAATTAACAACAGTCCTGTCTTGTTCCTGCTTTTGCTCTTCTCGGCAATCTTGCAGTCGCCAACGCAAGTATTTATCTAACCAGGTAATGACGCTGCCTTTAGCAGGGTCATACCGATCCAAATTTCGGCATATAGCGGTTTGCACTCGGATGAGGTACACCGAAGGTTTGTGTAGCGGCAGCATTAATGCTGCCGCTACACAAACGAAGCGATAACGCTTTCCCTCACGCGGCTGCAAGCCGCTGTAAATACAACCAAGTTTGTTGCAGTGCATCGTTGTAATAAGGGGTGTTTTCTTGGCAAAGTTTGGCGGATTTGACGATATTTCGGACAATTTCGGTGATTTTTTGCCGCCGCTGCCAGCTTTTTGGCGGGTAAGAACGCGCTTCGGCGACAAGCTGTTGCAGGCGTTGGTGCAGATTATCCCTATCAGGTAATTTGCATCTCCAAGCAATTCTCTGGAAGCATTTTGGCAATTGTCTTTCCCTCGTTGGACTCCTATCGCTTGATTTCATAACTGGATGTCGGGTGACGGGGTAAATGGGGTCTTATGAGTAGTTATCGGAGTTTCGCGGCAAAATTTCGCGGCAATTTGTCAATAATTTTGACCCGGTTTGGAGGGTAGGGGCACGGCGGGCGAAATATTTTGTACAAGTGAATATTTTATGCTTGCCGTGCCCTTTTTCATCGGAACCCGGTTTCTTTGCAGCGCTGATAGGTTTCTTTGAAAAATCGTCGCTTTGTAAGTAGAGATCCCAGCTGGAAACCCGGTTTCTTTGCAGTGCTAATATAAATTTTTGTAACAATTTCCAGTTCCGGCGAAAATTTTGAGTTTTGACAGATATCTAAATTAAAGACTATGGGAGTAATACCGATTTCCCTTGATGACGATCGCTAAGAATATGTTACCGTCAGAGGCGATGGTGTATCTTAAACGAATCGAATGGCGGTTTAGGCAAAAATTTGGAAAAATATCCATTTAACTAAACAAATAGAGTTAATGCGATCGCTTGTTATTCGCAGCTAAATTTACAACAACTATGGAACCTCTAATTTATCGCAATGCTATAGAACCGATAGTAGCTCAAGAAGTGGAACGGCAACTCGAGAAACTGTCGCAGAAAGTGGTTTATTACATCAATCCAGCACAGGTAATTGCCTATGCTCTCAATCGTTTGCCTACTCTCTATGCTACCAGTGAGGAGGGGTGGAAAAAACAACAGGAAAAAGCTAATACCGAGTTGGCAAAGGAAATTAGCTTAGCAGTAAAATGGGGATTGAATGTAGTTTTGCAAGACCCCTTCAAGTCTTCAACACCTTTGAGATTGCACGACCAAACAAGCGATAAATATGAGCGGCGAAATTCAAGCGATCGCCGATACAATTTTAGGGAACACCTATGACCTTATAGCCGATTGCAGCGCCATGAGGTACATGAGGGGAACTCAAGCACACAAGTATTGATTGGCGGGGTTTTGGGGCACGGCAGCAAAGTCTTTTGATCGGGTACAGAGATTGTTGATGCCGTGCCCCTACTACAGATCGTGGGTGTAGCGATCGTTGAGGGTAGGGGCAATCATCGCTAGCGATCTGGTACAGAGATGGTTGATGCTGTACCTCACTCACTCGCAATCTGCTGTAATTTACTTACCATCTTCCTCTCTTATTTCTTGGCGTCCTACCCAACGGGTGCGCCTCTGAAAGCGTCTATGGCTTCTTGGCGGTTGTTTAAATAGGTATTCTTTTAGCGGGAAACGAGTAAAATAAAATCTCAAATCTCAAATCTCAAATTCCTTGATGCACGGTTTCATTCCACCAGCACGTTTTTTCCCCTACCTTACCTGGACTGAAATCCAGGCGATGCCCGATAAAGCCAATGTAGTAATCATCCAACCCGTAGGGACTATTGAGCAACATGGTCCCCACTTACCGCTAATTGTCGATTCTGCTATCGGTGTCGGAGTTTTGGGCAAGGCGCTGGAAAAGCTTGAACCCGAAATTCCAGCATATGCCTTGCCACCTTTATACTACGGCAAATCGACCGAACATTTACCTTCAACCGCAAGAAGGCTCCCGCCATAACGGTACGACCTTTGGCGGTGAGATGAATTGCGGACAGGATCTATGGTAGAATGTTTTACGTCAGATATAGCGACGTAGCGATGTTGGTATTCGA
>NZ_BLAY01000098.1 GCF_020521235.1 Microseira wollei NIES-4236 | reverse complement strand
ACCAACATATTTGTATTGCCGTGCCCCTACACCCAATCGGCATGATGATATTGTTGGGTTTTTACCAACATATTTGTATTGCCGTGCCCCTACACCCAATCGGCATGATGATATTGTTGGGTTTTTAGCAAAATATTTGTATTGCCGTGCCCCTACACCCAATCGGCATGATGATATTGTTGGGTTTTACCAACATATTTGTATTGCCGTGCCCCTACACCCATACCGAATAGCAAGATAGCTGGCAAGGTATTCTAGATGCAGTTATGTTGGTGCGATCGCATCCTATACTACTAATACAGTACCTTGCTGCTAGCCATGAGCCTTTGCATTAACCCCATTTGCCCTCAACCAGACAACCCTGCCGATGGTAACAGCCGCTTCTGCCAAGGTTGCGGTTCACCCCTAGAAATAGCGGGGCGATATCGGGTAACTCGTCTTTTGAACGATAAAACAGGCTTTGGCAAAGTTTATGAAGCTTACGAAGGCAACACCCCCAAAATTCTTAAAGTACTCAAAGAAGACCTCAACCGCAACGCCAAAGCCGTAGAATTATTCGAGCAAGAAGCAGCCGTATTAGGACAACTAAATAACTCCGGAATTCCCAAAGTTGATGGCTATTTCCCATATCAAACCCGAAATAGCATCCGGTTGCACTGCATCGGCATGGAAAAAATCGAGGGTGTCAACTTAGAACAATGGCTAGAACAGCGAGGAAATCAACCAATTAGCCAAGAACAAGCCCTCAATTGGTTAGAACAAATAGCTGCAATTTTACATCTAGTCCATACTAGGCAATATCTGCATCGCGATATTAAACCATCTAACATCATGCTGCGACGAGGATCCCCCCCTACCCCCCCTTCCCAAGGGGGGGAACGCACCCCCCCTTTGCCAGGGGGGGCAGGGGGGGATCGGCACACCCCCCCTTTGCCAGGGGGGGCAGGGGGGGATCGGCACACCCCCCCTTTGCCAGGGGGGGCAGGGGGGGATCTAGTATTAATCGACTTTGGCACTGCCAGAGAAATGACTTATACCTACCTGGCAAAAATCAGCGGCGGACAAAGAATAACGGCAATTGAATCATCAGGATACACCGCACCAGAACAAGCATTTGGTCAAGCAATACCGCAGTCAGATTTCTATTCTTTAGGACGCACGTTTGTCTTTTTACTCACAGGAAGACACCCTTTAGATATGTACGATAGCCGCAACGATGTATTAAATTGGCGCGGTTATGCCACCCACGTTTCGCCGTTACTGTTAGATTTAATCGATGGATTAATGGCAAAAGATATAAAACAGCGCCCCGCCAATACTCAGGATCTTTTGCAACGAATCGAAGAAATTAAACGCGAACTAACTGAAACTGTCAATGTAGGCGGGATTGGTAGAGATACAACATTTGTGCCAGCAGTACCGCGCCAGAATCGGACAAATACAACATTAATACCAACCTTAGTGCGCTGGGTTGGAGGTCTAGCATTACTGTCAGCATTACTGGGCTGGATTAAGACAAGAACAACAACGTTATTGCCCTCTACCCGGCGGCAAGAAAACGATAAATTACCCCTGCTTGCTTTAATTGGCGTGCTGCTAGTAGCCTTGGGATTAATAGGTTTAACTGGTTTAGCTTTGAGTGGGATAAACCGCCTTAATAATATAGTGACTCAAAGACCCGAAAGAAAAGGTAAAGTAGATTATTTTCCCTACATAAAAGGTGCAGATAGTCAAGGAAGAACGGCAGAATTTAGCGTTGCCGTTCTTTCGGTTGAATATAAATGGTCGTTTGGTAGCACTTATCAAATTCAACATAACGCTGAAGTAATCACCCTTGATACCTTAAGAACTAACCTGGAACAAGAAGGCATCCGCAGAATCATGGAAAATCCCACCGAAATTGTATCGGTGGGAACTGCTTCTTGTGAGGGAAATTTAACCGATGAAGAACGGCGGGCATTTGCGCGATCGCAGCAAATACAACTTGTGGTGAAAAAAATCTTTCGCAACGTCCGCAGCGTCCAAGGTTATCGCTTATTAAACTTAGGGCAATTTAGACGCAGTGGTTGTCAGGCGAATCAAGATTTAACCTCATACCAAAGAAGCGTGATCGTTATTGGAGTGAAAAACAAAACACCAGGGGTAAATGTGGATGAAGCATTGCGCGATAGGTTAGAAAAGAAACCCTTCGCCGACTTCAAATTAGAAGATTACTCCCTCGGTTCGCCAGATAAATTTAAGACAATTTCCAGTAATTTGTAGCAACTTCAGTAGGGTGCGTTAGACGAGAGTACGGCACCATCTTTAGACGAGAGATAGTTTTCGGTGCGTTATACTCTGAAACGCCCACACCCTCAAGGGTGGGGCTACACAAGCAAAGCCTGCCTTCGCAGGCTCAAATTCTTACAGGCTGCCTCCGCAGCCAAAGTTTGTATAGCCACACCCTTGAGGGTGTCGGATTTTGGCGAAGGTATTGTCCGAGAAACCGGGTTTCTGAAAAATACCATAGAGTAAAGAATAAACAATCTGCTCTTATACTGGATACAGCCATCCTGCCGCAGTTATGAGCCTTTGCATCAACCCGATTTGCCCAAAACCAGACAATCCGCACAACAGTAACAACCGCCACTGTCAAAGTTGCAATTCCGATTTACTCCTGCAAGGACGCTATCGAGTGATGCGACTCCTCAGCGATAACAGCGGTTTTGGCAAAATTTACATCGCCGAAGAACGGGGAACGCCCAAAATACTCAAAGTCCTCAAAGAACATCTCAACAACCAACCGAAAGCAGTCGAACTATTTCAGCAAGAAGCAAAAGTATTAGCGCAGTTTCAGCATCCCGGTATTCCCAAAGTCGATGGTTATTTCCCATATCAAACCAGAAACGAGTTGATTTTGCACTGCATTGTGATGGAAAAAATCGAGGGTTCAAATTTAAAAGAGTGGCTAACACAGCAGGGAAATCATCCCATTTCCGAACAGCAAGCAATCGCCTGGTTAAAGCAAATAGCAGAAATATTGCATTTAGTGCATGGGAAGCAGTATTTCCATCGGGATATTAAGCCGCCCAATATCATGCTAAGACCGAATGGGCAGTTGGTGTTGATTGATTTTGGCACCGCGAGGGAAGCTACCTATACTTATCTTGCCAAACTGGGTGCGGGATACCAAATTACGGCGGTAGTTTCTGCTGGGTACACGCCACCGGAACAAATGAATCATCAAGCTGTACCGCAATCAGATTTTTTTGCATTGGGACGGACGTTTGTGCATTTGCTGACGGGACAGCAACCTTTAAAATTTTACGATGCCCATAACGATGTGTTTCCCTGGCGACAGGCGGCGAATATTTCACCGAGTTTGGCTGATTTTATCGATAATTTGATGGCGCAAAAGCCTGGGGATAGACCCCTGAATACCCAGGTACTTTTGCAGAGGATAGACGAACTGGCGCAAAAGTTGGGAAAGCGGAAAACCAATTTACCTCTAGGCGTGGCGGCGGGGGTGTTGTTGGTTTTGGGTTTCTAAATTAGGTGGGAATTCTGTTAGTCAGAGGAAAGTAAGCTTATTTTAAAGTTTAGATGAAGTTTTGACATATACCTTGACAGATATATTTATTTATTCCAATGTTAACCTTGAGTCCGAATTACAGCTCATACCTTATTTTGACGAGGAAACTAAGATAATCATGCCTTCTACCTGGAAATCTCTCACCCTAGCCATGGGAACAGCCACTTTAGTTCTCGGTACCCTATCTTCGGCTCAAGCTTATACGCTTTACACCAATCGCGCTGCGTGGCAAGCGGCGGTTGAAGCGATTAGCGATAGTGTTACCACCGATACTTTTAGCACCGACATCCCGAAAGCTCAAACGATTACCCTCGATTCGGGGATCGTCTCGACGAATTCTTTCCCTCCTGACATTAGCGCGATCCGCTTCGACAATAATGCCGTTACAGGTGGTCAGTACCGGAATGCTACCGGAGGTGATACTGCCTCTGCAACCATAACTTGGACTTTCCCTGGCGCGGTGCGTGCCTTCGGTGCCGACTTTTTCAGTGTTAATGACCCCGGTTTAACACTCACGGGGAATTTTGACGGTACGGGCAATCAAACCTTTGGTGTTGGGACCGCGATCGGCGCTAACACTGGATTTTTCGGCGTTATCGGCAATATCGATTTCGGTTCGATCGTCTTTGGGAATGGTGGATCATCCGTGGATGCTTTCGATATCGATAACGCTTCCTTCGCCGTGACTCCGTCCCAGCCGCCGTCGTCGGTTCCCGAACCGAGTACGGTGATGGCACTCGCGGTTATGGCTGGTGGTTTATTCTTGAGTCGTCAAGGGAAATGCTGCTAAACATACGATCAAAATTTGGAATTTGGCGACAGGTAATTTAATCCGGTCTTTGTCGGGTCATTCCAGCTTGGTTTATTCTGTCGCCATCAATCCAGATAGGCAGACTTTGGTTAGCGGCAGTGTTGACGGAGTTATCGAAATTTGGCGGGTGTCGCGTTGAAGTTCGCCGCCAACTCGGTAAACTCATATCTTACATCAGGGTCATCAATTTTGTTTCTGGCAACAGTTTCTACCTTGAACTTAGATTTTGCATTTGTGGTCAAAGTCCGCCGGGGAATAAATTCCCCGTCTCATAGCGAAAGTCGGTTAAAACCGACTGGTAAACCTCAGAAACTCCGCTTCTTACCACCCAGTCCATTTTAATGGACTTTCGCTATTAGCCTGGGATTTTAATCTCCGGGCGGACTTTGAACGCAAAACCAATTACTCTCCCACGTATTCCAAAGTAAAAATTCCATTTTTTTCATCAATAACCAGCTTCATTAAACTCAACCATTGACGACCAAACATAATTTCCGGCAAGTCCTAACCGACGTGAACCGGGACAATAAATTCTCTGCTATCCACAATTACCCGACCTTCATAAATATCAAAATATTCAGTTCCTCTTGCTGGAGAGCATTTCAACTTCAGAAGTTAAAATAGGCCAACCTAAAGCTTCGATATCATCCGCATGAACTGCCAAGTAACCCGTCGTAAACCCTGTATCCAGTAACACATCAACAGCAAGTTTTTTTCCGTAAGCTGTGACTAATTCAATCTCAAAAATCAGTTTTCCCCGTTCCTCAAATCGACCCGAAATCATATTAAACCACAATAACCATCTTCATTCAGGCGAAAAGTGGTTAATCTGACTCTACCATTAAACGGATAATTAACTTTCACTTTGTGCATCAAACCATCAAACTTTTCATCGAGCAAATAGTTACCTGTTTCTGCATCAATGGCGATGAACCAATTGTAATGAGTTGACATTAATTGTGGGCGAATTTGCTCGAAAATTTGGCGACAGCGCTTACCTAATTTTTCCCTTTCAGCGATGCGTCTAGCGCGAGTTTCTGGACTACTCTGGTGTTCGGGAAAAATGCGACCTCGGCGAACTTGGCGTTTCTGGGTTGATTCTGTCATCGGAGGAAAGGGGTGCATGGATTTTGAGATATTTTTATTGTATACCTTAGAAATTTGGTTTCTGGCAAAATCATCGGTCGGGGCGGGTTTATTTAAGTTATCTGTTGGTGACAAATATTGTTGGTAAAACCCGCCCCTACAACCATTTAAACTCCGGTGGTATCGTCTACACTTGCCCGGATTTTTAATCCCAAGCAGGCTGGCAAATTTAATAATTAATCATCATGCGATCGCTCTCATTCCTCTTCCATTTCGTAGAAATATTCTGGATATTCTTGAGGTTCCCCATTGGCAAAATCAACCTTGTCATAAATGTCTTCTAGAGAGACTTCAACCTGAAAAGAACTGAAGGTTAGCGCCGCATCTTCTCGATCGTACACGCTATAAGACCAGCGCTTATTTTCTTGTTTAGTATACTGTTCGATAAACATCTGACTTTGGTCGAGCAAAATATACTCTTTAAAACTGGGTACTGTGCGATAAAATTGAAATTTATCACCTCGATCGTAACCCTTAGTCGATTTCGATAAAACTTCAATAATTACTTGAGCATTGGTAATAGTATCTTTACGGTTATTGTAATATTCCGGTTGACCTGCAATTACCATCACATCAGGATAAGTAAAGCGTTTGAATTTCGGTATCCACAAGCGCACATCACCAATGTATACTCGGTAATTCTGTTTTTTAAAAGCGATACTTAAGGCAACGCTTAAGTTGAGTGCAATTTGATTGTGATTTGTATTTCCACTCGTCATCGGTACGATCTCGCCATCGTGATATTCACTTTTGTATTCTGCGGTTTCTTCCAGTGCTAAATATTCCTCTGGGGTGTAGTAGCGCTTTTCTGTTGCTTGTAGAGTAGCTGTCATAGTTATTTTTCCCCAACTTAGCTCTTGCCTTGCTTCTAGTTTAACATGAGTAAATTTGGCGAATTATTCTTCCAGATAAAGGTGCGATCGCCAAACACATCCCAATCATAATCGCTCGTATTTTATCAAGCGATATGCCAAGGGCTAGCTTCGCGATCGCACCCCCTATTTCCGCACAAATCCAACAGTTATTCTCGCTCCGGTTTGTTGTCCAAATCGGGTAATTCAGTCAATACTTTATCCGAATATTTAGTCAAAATACTCATGACTTTACCAGGAATACGAGCGCGTTGCAGAGAACTCCATTCGTAAAGTTGAGCATAACCCATTGCAAACAGCTTGTGTCTCTCGCGAATTACCCTTTGGCGAGAACCAATCAGCAGCACTCTCAAAGGATCGCGGTCCTCGCCTGACCTTGGGCTAGGATTCGGCGTTGTAGGGCTTTCCTTCGGTTCGGATAGAAAGTCTTCAATCATAGGAAATCGGGTATTTCCGGAAAAAGTTACCTATTAGGTAAGATACTAAAACATCTTACCTAATGGGTAACATTTACCTAAGAAGAGCGGGACGCTGAAAGCCACGTCAATTTATTGCGCGATCGAGCAGCGGACACGAGCAACTTTAGTTGCAGTCACATATGACGTTTTGTTACAACTTGCTTTAGGGAAATACAAGCTCCCTAAGACAGGTTGTACAATAAACAAAGGTCGATGAGAATAACGCTATGATTGTCTACGAATTTAAAATCAAAGGAAAAGCTGAACAATACCGTTCAATCGACGAAGCGATCCGAACATTTCAATTCATTCGCAACAAAACCATTAGATTTTGGATGGACAATCGTGGCGTTAAATTGTCTGAATTTAGCAAACGTGCTATTTTAGCAAAAGAATTTGGGTTGGCAGATAAACTTAATTCCCAAGGGAGACAAGCAGCAACCGAGCGAGCATCGTTTTCGGTGCAGCGATTTTACGATAACTGTAAGTCTGGCAAGCAGGGAAATATTGGGTATCCCAAATTTCAAAAGCGCAACCGCTCCGTGGAATACAAAACCACCGGATGGAAGCTATCAGACGACCGCAAATATATCAACTTTACCGATAAATGGGGTATCGGTAGGTTAAAACTGATAGGGACGCGAGATCTCCACTATTACCAAATAGAACAAATTAAACGGGTAAGAATAGTACGGCGTAGCGATGGCTACTACGTTCAGTTTGTCATTCAAGCACAACGCAATATCGATGTTAAGCCTACTGGTAAAACCATCGGACTGGATGTGGGATTAGCTGCCTTTTATACCGATTCCGAAGGGAACAAGGTAGAGAATCTTCGCCACCTACGTAAATCCGAAAAGGCGTTAAAAAGGTTGCATCGTCGCGTTTCTAGGAAAAAGAAAGGCTCCAACAATCGCCTTCATGCAATTAAAAGATTGGGGCGCAAGCATCTAAAAGTTTCCCGCCAGCGTAAAGACTTTGCCGTCAAGACGGCATTGTGCGTGGTGAAATCGAATGATTTCGTGGCGTTTGAGAAACTGCAAGTCCGAAACATGGTGAAGAATCGCCATTTAGCCAAGTCTATTAGCGATGCTGCATGGTCGCAATTCACCGAATGGGTGGAATATTTGGGTAGGGTTTATGGGAAGGTGGTGATAGGAGTACCGCCTCAATATACCAGTCAAAATTGCTCCGGATGCGGTGAAATAGTGAAAAAGTCGCTGTCTGTTCGCACTCACATTTGTCAATGTGGATGCGTCTTAGACCGCGACCATAATGCAGCGATAAATATTTTGGATAAGGCGCTGAAACAGACTGGTTATCAGTTAACAAATACCGTGGGACACACGGGAATTAACGCTTGGGAAGAGAAGATCCTCTGTCCGGATTTGGCAACAAGCCTGGGCAAGATCGCTCTATGAACCAAGAATCTCCGCGTCAAGAGACCGGAGAGTGTCAAGGCATTAGTCAAAACAAGCTGGCGATCGCAATGGAAATTGCTCCAGCCAATGTTAGCCGTTGGGTCAATGAAGTGAGAGAGCCAACAGGAGATGTCATTTTTGAGATTAAAAGCGGTTTGGAAAAACTTGACCCAGAAGCGGCTGAAGAGTTCGTAATGCTCTACCTGTACAACTCAAACAAGGATAGCGAGTAAGCCCTCCCCTACCCTCTTCCTTCGCGCCCTACCCTACGGGAAGCCGCTATCGCGTCTATCGCGTCTTCGCGGTTCAAAAAAAATCAGGGAAACCCTGGATTACCCAGAATTTCCCCAAATCTTCCATCTAAAATCTGCAATCTGCAATTAAGCGATCGCAGCCATCTTCACATCGCTATTAGCCAACAACTCTTGCAACTCATCGGCATCAACAGTTTCCTTCTCAACCAACATATCCGCCAGTTGATCCAAAACGTGCTTATTACTCACCAACACATCTTTAGCGCGGGTGTAAGCTTGCGCCACCAGCTTGCGAACCTCATCATCGATCACCGCAGCAGTTGCTTCCGAGAAATCCCGTTCCGCCATGATATCGCGACCGAGGAACATGTTCCCATTCTGACGACCCAACGCCACTTGACCCAAGCGATCGCTCATCCCAAATCTTGTCACCATTTGACGCGCCACCCGCGCCACCTGTTGCAAGTCGTTCGACGCACCAGTAGTAACTTCTTCCTCACCAAAGATAATTTCTTCAGCAACGCGACCGCCTAAAGCGACAGCCATTTGATTTTGCAAGTAAGAACGGCTATACAAACCAGAATCTAACCGATCTTCACTCGGCGTGAACCAAGTTAAACCACCAGCCCGCCCGCGCGGAATAATGCTAATCTTCTGTACTGGGTCATAATCTGGCATCAGCGCACCCACAAGGGCGTGACCTGCTTCGTGATAGGCGACCAAAGTCTTGCGCTTTTCGCTCATTACCCGGTCTTTCTTCTCCGGACCCGCCAACACGCGGTCAATCGCGTCGTTGACTTCATCCATCGAAATTTCGGTCAAATTGCGACGCGCAGCCAAAATAGCCGCTTCGTTGAGCAAATTAGACAAATCCGCACCAGTAAAACCAGGAGTCCGACGGGCAATCTTTTCCAGATCCACATCCTTCGCCAAAGTCTTACCGCGGGCGTGGACTCGGAGAATTTCCAAGCGTCCGCCGTAATCGGGACGATCTACGACGACTTGACGGTCAAACCGACCCGGACGCATTAAAGCTGCATCTAACACATCTGGACGGTTGGTAGCGGCAATAATAATGATGCCAGTATTGCCTTCAAAACCGTCCATTTCGGTCAATAACTGGTTTAAGGTTTGTTCCCGTTCATCGTTACCGCCGCCTAGACCTGCACCCCGCTGACGACCAACGGCGTCAATTTCATCGATGAAGACGATGCAGGGTGCGTTGGCTTTAGCTTGTTCAAACAAGTCGCGCACGCGGGAAGCACCCACACCCACGAACATTTCGACAAACTCCGAACCGGAAATCGAGAAGAAAGGCACGCCAGCTTCCCCAGCGACGGCGCGAGCGAGCAAAGTTTTACCCGTCCCTGGAGGGCCAACTAGCAACACGCCTTTGGGAATTTTCGCACCAACGGCGGTAAAGCGGTCGGCGTTTTTGAGGAAGTCAACAACTTCGTTGAGTTCCAGCTTGGCTTGGTCAATACCGGCAACATCCCCAAAGGTTACTTGAGTTTGGGGTTCCATTTGCACTCTGGCTTTTGACTTGCCAAAGTTCATTGCTTGAGATCCTGGGCCATTTTGGGCGCGGCGCAGCAAGAAGAACAATCCTACCAAAAGCAGGATGGGGAAGAACAAGCTACTCAACGCTCTCAGCCAGAAGCCTTCGTCTTGGGGAGGCAATACTTCAATATTGACCTTGTTTGCTGTCAGTATATTAATCAGATCCGGGTCGTTGGGGAGGTTGACCCAGATCCAGGTCTTTGAGTCGTTTCGATCCCTAAACCGCGCCTTAGTCCGGTCAGCGGTGATGCTGACTTTATCAAATTCTCTGTTTTGTTGCTTTTGGACTTCCTGAATGAACTGACTGTAGCGCCAAGTCTTGCTAGTCGGGGCTTGCTTGTCAAAAAATGCGGTGGCTAATGCAACCACGACAAGGGCTAGCAATGCGTACAGCCCTGCATTTCTCCATTGTTTATTCACCTTAAGTCAATCCTCCTAGCTTTTATCATCTAAAGCCTCACTGGAACGTGGTTTCCACCATCTTTTAAGTGGTGGATGAAACGTGACACGGCATTAATCACAATGCCCTCCCCCTAAAAGGGTAGGACAAGTAGAGGAGTAGTACTTGCCCAGTTTCCCTGGATGCCGGGAACGCCTTGCTACTCCAGTAAAGTTAGCCTAGCCAAAGTTATCGGTCGGTACTATCCCAAAAGCACTGTCTTACCCCTCGTAAAACTGTTTAACTGTTGAGTTCTAGCAGCTCAGACTGGCTACGCATCTGTAGGTAGGAGGTTTAACGCTTACCGATAACGTAGTTTCCCCATTTCACCGGACTTAGGCTGGTCAGCTACCTAAAGATTTGAGGCTAAAAGGCCCCGTCTCTTTAGAGCCTGGTGCTGACCCAGGACTTTTTGTCACCACCTTGTGTTAATTTATCTTAACTTATCTCAGAATTCGCGACCTAGTGAGTTAAGGACGCAATTTTAGCAAAACTGGGTGATGGGTAATTGGTAATTGGTAATTGGTAATGGGGCTGCTCACCTGCTCACCTGCTCCTCTGCTCACCTGCTCCTCTGCTCCCCTGCTCCTCACAATGGTATGGATGGGGACGACTTCGACGACGCTGTTGGAATAGGCGATCGCTTCCAATCCCGCCACAAAATCAGCCGTCCATGGTTCTTCCCCTACTGTCTCATTTTGGCTGTGCAACCGATTAATTAACTGCTCCCTCATTAATCCTGGCAAAATTCCCGCATCGAGGGGCGGCGTCCACCACCTACCATCTTGCCATCCCCACAGGTTGCCGGTGCTGGTTTCTAACCAATTTCCCGATGCATCCACTAATATGGCTTCTTTTGCACCGTATTTTTGGGCTTGCTGCAATGCTAGCCAAGCCGATAGGTAATTACCTGTCTTGTGAGTGGGAAGCGATCGCCCCCATTCCCCCCTTTCCGCTACCCAAGCCGCTATACCATATTTTTGTCTTTCTGTCAAATCTGCGGGTAAGTTTCTCCCGGTAATCCATTCGCGCCCATCGGGAAATATGGTAATTCTGAGAACTGGAAAGTGTTGTTTTAATATTTCTGCACCTTGTCGCACAAGTTCCCAGTTTGGTATCTGCCAATTTAAGCTTTGGAGGGAAGAAGAGAGGCGACGCAGGTGTGCGAGCCAATTCGTTTGAGGATGATCCAAATTCCCATCATACACCCGGAGGGTGGTAAAAACCGTCGCGCCGTAAAGTAACCCCGGATCGTCTATTGCGAGTTCTAGGGTTTTACCTTCAATTAAGTTGCCATTGTGCCAAAAAATATGATTCATTCTCCTGTTAACTTAGAAGAGCATCATATTCATCATGAGTACCAATCCAAAACCAGTAATAATCGTCACCCTTTTTCAAAGCTAATGCTCGGTAGTCACCAGTTATACGAGCAGACCAAAGATTTTTACCTACCTTCTTAAAGTGTAGAGAGGGATGCGATTGGTTATGTTGCCATAGTTGGTAGGCTTTTTTAGCTTGCTCTTTTACATCTTGAGGTAATCCAGCATAAGCTTTCCAAAAGTCAGGTGTTGTCAAGGACTTCATTGAGATCCCTCACTTGAGCGGCGGCTATGTCTGCTTCTGCTTTGGCTATCAGGTTATCCAATTTACCCAATGCTAAATCCGCTTCAATTTGCCGCTCCCACATATCATTTAAATAGTCCTGAAGCCATGCCGCAAGTTGACGAACATCGCTTTCTGGTAACTGTTTGATAGCAGCTTCGATGTCTAGAAGAGTTGGCATAGGTAAGTCTGTATCTTGTGAATTACTTCCATGTTATCGTGCAACTACCCCGCGAGCGCTTGTTTTCGGTGCGAGCGCGAGCGCATCCTACCCACTAGGGGGTGGGTTGATCTCAATTGTCTCCTTCCTATTATTTATCGGTAAAACCCGCCCCTACTCGCGCGTGGTTCTTTCCATAACTTTTCGGTCTGCCTTTCTGTGTACTTTCTCCTACCCAAAGACTGTTTTTCATATAGCTGGTAATAAGATTGCTGATTTTACCAATATTTAACCAGTTTTTTATAGCGAGCGAGTTAGCGGGGGAAAAGTTGCCTTCTGTTGATACGATTTGGGATGCGCTCGCTTTGCGTGAGGGTGCTGTTTACAAATGCTATATGCCTACGGCACCCTACGCGATCGCGCCTTATTTATCCTCAGAAATACGCAGTTTAATTCAGATCGTTAAATACTTATTTTTTTTAGAAGTTTAAATATCAAGTAAAGTTTATTATTTGCTAATGACAAATCGATATAGGTGCTTTTATGGTGAAGTTAAAGCTTTTTGGACATGGCAATGTTTGACTCAATGATGCCCGATAAAAGTAACAGTTTGGATGCATCTATCAATCCGTCCTTCGCCTATGGCTTGAATTTAGAACCAACCAGCGATATCTACCACATCCCCCTGAAAAATAGGGCATTTATTCAAGCAGAAAATGCCAGTAAAAATTTAACATTCAGCGGTGATTTTAGCAGTTATAGCAATCTGTTGCCACCGAATTTATCGTTGGGATCTGCCAGCACTGTCAGTTTAAATTTAGGCAATAACAACAGCGGTGATGTAGCTGAAAAATCATCTGTAGATTCCCTAACGGGGCAGGTTTTATCGAATGAATTAGCTAACGCAATTGTAGAGTTAGCGCTGCAATCCGCTTACGGTTATCTCAAGGGATTGGCGAATGATGCAGATTTCAGCAACAAGATGAATCTGGCTTTTGGCAATAATTGGAACGGCGAGGTTGCTAGTAAGTTAGTTCAAGACTTTGGTGGGGGAAATTTAACGGCGCTGCCAGGAATTGAGATTCTGCCATCTGCGGCGATAAATGGAGCGAATGGCGCTTTTGCTAGTTTGACGAATACGGTTTATTTATCCCAGGAATTCATTGCCCAAAATGCAGGGAATCCACAAGCAATTACGAGGGTGATTCTGGAAGAAATTGGGCATTATATAGACTCAAAGGTGAATGTTTCTGATGCAGCGGGAGAGCAAGGAGAAATTTTTGCTGCAACGGTTCAAGGCAAGACATTAAGTGCAGGTGAACTGTTAGCGTTGAAAGCTGAGGATGATACGGCGACTATCACGTTAAATGAAAAAGCCATTCAGATAGAAATGGACAGCACTCTGGGTAGTGCCCGTAACATCGGTAACCTGAGCGGCACTCAAACTTTCAGCGACTTTGTTGGTACTGCCGATACCAACGACTTCTATCGCTTCACCCTGAATAACAACAGTAACTTCAGTCTCAATCTCAATAGTTTGAGTGGCAATGGCATTTTAGAGTTACTCGACATCAATGGCAACCTGATTCAAATTTCGATTAATCCCAAGACTTACTTTCCACAGGTATACTCGATGAGTGGGGTGAATACCAATGACCGTCTCAGGTTGACGGCTAACCCGGTGGCGGTGGCTCCGGCAAACTGGACTTTTATGGTTTACATGCCAGGCGACGACCTGGAGGAGTTTGCCATTGATGACTTCCTAGAAATGGCAAATGTTGGCTCCAGAAATAACGTCAATGTTGTGGTTCAACTCGATCGCACTGCTGGGTACGATAATCGTTTCGGTGACTGGACAGATACTCGTCGGGGAATTATCAATACAGGAAGTACGCCCGGTTTGAACTGGGGAACGAGCATTGGCGAAGCGAATATGGGCGATCCGAATACACTCAGCAACTTCGTCAATTGGGCTACGACCAACTATCAAGCTAATAACTACGGCTTGATATTATGGGGGCACGGAGATGGTCGCAGTATTGCTTATGACGACCTGACTCGTGACTCGATTACTGCTAGCGAACTTAGGGGCGTTCTATCTGGTTTTTCTCACAGAATCAACCTGGTTGGTGCAGATTCCTGTCTGATGGGAATGACTGAATTCGCTCATCAAATCAGAAATCAAACCTCTGTCTTTGTTGGTTCCCAGGAACTTGTACCCGGAACAGGTTTTAATTACACCACGATTTTGTCCGCTCTGACTGCTAATTCTACAATGACCGCAGCGCAGCTAGGTACTACGATTGTTAACCGCTACGGTCAGGATTATGCTGATACGGGATGGAACGGCTTTGAGGAAACCCTATCAGCGATCAATTTAGGAGGCATGAACAACTTATCCAACGCTTTGAGTCAATTTGCCACGACCTTCATGAATAGCTCCACATTAAACGATCGCAGTCGATTGGAGACGCATCGTGCTAATTCCAGTACTTTCGGTGATGGAGATTTTCCTGGCTACCGGGATTTAGGCACCCTGCTGTCAAGAGTTGCCAACGACATAGGCATAACAGCAAGCATCCGCACTGCGGCTCAAACGGCTCTCAACGCCTACAATAGTGCAATACTTGGCAATTACTCTTCAATTAATGGACGGGGTACTGGTTTATCAATTAACTTCCAGCAACGCGGTAATGCACCCACTGCTAATTACAATAACTGGAGTCCATCTTTTGCCGCCGATACAACTTGGGATGAGTTCCTTTCCTGGTGGGGAACAGCATAGGTGAGTAAGTTTTAGATCTGCTTACTTGAGGAGCGCGCTCGCACTTTCCTTTGTGATAGTGCGAGCGCTTGTTGTCTTAGTTGGGTATGCGATCGCTATTAATTTTGGCATCAGACAGTGAATGACTAATGTGGGGGAAAAGCTCAAACAACGACGGGAAGCGCTTTCTTTGACGCAGCAGCAAGTCGCCGATCAATTAGGTGTGACTGTAACTACTGTGAAAAATTGGGAAGCTGGCAGATATATTCCAAAGCTCTATCTAGAACGTTGTGTGACCTCCTGAAGCTTTCCTTAAACGATCTGGTAGATTAACTAACGCGCATTAGGCAATCGTGGTAGGCGATCGCAACTGGGACATGGGTGAAGAATGCGCTTTGCGGACATGAGGGCTGGAAAACAAAACTTACTCGACCTCATCAGTAGTTACACTATGCTTAACCGCAAGTTTCTCCACAAATTGATCTTTCCAGATAACTTCATACAGTTGCATTCAATACAGACAGGTATATTTGCCGTAATGTTAGCACAACGAGATAGAAAGCTTGACGACAAAGCGGAGCAAGCGATCGCACCCTTAGCAGGCGATCGCGATATGCCAAGGGCTAGCTTCGCGAACGCATCCTACCCACTACGGGGCGGGTTTATCTGAATTGTCTCCTTCCTATTATTTATCGGTAAAACCCGCCCCTACTCGCGCGTGGTTCTTTGCGTAACTTCTCGGTCTGCCTTTCTGCGTACTTTCCCGTACCCAAAGACTGTTTTTCATATAGCTGGTAATAAGATTACGGATTTTACCAATCTTTAACCAGTTTTTTATCCCGAGCGAGTTAGCGGGGGAAAAGTTGCCTTTTGCTAATATGCTTTGGTAGGAGATGGCTTTGCGTGATTGTGCTGGGTAAAAAGGCGATCGCGCTTTCTTTCTCCTCACAAATACCCATTTTAATTCCCTGTAGTAAATACTTACTTCACACCCAAATTAAAGAGTAAGTAAAATTTATTATTTCTTCGTTACAAATCCATATAAGTACTTTTACACTTAAAAAAGCCGTTAAGGAAAAGCCAATGTTAGATTCACTGCTGCCCGCACAAAGTAACAGTTTGGACGCATTCAAGTCTGGTTTTGCGAATTCAGGCTTTAATTTAGAACCAACCAGTGATATACTACCCCCCCGCACAATGCATTTAGTCAACCAGAAATTGAAATCAAAAATTTAACATTCGGCGGTGATTTTAGCGGTTATAGCAATCTGTTGCCACCGAATTTATCGTTGGTATCTGCAAGCGCTGTCAGTTTAAATTTAGGCAATAACAACAGCGGTGATGTAGCTGAAAAATCATCTGTAGATTCCCTAACGGGGCAGGTTTTATCGAATGAATTAGCTAACCCAATTGTAGAGTTAGCGCTGCAATCCGCTTACGGTTATCTCAAGGGATTGGCGACCGATGCAGATTTTATCAACAAGATGAATCTGGCTTTTGGCAATAATTGGAATGGCGAGGTTGCTAGTAAGTTAGTTCAAGAGTTTGGTGGGGGTAATTTTAGCGCGCTGCCAGGGATTGAGATTCTGCCATCTGCGGCGATAAATGGGGCGAATGGTGCTTTCGCTAGTTTGACGAATACGGTTTATTTATCCGAGGAATTCATTGCCCAAAATGCAGGTAATCCAGGGGCAATTACGAGTGTGGTGTTGGAAGAGATTGGGCATTACATCGACTCAAAGATAAATACCTCGGATGCAGCGGGAGATGAGGGAGATATTTTTGCCAGACTCGTTCAAGGTCAAACGATAAGTGCGGATGAACTTCTAGGGTTAAAAGCTGAGGATGATTCAGCAGTTCTCAAGTTAAATGGGCAAGTCTTTTGGATAGAGCAGTCAACTACCATTCCTCAAGTAACTTTTAAAACTTTTGAAAAAAACAAGTACGTCGTTGCTGAAGGCGGTGGCGGATCTACAGTCAATGCTAACCGTGACGTTGCTGGTCCCTGGGAAAATTTCACACTTATTGATTTGAATGGTGGCTCCTTGAATAACGGTGATGTTGTCAATATTCGCAGTCAAAATGGAAGCTATGTGGTTGCAGAAGGCAGTGGTGGAGGAGTTGTGAATGCCAATCGGAGAGCTGCTGGTCCTTGGGAAGAATTTCAAGTAATAAAAGTCAACGGCAGTGGACAAATTCGTAGTGGAGACTCCTTGGCACTTCGCGCTAAGAATGGACAATATGTGGTTGCTGAAGGAGGTGGTGGCGCAAATGTTAATGCTAATCGCAATGCAATTGGGCCTTGGGAAAAATTTATTATTAACTTCTCACAAGGACCAGATGGAAGACTCAGTCAGTTAGCCAATAAACCATCATCTCTGACAATCGACGAAATTCGAGAATACAGGCAGCTTGTTGTTCAACTACCTCAATCGGATCGTAGTCGGTGGTATGACACCCTACAGTACAAGGTTCCTTACTTTAACCAGCGGGATAATGAATACAGAGCTGTTGCTGATTATATGTGCAATGTGACTACACTTGCCAGCTGTCTAACTTATCTTGGTGTCAAGAATCCCCAACCAAATCGCCAGTTTGAAGATGTGCTTGACAACATTCTTCAAGCCAATCCATCAACATACCCTAACTACGGAGGTAATGCCCGTTACTGGTGGGATAACCTTTCTAAGTTGGCAACAAACTTTGGTGTTGGTTCCTCTGGAAAGCAGTATATGCCTGGGTTTTCATCAACGGATCTGGCCTTCTTTAAAAACTTCGCCAAAAACAACTGGGAATCCGCACTGAACGAAGGCAAAACCATTATGGCTGGTGTCTACACAACTAATCCAGGGCATATTGTAAAGGTGATTGATATTGATTGGAATCGTGGTGGAATTATTGTGGACGATCCTTACGGAAAAGCTCTAGATAGTGGTTTCAATGATTACCAGAGATTTAATTACTCTGGTAGTCTCAATACTACAAGTCGTGGTTCTGTCAATACACAGCAAGGTCAGGACGAATCGGGAATTGGAAACGATAACTTCTGGTCTTGGTCATATTGTGCAGAAGTTTTTGGTGACACCTGGTATTTGAAACTAGGCTAATCAAAGCATTAAAAGGCTGAACTTCTTTTCCTAGTCAATATTTTTCATGCTGAAAAGGTAGCGAGCGCTATTGTATTTGTGAAATGCGATCGCATCTTTGTTTGTCTACAATTTTGGAGTGCGTTCGCTTTTTTCCAGACACTCAGAAACCCGGTTTCGAGCGAGAAACCGGGTTTCTAGCATCAGCGATACGTGCTACGCACACGCTGCGCGATCGCACTTGGGAGAATATCTCAGCAGTGCGATCGCTTCAACATCACAGACTAACCCCGTACATACCCTTTCGATTGCTCGCTGGTGAGAAACTTTTGATAAGCTTCCTCATCACCTCCAAACGAGTCAACCGATACTTTAGAAACGATTTCGTAGGACATTGCATCAATTTCTTCTGGGGATAGAGGTTGGCGAACGCAATAGGCGATTGTAATTCCTCGAAACTCTGGTAATTCCTCTAAGTCGCAAGGTTCGTAATGAGTAACCCTGGCGATCGCCCATTCAGAAGGAACAACTTTATAAGTATTCCAAGGGCTACCTTCTTGTCTGACATGATAGGTGAGGCGCTCTCCTATTTTGATTTGGCGCTTGTGGATTGGGCGATGGTCATAAGATACCCGCAGGTTCCTCACCATTTGATTTCCAATTGCCAATTCATCGCTGTTAATTTCCACCCACTTTTCGCCTGACTGAATCATATAAATGACCAGAGTTGATTTGTTGGCAAGTGCGTCATATATTTCTTGGTCTTCCATATTATTCCTCAGCATCTTGATGATCCTGCCACATATCCCAAAAACTGGTTTGCTTACCTTTGAAAACGCAGTCATAGCCAAGCGGAACGCGCCCTGTTTTCTCGACTCGATCTAGTTCCCAGCCATACTTTTTAGCCATTTTGTCGCAATTTTCAGGAGAGGTAACAGCGTGTCTGTTTTCCGCTTCTGTATTTTCTTCCTCCTCGTCATCGTTGCGATCGCTACCAAATAGTCCAAACATTGATATTTTCTCCTTATTTTTGGGTTTCGATCAAAACCCAAAAATTTAGCCACCCCGCACGCAGGTTAAAGCAGGGTGGCTCTTGAGAATGTTAAAATCCTCATTTAGCCTCCCGACTGCCGCAAACAGTTTGGGTGGTCAGCTATCCATCGCTGCTGGTAACAGCTTTGGGTAGCAAAACTAAATTTTTGGGCGACATTAGTTGCTTGCGTTCAACCAAAGCAACCCTCAGCTGTGAGGATAGCGGTAAAGGGTAACGAGCGTCAAGCTGTGAGGTGTGGGCTATGGGGCGATGCGTTCGCGCCAGCGTACCGGAGGCATATCGCGCCGCGCTTTGGCTGTAATATTATGGTTAAGTCAACTTAATTATACTAATGGGGGAATCAGACAGTTAATGAGCAGTGTGGGAGAAAAGCTTAAACAACGACGCCAATCACTTTCTTTGACGCAGCAGCAAGTCGCCGATAAATTAGGTTTTACTAGGTGTAACTACTGTGAAAAATTGGGAAGCTGGCAGATATGTTCCAAAGCTTTATCTACAACAAACGAAAGTTTTGTGTGACTTGTTGAAGCTTTCTTTAGATGAGCTAGTAGATTAACTAAGGAAATTAGGCAATGCGATCGCACGTCACAACTCAATGATAAAACTTTCCCGCAAATGAAAGTCTGCCTCAGTTCCTCGATGCGTCAACGCCCAGTAAGTAATCTCACCATTTTTATGTTTAATTACTGTAGTAATTGCCACATCCAGTAATTGTTCTTCTGCCACAATTTTATCCAAATCAACATCTATACAAAGCGTCAAACTGTCTGCTTGATTATCAACCCTAAATGGTAGTGTACTAAAAGCTAATTCCTCTTGCATTCCTTGACGATATCCATCAAAACGATAGACATTCCACTGTGCGGCAGGGGAAAGGTTGAATTCCCAATATTGTGGGGAATTCTTAATACCAAGGAAGAACTCAAAACAGGTTTCTTCCCACAATTGGTGCTGGCGTGCGGGTGTATTAGACTGCTCCACTAACTCTTGTGGGATAGGCGTCTCGCCTGTCATAGAGTTTGTTTTTTGGAGAGGTCTATTGGCAGGGGGAGCGATACGCCTCACGGCAGGCGAAGCTCTCGCAATTTCTTTTAAA
Organism: Microseira wollei NIES-4236; assembly: GCF_020521235.1. Classification (GTDB taxonomy): domain Bacteria; phylum Cyanobacteriota; class Cyanobacteriia; order Cyanobacteriales; family Aerosakkonemataceae; genus Microseira; species Microseira wollei. The sequence goes on along the minus strand of NZ_BLAY01000098.1, from coordinate 16,837 downwards.
TCACCTGTAACCTCATAACGGATGACAATTTTATTACTATTTCGAGCAATATCGCCTGCAATGCTTAAATTCGGCAGCGGTTTGTTAGAAGGAAAGGGTTGCAAAGAAAACATCATAGTTTTTGGTTTTAGAAACCGGGTTTTTTAGACAATACCTATGCCTACGGCACGCTGCGCGAACGTCAAAATCCGACACCCTAAAGGGTATCGCTATACAAACAAAGGCTGCCGACCCAGCCTGCATTTGATTTTAGCCTGCGTAGGCAGGCTTTGTTTGTGTAGCCCCACCCTTCAGGGTGAGGGCGTTTGACCAAAATCGCGAAGGTGTTGTCTAAAAAACCCGATTTCTGGAAGGTCAACTTATTTCATATCCTCGATAATACTACGAATCGTTGTTTCCTGGGATTCAATGCTTTCGGTAAGTTTAAATTGTACAAGCGCCCTCGCCAGATTGTGTTCTGGATGCTTCACTTTAAAGTAAACATTTCCTGCTAAATGATCGGCAAAGAATCTCAGTCCTAATTCAAATGCAATCAAACGAATTGCGTCGTACATGTAAGCATAGTCATTCTCGGTGAGAAATGCTTTGGCAACCGAGAGGTAACCCTGTAAAATTCCCTGAGATAGGTCAGTATCAAAATAAACGATCTCCCAATCTGCTGTTTCTTCTCCGGCGGGGTTGCAACCGGAGCGCAAACAGTCGCCGATGTCGTAATGTACCAAACCGGGTTTAACGGTGTCGAGGTCTACCACGCTGACGGCTTTCCTCGTAGCAGTATCAAACATAACGTTATTGATTTTTGGATCGCCGTGCATCAAGCGTAATGGCAGCTTGCCTTGGGTTTTGGCATTTTCTAGGATATGGGCTAAAGGAGTGCGATCGCTCACAAACTGCAAGCAATAATTCACTTCCGGGGATACCCTAGCGCTAGTTTTCGCCAAAACTTCCTCGTAGTACTGAAGGTAACGCGGTGTAATGTGAAACCCTTCGAGAGTATCGGCAAGTTTTTCCGGAGGTAAGTCGCTGATTAGATTATGAAACATCCCCAGTGCATAGCCAACTTCTCTAGCTTGTTGTGTATCCTGCATCGTATCGAAAGATTGGGAACCTTCAATAAAACTAATCGCCCGCCAGAAAGAACCGTCCCCATCTGTACAATAATCTTGACCATCTTTAGTTAACAATACGCGGGGTACTTCCCAACGACGATCGAGGGGTGCCTTCAGCAGGCGGTTTTGAACGTGTTCGGTGAAGGTACGCATATTCTGTATCACCAGTTCGGGGTGACGGAATACTTGCGTGTTGATGCGTTGTAGGATAAAGTGCCGTTCTCCGGTAGAATCCACTGTCACTAAGAAGGTGTCATTGATATTGCCATTTCCAAAAGCTTGAATGTCTATCAGCTTCCTAGATTGAGTGAATTGGTTAGCAACGGCAACAAGATTTTCCATAGGGTGATGTTTTGGATGTAGGGGCGGGTTTTACAAACGATCTCTGCCTCAGAGAAATATTTTAGAGAAACCCGTCCCGCCTTTATGTTAAAAAAAGCGATCGCTAGTTCAATTGCCCATAATAAAAAAAACCTTACCCCGTCGTTGCGTAGGCACACGGCATCAGAGATATCTCGGACAAACAGATAACTTTAATCGTGCCGTGTCCCGACTGCCTATCGTGGGTAATCGACCTGACATGATATCGCAAGGGAATTTTGCAAGTCGTAGATGTGATATTTGAATAGAAAAAAGCGATCGCTCTATAATCAAGCGATCGCCTAATTTCCAACTCAAATATAGTTCGATCCGATTACTCGATAATTCCCAGAACAGGCGCTACTTTAGACTCGGCAATGCTAGGAGCCAAAACCTTCTTAGCATAGAACTGGGAATTCTTTTGCGCGACTTGGGTATAGGATTGACGCATTTGAGCGTTGACTGCAACCGTCTTCGCGTCGTAAATCTGGGTAGCCAGTTTGGGATATACCCCAATCCCAATAATCAGCACGAAGAAGCAAGCAGCGATAAACAGTTCGCGAGGTTTAGCATCGTTATAAACTGCATTACCAGGTAGGACGCAACTCGTACCGAAACAAACTGCTTCGTCATCGCCATTTTTGCTATTGGTTGCACCACCCAGAACGCAAGCGGGTGCTGCACCAGGGTTGTAAAATACTTGTCGCAGCATCGAGAGCAAATACACCGGCGTCAGTATCAGTCCAACTGCGGCGAGGAATACCGTTACGATGCGGAATGGGGAACTGTAGATATCGCTATTTGTTACACCCAGGAAGACTGCGAGTTCGCTGACAAAACCGCTCATTCCAGGTAGCGCCAGGGACGCCATCGCACCTACTGTAAACAAGGCGAACACTTTGGGCATTACTTGACCCATATTGCCCATCTCGTTCATTGCCATTGTATGGGTGCGATCGTAGGTTACACCGGCGAGGAAGAACAAGACGGCGGCGATTAAACCGTGGGAAATCATTTGCAGCATCGCACCGCTAATTCCCAAGTCTGTATAGGAAGCAATTCCCAGCAGCACAAATCCCATGTGGGAAATCGACGAAAACGCAAGGCGGCGCTTCATGTTCGTCTGGGCAAATGAGTTCAGCGCACCGTAGATAATGTTGATAACACCCAGCATTGCCAGAATCGGTGCAAAGTAAACATGTGCGTCGGGAAGCAGTTCCATATTCAGGCGAATCAGTCCGTATCCGCCCATTTTCAGCAACACACCAGCCAGAATCATCGACACGGGAGCAGAAGCTTCGCCGTGGGCATCAGGTAGCCACGTATGCATCGGGAAAATCGCCAGTTTGACGCCAAACGCAACTAGCAATCCAGCATAGAGTAGCAGTTCTAAACCGAGTGGGTAATTTTTCAGACCGAGTTCGACCATATCGAAGGTCATGTTGTCGCCGTAAAACGCCATTGCCAAACCCGCGACCAGAATAAATATAGAAGCAGCTGCGGTGTAGAGCAAGAATTTGGTAGCCGCGTAGCGACGATTTTTACCACCCCAAATCGAAACCAGCAAGTAAACGGGAATTAGTTCGACTTCCCAAGCAATAAACAGCAGCAGGATATCTTGGGCGACGAACACCCCGATTTGTGCCGAATACAGCACCAGCATCAAGCAATAGAATAGCCGGGGTTTGCGATCGACTTGCCAAGCTGCAAACATCGAAAGCGTCGTCACTAATCCAGCTAGCAGTACGAGGGGAACAGATACCCCATCGACTGAAACTGCCCAGTTCAGACCTAACTCAGGCACCCAGGCATACTTTTCTGCGAGTTGAAAAGTAGCGCTGCTGGCATCGTAATGCTTCCAAAAGGCATAGCACATTAAGAAAAAGTCGGCGATACCTACACCGAGGGCATACCAACGCACTTGCTTGCCTTCTTTATCCGGCAGGAAGGGGATGAGCATGGAAGCAACGAGGGGGAGCAGGATGATTGCGGTCAGCCAGGGAAATTGATCCATCATGGCACTGAGCAAAAATACTTATTTGTGTATGATGTCATTCTACTAAACTTTGTAAAGTTTTGTTCCAATTTTTTTCATAGATCTTTACCCCATATTTCTATAGGCGGAACTATGGTAAAAAAGCATAAAATTATATCATGAAATGGTAACTTATTTAGATAAATTAGAGGATGTTCTGCTGATGCAATGTCTCCAATGATTTGGCAAACAGATCGATTAATCTTACGTGCCTTTCAAGATATAGACCTTCAACCTTTTGTGGCATATCGCTCAGACCCGGAAATTGCCAAATTTCAGTATTGGGATATACCATTTACCGAGGAAAAGGCGGCTAAATTCATTGAAGAGATGAAGCACATTCAGCCAGGAATCCCAGGCGAGTGGTATCAAATCGCTATCGAACTCAAAACGATGCATCAATTAATAGGAGATTGTGCGTTTTGCATTCTTGCGGAAGATTCCCAGCAAGCGGAAATTGGTTTCACTTTAGCGCGTCAATATCAAGGGAAAGGTTATGGAAATGAGGCTGTAACGCGGCTTTTAGATTATCTTTTCGCTGAATTGAACCTGCATCGAGTGCGCGCTATCTGCCATGTAGATAATCTCGCTGCCGCTAAATTGCTGGAGCGAGTGGGGATGCGGCGCGAGGCTGAATTTATTGAAAATATTTTGTTTAAAGGTAAATGGGCAAGCGAGTACTGGTATGGTATTTTACAGCGTGAATGGACAAAAGAAACCGGGTTTCTATGAAACATCGTCCCTTGGAAACTAAAAATCTACGCAGAAACCCGGTTTCTAGGCCGATCCTGCGTAATTAATAAGTGTAAAAAAATACCAGGAATAATTTCTGGTTGTAGGGAACGTCAGTAATTTTTGGCTTCACCGCCCAGATATAGCGTTATTTTGCGCTTGAATTTCATCTAAAACCTCGTGAGAGCATGGAAACTAGCATCTTTTAACTGGTGGTTGCAAAATTTACCACAATACTTGCACAGGGTAACTCCCAAAGGCGCTGTCTCTAGTTACTATAGGTATGCTCTCAACCAAACTTTGGGAAATTATGAGTCGATCGAACGGATCTTTATGGTGAAAAGGTAGCTTTGCTAACTCATCCAAATGTTCTGCTCGTATTTCAAGCAACTCAATCGCGTTACCATAAACCTGTTCTGCGAGCAAATCAGTGAGAGTCATTCCCAGATCCAGCTTGCCGATACTAACTTTAATTGATATCTCCCAAAGACTGGCAATGCTCAAAAATCTCTGATTTCCCAAATTTTCGAGCAAATTCCTGGCTGTATCGCTGAGATTTAAACTACCCTCGATAAACCATAAAAACGTATGGGTATCGAGCAATATCCTCATGGAGCGTATTCCTCAAAGTCTGCCAATGGCTCGTCAAAATCATCTGACATTTTCACTAAACCCTTAGCGCTGCCAAATTTGGGGATTGCTGCTACTGCCTTTAGCGGCACAATTTTGAACAATGTCCCATCACTGCGCGCGATCGCAACTTCTTCTCCACGCGCGGCTGTTTCAATTAGCTCTGCTAATCTAGTCTCAGCTTCTTTTAAGCTAACTTGGTACATTTATGGTTCCCATAAAACCTGCTATTTTAAATATAGCTTTATTTTAAAGTATTGATTCAAGCTTTCCACATGTCAATCAGCAGCCAAGTCAAATTACTTAGCTGGGTTTCGTTCAGTGCGATCGCATACCGTAAAACTAACCGATGACTGTGAAAGCGATCGCACTATTCAAAGTGTCCTGGGTTTTACTAACGCACCCTACCATGACTACCAAAGCAAGGGGACATGATATTACGCAGTGACACCAATTACGGTGTCCTGGTGCGTTATGTTATCACTAACGCACCCTACCATTACTTGAGGCGAATGAAACGCCAGCACGATGGGATCTTTAGGCACTCCCGCTGCAACGAGTTTGCTCGTAATCCCGTATTCAATACCTTAACTCAAAACTCAAAACTCAAAACTCTTTAAGCAGTGACACCAAGTACGGTGTGCTGGTGCCGTACTTTGCTCACTAACTAACACGGTTCCATGTCAACCAGAGCTGACCATGTTTGATAATCACATAGACATACTCCTTGTCGTGATATTCCCCAGCCGAACACCTCAGGTAAATTATCAATCATCGCTGGAACACCCTTTGAAAATTCAACAACACACACTGTTTTCCAGCCATCAGGTACGTTCGGAAATGGTATATCCATCTGCTGTGTCACTGCGATAATACGACTTGGTGCATCGATTACACTAGCGAGGTGATGAGGTCGAAAGTGTGTGCAATCATAACGCTCGTAAGAATGCACGCACTCATCTTGGTTGACCTGAAACATCATACTAAAATCTTTGGGAAGCTCAAGATCGGCGTAGGCATATCTAACAAAGACTATCCTGCTGTTGCGAGAAATTTGTGCAGGTAATCCTCGACGGAATGCTCGTCCCCGTTTTTGCACCTTTGCGGAGAGTCGCCCTTCAATCCAAAGATAGCGCTCCCAAAGTTCGGTATCGTTCTCGCTTCGCATAATCAACTAACCTTAAAAATGCCTGAACCCAATTGCAGCCCAACGTTCCCGCTCACTGGACGCAGACAACCTTGACAATTTAACGATAACTTGACTTCGTTCCGGTGCAGCTCCGATTGTTGGGCTGCGATCGCTGACTGTACTGCCATGTCTCATAAAATCTAAAGCATCTAGGTGTGCTGGTGCGTTACTGGTGTTGGCATAACAGTTACCTGTTCAAAATCAACAAATATTTATCTCCGCCAACCGCAGTTTTAAAGCTATTAGCGCTTAGATAAACTACCAGTACACAAATGTTGTAGGTACAATGTCAACACATATTTGACAATTCTGGAATCTCAACTTTGTTAAAATGCGATCGCTTGCACAATAATCTCTGTTTTTACCGAATTTGCCAGGAAACAGCTATGATGGGCTGCCTCGTGCATTTCCTCAATCTGTTTGTCGGTAGGCAAGTTATCTCCAGCAAAAATCGCCTGTGGACGCAGATAAACTTTGGCGAGCGCTAACTTCCCACTCGACAACTAATCCCGTACACAAGAAAACCCCTGGCCCCCTTGTAAGGCCAGGAGAGGAGAGTCTAAACTTTTAAACTTTTCAATAATTAATTAGGAATAAGAGATGGGTAATTAGAATTACCCATTACCCATCTCAAAAGCCTTAGCCGAACTTACCGGCGGTCGAGGCAATTAGGAATGCCCCGAAGGTGAAGACGAAGCCAACTGCGAAGTGAGCTAGACCCACCAAACGAGCTTGAACGATGGACAGAGCAACAGGCTTGTCCTTCCAACGAACTAGGTTCGCCAAAGGAGTGCGCTCGTGTGCCCATACCAAGGTTTCAATCAACTCTTGCCAGTAACCGCGCCAGCTAATCAGGAACATGAATCCAAGTGCCCACACGAAGTGCGCTCCCAGGAAGATCCAAGCCCAGATGGACAGGTTGTTCGTGCCGTAGGGGTTGTACCCGTTGATCAACTGAGACGAGTTCAACCAGAGGTAGTCGCGGAACCAACCCATGAGGTAGGTAGAAGACTCGTTGAATTGAGCCACGTTACCTTGCCATACGCACAGATGCTTCCAGTGCCAGTAGAATGTCAGCCACGCAATCGTGTTCAGCATCCAGAAGACCGACAGGTAGAAAGCGTCCCAAGCGGAGATGTCGCAAGTACCGCCACGACCTGGACCATCGCAAGGGAAGGCATAGCCGAAGTCCTTTTTATCGGGCATCAGCTTCGAGCCGCGCGCATCCAACGCACCCTTGACCAGGATCAGGGTGGTGGTGTGCAAGCCTAGTGCGATCGCATGGTGTACCAGGAAATCGCCAGGGCCAATTGTTAAGAACAGCGAGTTAGTGCCAGCGTTAATCGCATCCAACCAACCGGGTAACCAAATGTTTCCGTGGTTGGGCCATGCGGTTGCAGCAATGCTATCCGGATTGGATAACAAAGCATTCATCCCGTACAGCGCTTTACCAGAGGAAGCCTGAACGAACTGGGCAAATACCGGCTCAATCAGGATTTGCTTTTCAGGTGTGCCAAAGGCTACCACTACGTCGTTGTGTACGTACAAACCGAGGGTGTGGAAGCCCAGGAATAACGACACCCAAGACAGGTGAGAAATGATCGCTTCTTTGTGTTGCAGTACCCGATCCAACACGTTGCCTTTATTCTGTTCTGGGTCGTAATCCCGTACTAGGAAAATAGCGCCGTGGGCGAATGCTCCCACCATGATGAATCCAGCAATGTACTGGTGGTGGGTATAAAGTGCCGCCATTGTGGTATAATCCTGCGCCAAGAAAGCGTAGGGCGGCATCGAGTACATGTGCTGTGCCACCAGAGAGGTGATTACACCCAGACAAGCAAGGTGCCATCCCAACTGGAAGTGCAGCGAGTTGTTGTAGGTGTCGTAAATGCCTTGGTGAGGCATGTTGAACGGCCCTTCAACTGGTTTGCCAAAGAAAGTTTTGGCATTCATCATGTCTTTGATGCTGTGACCGATCCCGAAGTTCGTCCGGTACATGTGACCGGCGATGATAAACAGGACGGCGATCGCTAAGTGGTGATGCGCGTTATCGGTCAGCCACAAAGACTGGGATTGGGGATGGAAACCACCCAAGAAGGTTAGAATTGCTGTTCCCGCGCCTTCAGAAGTCCCGAAAACATGGTTGACAGAATCTGGGTTTTGTGCGTATACGCCCCAATTGCCAGTGAAGAAAGGTACCAAGCCAGCGGGGTGAGGCTTAACGGACAAGAAGTTATCCCAACCCACGTGAACGCCGCGAGATTCGGGGATAGCAACGTGAACCAGGTGACCAGTCCAAGCCAAAGAGCTAACGCCGAACAAACCAGCCAAGTGGTGATTCAGACGAGACTCAGCATTCTTGAACCAAGACAAGCTGGGACGGAACTTCGGCTGTAAGTGCAGCCAACCCGCAAACAGCATCACCGAGGCGAGAATCAGGAGGAATATCGAACCTTGGTACAGGTCGGCATTCGTCCGCATCCCTTGGGTATACCACCACTGGTACAAACCAGAGTAGGTAATATTGACGGGGTAGGCAGCGGTTGATTGGGTAAACGCATCAATCGCCGGTTGACCGAATTGGGGGTCCCAAATCGCGTGAGCAATGGGACGGACATTCAGGGGATCTTTGAGCCACTGTTCAAAGTTACCTTGCCAAGCGATGTGGAACAGGTTACCGGAGGTCCACAGGAAAATGATTGCGATGTGACCGAAGTGGGAAGCGAAGATCTTTTGGTAAAGATTTTCCTCCGTCATTCCGTCATGGCTTTCAAAATCGTGAGCCGTGGCAATCCCGTACCAAATCCGACGAGTCGTCGGGTCTTGGGCCAAATCTTGGCTAAATTTTGGGAATTTTGTTGCCATACTCGAATGTTGTTTTGAGTCTTGTCAACTTGTTTGTTTTTGCTAATTGCTAATTGCTAATTGGTAATTGGTAATTGGCAATAGTAATTTCAAATTTCAGACCGCTAATTGGGATTCAATCCAAAATCCAAAACGACCCATTACCCATTACCCATTACCTCTTGTTCCCCAGGCGGTCGCCTGGGAACGCCATTAGCCAATTGACAGCGAGCGAGCTAGGAAGAATGCCCAGGTTGTGGCAATTCCTCCCAAGAGGTAGTGAGCTACACCCACCGCACGTCCCTGAATGATGCTCAGAGCGCGAGGTTGGATTGCCGGAGCCACTTTCAGCTTGTTGTGCGCCCAAACGATGGACTCGATTAATTCTTGCCAGTAGCCGCGACCGCTGAACAAGAACATCAAGCTAAACGCCCAAACGAAGTGAGCGCCCAGGAACATCAGGCCGTATGCAGACAGCGCTGAGCCGTAGGAGTTGATTACCTGAGAAGCTTGCGCCCACAGGAAGTCCCGCAGCCATCCATTAATTGTGATGGCACCAGCCGCGAAATTACCGCCCGTGACGTGAGATACGGTACCATCGCTGGCAACAGTTCCCCACACATCGGATTGCATCTTCCAGCTGAAGTGGAACAGTACAACTGACAGACAGTTATACATCCAGAACAGACCCAGGAAGACGTGGTCCCAACCAGAAACCTGGCAGGTGCCGCCCCGTCCCGGACCATCGCAGGGGAAGCGGAAGCCCAAGTTGGCTTTGTCTGGAATCAGGCGCGAACTGCGGGCAAACAGCACGCCTTTGAGCAGAATCAGTGCTGTGACGTGGATGGTGAAAGCGTGGATGTGGTGAACCATAAAGTCCGCCGTTCCCAACGCAATCGGCATCATCGCCACCTTACCGCCGACTGCGACAACGCCGCCGCCGAAGGCATGGCTAACCGTAGCCAGCGCATGGGGCGCTGTATTTCCGGGAGCCAAGGTGTGGATATTTTGTACCCACTGAGCGAATACGGGTTGTAGTTGAATTGCCGTATCCGAGAACATGTCTTGAGGACGACCCCAGGCACGCATGGTGTCGTTGTGGATGTACAGACCGAAGCTGTGGAAGCCCAGGAAAATACATACCCAGTTGAGGTGAGAAATAATGGCATCCCGGTGACGGATTACCCGATCCAGCAGGTTGTTTTGGTGAACCGCTGGGTCGTAGTCCCGCACCATGAAGATTGCCGCGTGGGCAGCAGCGCCTACAATCAGGAAGCCGCCGATCCACATGTGGTGAGTGAATAAAGATAGCTGCGTCGCGTAATCGATCGCTTGATAAGGATAAGGCGGCATCGCATACATGTGGTGTGCCACGATGATGCTCAGCGAACCCATCCATTGCAGGTTCCACGACAGTTGGCAGTGCCAAGAAGTCGTGAAGATTTCGTACATCCCTTTATGACCTTCGCCAGTAAAGGGTCCTTTGTGAGCTTCCAGGATTTCCTTGAAGCTGTGACCGATGCCCCAGTTCGTCCGGTACATGTGACCGGCAATGATGAACAGGACGGCTAATGCCAGGTGGTGGTGTGCCGTATCCGACAGCCACAAGCTACCTGTAACTGGGTTCAGACCTCCCTTGAAGGTGAGGAAGTCGGAATAAGCGCCCCAGTTCAACGTGAAGAACGGCGTCAATCCCTTAGCAAAGCTGGGGTAAAGATCCGTCATCAAGCTGGAATTCAACATCCACTCGTGGGGCAAAGGAATATCTGCCGCCGTCTTGATGAGTTTACCGCCAATCGTCAAGGGTTTTCCAGCATCGATCGCATCCAAGCAAGCCGTGATCGGCATCGAGATGTGGATTTGCTGTCCGGCATAACCCAAGCATCCGCAACCCAGCAATCCTGCCAGGTGGTGGTTCATCATCGACTCCACATTCTGGAACCATTCCAGTTTGGGAGCGCGTTTGTGATAGTGGAACCAACCCGCGAATAGCATTAAGCCTGCCATCACTAATGCCCCGATAGCGGTGCAATAGAGCTGGAACGAGTTCGTGATGCCGTTGGCGCGCCACCAGTAGAACAGACCGGAAGTGATCTGAATCCCGTGGAAACCGCCGCCGACATCGGCGTTAAGGATTTCTTGACCCACGATGGGCCACACTACTTGCGCGCTAGGCTTAATTCCCAAGGGATTAGCTAGCCAAGCTTCGTAGTTGGAGAACTTAGCGCCATGAAAATACATGCCGCTAAGCCAGATAAAAATAACTGCCAGGTGACCGAAGTGGGCGCTGAAAATTTTGCGCGAAACATCTTCTAAGTCGCTGGTGTGGCTATCGAAATCGTGAGCGTTGGCGTGCAGGTTCCAAATCCAAGTTGTTGTTTTTGGACCCCGTGCCAGAGTGCGGTCAAAGTGTCCCGGTTGTCCCCATTTTTCAAATGAAGTTGGCACCGGGTCTTTATCAACCACGACCCTGACCTTCGCCTCCCGCTCTGGAGGACTAATGGTCATTAACTCTCTCCTTGATGAGGGTTATTAGTTATTAGTCATCGCTGATTGGTCTTAAGTCATTGGCATGACTTATCAATTCAGCACTTTTGACCAATAACAAAAGCACATGAAACAACCCATGAAGGTATTTCCTCACCCAAGCTTTCCTGTGGAAAGGAAAAGGTTCAAGTGAGGAACGAGCCAAAGCGATCGCTCCGCGTCGGGTGGGAAAATCCCCGGCGGTCATGCCCGGAAACAACCCAATTTCTGCCGTTGGATTTCGCTACTACGGCACAAACTACGTTATTTCTTGCTAAAAAACTGGAAACAGACTCTCCCCACTCCTCTGGTAAATCCATAGGAGCCTTAACACAGGCGATCGCTCTTAATCGCTCAGCTAATCTCAGCCCATCTTTCTGACTGATGACCTGTTGACAACATTTTTCCCACCTAGTTGGGTGTTTTGTCAAGCATTTTCCCAAGGGGAGAAAATTGCCATCAACATATAACCCAGTTCCTTTCGGATTCTGGAGTTCAGCTTCATGGTGTATCATGAGTTAATAGCTCCTTACGGAGTTAGTACAAGTTCCCCGTCGTAGCGGTTTCCCAGGCCAGATGCGGCGGGTTCACTTTATCTTGGTCAAAGCCCAACAGCCTGCAACTAATCTTTACGACTTTTGCTTGCTATTAGGTTTTTCCTGTGCTGCAAAGCACTGTAACGACAAACGAATAAGTTCGCTATGAGGTTTTGTACCTCATTTTCGAGATCATTGACAGCTATCTTTGCAAAACTACAACATCAATCAGTCCTATCAGCCGTTAATGTTAATTTATATTAATTTTATTATGAGATATGGGAGTTCAAAACCTTTACCAATCAAGGCTTTGAACCAAAATTAACAAAATATTAAGTTAATTTAATTATTGCTAAAAACAACGGCTAAAGCGGCTGAAGGGGAATCGCTAATAGGTAATTGGTAACTGGAAAAAGCCAACTTACCGTCTCCATAAAGATAACTAAAGCTTATAGCTATGATAAGCTAAGTTAAATCAAGCAGACCAAGAGCGGCGAATGTTGAAAAAGCTTTCTAGGAAGTTTTGTTTTGAGAGATTTTGGTTTAAAAGCTGTTGACTCCAGTCGGAAGCAGTTTGGGCATTAATGTCACCCAGGGTGGGAAAAATAGTGGGAAGATGAGCGATCGCCTCCACTTTAATTCGCTTTTGCATAGCCAGAGCGATGGCGCCAATTAACTCGCTAGCTTCTGGTCCCACCAAATGGGCACCGATAATTTCACCGTTTTTCAGCACTAAAATTTTACAAAAACCCGTGGTTTCCCCGCGCATTTGGGCTTGATCCACACCTTTAAAATACCGGCGCAAAACCATGACATCATCCCCATAGCGGCGGCTTGCTTGTTCTTCGGTTAAACCCACCCGTGCCAATTCGGGATCGGAAAAGATTGCCCAGGGAATGTAGCGATAATCGACCTTGTAAAAAGGGAAAAATAGCAGATTTTTCAAAGCAATTCTGGCTTCATAAGTAGCCACGTGGGCGAACCGATAGCCCCCCAAAACATCGCCACAAGCATATATTCGGGAGTTAGATGTTTGCAATTTTGGGTTGACGCGAATGCCGCGTTCGTTTACCTCAACCCCCACGGATTCTAAATTTAAATTATCGACGTGGGGCTGCTGACCAATCGCGACTAAAATTTCATCGGCTTCAATCGCTTGATCCCCGGCTTGAATCCACTTTTTATCTTGAATCCACTTGACTTGAGTCACTCGGCGATCTGTCAGAACGCGAACGCCCTCGGCTTCTAATTGCGCTTGAATTAACAGATTAGCTTCTGCATCTTCTTTAGGTAAAATTTGGGGACTGCTGACAACTAGGGTAACGCTAGAACCAAATCTGGTAAAAGTCTGAGCTAATTCAATTGCTTGCGGGTCGCCGCCGATGATACTTAAGGTTTTGGGTAGTTTAATATTAGCTTGCTGCCAGATAGTATCGGGAGTGAGATAGCCAGCACTTTGCAACCCGTCAATTTCTGGAATCATGGGACGAGATCCGGTGGCGATTAGGTAAGTACGCGAGCGCAAGATTTGCTCGTTAACCACAAACCCCAAGTAAGGGCGGCGACAAAATTCCCCCGCCCCAAAAATAACATCAACGCCCAATGCCGCCAAAACTGCTGGTGAGTGTTGTTCATCTAAAGCAGCGACTGAACCTTTAGCCCATTTGAGCGCTTCGGTAAATTGCACCCCCACTTTTGGCAGGACAATTTTTTCATCTAATTCCAAATTTACGCCAAACGCTTTCGCGCTCCGCATCTGATGGGCTACCCGCCCAACTTGGTTTAAAGCTTTGCCGTATTTAGCAAAAGATTCCGACCAACTTGAACCTAAAAGCGGCAAAGCTACCAAAGCAACGCGGGCTTTCAAATAAGTTGCTTTGATCGCAGCATAAATCCCCGCAGGAGTACCGCCAATTACAACTAGATCGTAGTCAACCATAGGGATTGGAGATTTGAGATTTCAGATTTGGGATTGAAGAATTATACCTGTCCAGAAACCCGGTTTTTTAGAAATGGCGAATTGCGAGCTTGCTAATTGCGAGCTTGCTAATTGTCTCCAGAGCAGCCATTAGCGATTAGCAAGCTCGCAGTTACACAACGGTTGCTACCCAACATGATATGACGCCCCTTGTTGGTTTCAGATTGATATTTAAATCTGCAAGTCTGTTATCTGAAATTGGCAATTATTTTAATTGAGGATTTGTGCCAATCCTTCAATCAGGCGTTGGTTATCGGCTGGGGAACGAACGGCTACCCGGAAAAAGCGATCGCCTAGTTCTGGAAAGCTAACGCAATCGCGGATCAGAATCCGACTCTGCTTGAGTAACTTCTCCTGAATCAGAACGCTAGATTGTTCCGACTGTACAAGTAAGAAATTGGCAGCACTCCTGTAGGGATGTAACCCCGGTAATTCAGCAAGACCTTGAAATAACCGGGGTCTAGCCCCACTCAGCCAATCCCAAGAAAGCTGCTCAAACGCTTTATCTTGTAAGGCAGCAACGGTGGCGGCGGCGGCTAAAACGTTGACAGGCCAAGGATCGCGCCACTGCTGCCATTGCCGGAGTCGATTTGGATGCGCGATCGCATAACCCAATCGCAGTCCTGGAAGGCTGTAGAATTTGGTCAGACTTCGCAGAATTACCAAATTCGGATACTCCGGCACCAACCGAATCAAGCTTTGCTGTTGGTGGGGCGGTACAAAGTCCATAAAAGCTTCATCCACCACCACCAACGCGAATTGATCCAACAACGGCAGAATCGTTTCCCGTGAAAATAACTGACCCGTCGGATTGTGGGGGTTATTCAGCAGTAGACCCGTTCGGGAATTGGTAATGGGTAATTGGCTAGCTTCTGCCCTATTACTCATTACCCACGACCCATTAACCAAAGGCCACTTTAACACCTTGGCCTTAAACGCCAAGAGTGCCCTGAAATAGTCGCCAAAGGCTGGCGTTACCAGGTAAGTGGCTTCGAGTTCCGATAACTCCCTTGCTGCCCAAGTCAGCAGTTCCGCAGAGCCGTTCCCTGGCAAAATCCAGTCAGATGGTAGATGATGCGCCATAGCGAGAATTGCCCGCAGTTCGGAATAGTCTGGATCGGGATATGCCCTAGTGTCTTGTAGGTGGGCAACAATCGCCGCCAGCACTGATTCCGGTGGTCCCAACGGGCTGATACTCGCAGAAAAATCAACAATAGCGGTGGGGGGACAGCCTGCAACTGCGGCTGCCCAAGCTAAGTTCCCCCCGTGCTTTGGTCGATTCAAGCTTCGATTCTTCCTTTGAAGTCCCCTATTTTGGGGGCGCGACTTTTTCTTTAAACAGCTTGCCAGGAGAAAAGGCAGGCACTTTCGTTGCCGGGATTTCCATTTTGTCGCCCGTTTTAGGATTGCGACCTTCCCGCGCTTTGCGTTCCCGTGGCTCAAACGAGCCAAAGCCCACCAGGGTCACTTTATCCCCGGAGGACACCGCTTCCACAATCGCCTCTAGGGCGGCTGTCAACACTGCGTCTGCTTGTTTCTTGGTGACATTGGCCTTATCGGCTACAACATCCACTAATTCGCCTTTATTCATTTTTTTCCGATCTCCTTAGAGAAATCTGCTTTGTCGATGTGGAAGCCCCATCCCGAATGCGGGCGTGGGGCGTCTTCAACGCTTCCGGGTCTTGGCAAAAAGGCCCAGTCGCGCTATATGAGCGGGGGTATTTCAATTCAAAATCTCTGAAATGCCCATCCGCTCGAAGTTTTACTGCCTTATTCTAAGGTGTAGTTGCCGAATATGGATCGATGAAACCTTTAAGTTATATGGATTTGGGGATTTTTTTCGCCCTACCCACTCTCACCCCTGTAATTTTATGGTTAACCCGCCTTAAAATTCCTTCTAAGACGGGTTGACATTTGATGAATTATATGGTTTTTATCTCGATCTCGGTAGGTTGGGTTGAGGTAACGAAACCCAAATCCAAAAGGTTCAGGACTGACGCCAAGAAACCGGGTTTTGATCCCAGAACCTATGCACGACGATGCCAGCAACCGGGTTTCTTCGTAAACAAGACTTACGCAAAATTTCTGCATGCAGAGTGCGTTATATCGAGTCCCTTCGTATCGGACTTGTATGGTTAATGGTGCTGTAGGGGCGGGATAACCCATCAATCTTTGATCGGAAGCGAACTGTGTTGATAAACCCGCCCCCCGCGTGCAATGCCGATGCCTAAGGACATGATATAATATCATGTCCTTAAGATTACCCATAATTAGGAGTAGGGAACACGATCAAGGTTATCTGTTTGTCCGAGATATCTATCATGTTCCCTACGCAACGACGCGGTGAGGTTTTTTTATTATGGGCAATTCAACGGACATGATATTAGCTGTCTTCGTAACGCACTACCGATGCCTAAGGACATGATATTACAGCGGATTGCACCCGCATGAGGTACACCTTCCTTCGCAGTGTGCGGGCACCATGCGCGGGTGCCGCTACACTTGCCTTGCGCCAAAAGGCTTTCCCTCACTCACTTGCAATCCGCTGTAAGCAGGTGAATATAAGTAAAGCGAACACCGGGCAGGCGGGACTCCCACCCCACAAGAGATCTGTAACTCTTGTGGGGTGGGCATTCTGCCCGCCCTATGCTGACATAACTATGTCAACTAATATCTTGCACCTGTTGCAACAATCGGCAGGCGGAGCCTCCAAACCCTCGTTCCCAGGTTCAACCTGGGAACGAGAAAAACCTGGGAACGAGAAAACGAGAAAAGCGAACACCGGGCAGGCGGGACTCCCACCCCACAAGAGATCTGTAACTCTTGTGGGGTGGGCATTCTGCCCGCCCTATGCTGACATAACTATGTCAACTAATATCTTGCACCTGTTGCAACAAT
>NZ_BLAY01000097.1 GCF_020521235.1 Microseira wollei NIES-4236 | reverse complement strand
GTGCCTGGAGTCCAGACGTGAGCTCTTCCCTTCTCCCCTCCCCCCCTCCCCCCACTCCCCCCACTCCCCTTTGCGCCCCCCACTCCCCCCGCTCCCCCCCCTCCCCCTTGCTCCCCCCTCTCCCCCCACTCCCCTTTGCTCCCCCCACTCTCCCTCACTCCTTTGATTTGGAGCCATGCCTGCCGATGGAAGAATGAAACTTACGACACGAGATATGCGCTAGAGTTGGTTTACCGCTTTTTGTCTCCCGACGCTTAATTTTGATTATCGGTTGTCCATCATATCCTAAAAACTGCTCAAAGGGAAAAATCTGAACTAACCAGATTGCTTGGGTGTCAGTACCAGCACCAAATTGCTTAAAGATGCGAATGTAACGAGCAAATTTTGGCTGCGGTAGTATTCCCCGAATTCGACAATCAATTTGGGCGAGCCGCAACAGCCATTCTACAATTGATTTCCCGTAGGAAATCAATTGTTTTTCGAAACCATTTTTGGCTGCTAACCCAATCGATTGAGCCTTGCGCTTGGCATATCTCGCCGCCGACCTCAATCGTACTACCGCACCTGCAATCCAACACCAAAAAGGAGATGCTTCTCCATTTTTAGTGGGGCGAGAGTCAACGAAGAGGCAGAGGGGCAGAGGGGACGGGGAGCTCGAGGAGAAACCCCATTAGGGGCTTGAAATAAGGACGGATTATTTCTCGTGGGTTGCACCCTCGAAATCAATGTTTTTCTGGCGATCAGAAATGAATTTAGGGGCTGGAAACCCTTTTAGCAGGGGAATCCAAAATTTTTCTCCTGGAGCTCCTCTACTCCTGGATCTCCCCTGCTTCTGCGGTCAACATCGTCTAGTTCTGGTGCTTCCACGTGCAACTTTTGACGCGCGCGGTTGATTAGCTGATGCCAGACTTTGTTGCAGCTTGAGCCATCCAAATAAAGATCGCTAAGCTGTTTAACGATTGGCTCTTTCTGGCTGATTAATTGTACTGAATTTGGGTCTCTTAGCCATTTCTGTGCTAAAACTAACAAGACAAGGGCGTCGTGAAAGTCATCTTTGTCGTTCCAGTTACACTTAACGGGTATTCGGCTGGGTCTGGCAGTAGGTCAAAAGTTATATCTATATCCAGAATTTCACCTCTTAGAACCAGGTGATTTTATCTTTGACGTTGACGATTTTCAAGTAATCGGTGCTGTGGCGGACGAAGATTTCCCATCGTCGCAACATACTTGGGCATCGTATTTCCAAGTGAATCTGTCGATGATGTGACAGCAAGCGTTGTCGCAGTACAAAACTAACCAAGGCTTGTTTGGAGCGTAATATTGATAGTTGTTCATGGTTGGGGGGAGTAAAGGCTCGCAGAACGCCATCGATGCGCTCCTGAGCGAAATCACCTTTATCTGTTCAGTACCATTTCTTGTGCAGGCTTTGCATTAATCGCCTGACATCACCGACTTTTAAAATTAAACATCGTCTTCGTCAGGGTCTTCATCAGGAGCAAAAGTTTTAGTATCTTCCTCCTCATCAGCATATTCCTCCTGAAATTATAAATATGATAATTTAGAGGGTAGAGGTATGCTTTCAAGGTTAGTTTCAACTCCAGGGGACTTCAAGGTTTGAACCATCGCATTACATTCGACAGTTTTCTCTAGGATTAGGCGTGACAACTTTCTCAATTTTCTGAAGGCTTCACGCGAGCTGTAAAAAATTTCCTCCAGGCGGAGTCTGGAATAATTAGCCAAGGAGTTCAACTCTTTTTACTTGTTCAGGTAAGGGTGAGTTGTTAGCTCACCCTGTTAAACATCAGAACCTAATTATGATAAGCACTTTGGACGTAAGCCGCGCTCTCTTGCTGGCGCTTGCTGTTGAAATTGATTCGTTCAGTTTTACCGTAAACTAGAATCTTGTGGTTGGATTCTAAGACCTCAAATTCAACATCAATCAGCTGAGATTCTTCACCGTAGACTGATGTGTAGTAGTTTTGGTAAGCTTCTGTACGTTTCTCTTTCAGTTGGTTGCGAACGTTGGTACGGTGTTCCAGCTTAGTGGAGTAAGCTTTGTACCCAGCCATTGCCAGAAAGATGTCCGCTGTTTCCTTGTCGAGTTTTTCCTGGTGCTTGATTGCGGCTTTAACCACCAGCTTGTGGAATTGCGCCAGCTTGATTTCTGCTCGCATCAATCGCCGAATCTGCATCTGGCCTATTGAAATTATGGAGTCAGTTTGATGGTGGGGGGGAAGTCAGGTAGCTGTGAGAATTGGCTCTCGAATTCTATCTGTAACTGTAAAAAGATCGGGATATTCATCGCCAAATTTACCGCCTAGACGCTCTGTGGCGGATTTGGGAAGATTGCCGCGCGCTCAGCAAAGAAGAGAAACTTATAAAAGAGGATATGACCGGGCTTATGAGCAATACAGAAGGCAAATTTACGAGCAATACTCGAGAAGATTGCCGCCAAATTTACGACAACAAATTCCTACAAGACAGCCAGAAGCTATACCCGTTCCTACTCGGTTACCGCGTCGTACATCTGACCCGCGACTGGCAAGGCGACCTCAATCTAATTCCCCAGTATCTCAGTCACAACAACAGAGAACTAGACCTCAGGATTTACCCGGATTTAAAGAACCATTTGCTGAACCTGAGCTGAGGTCTCCTTTAAATTTACAACCTCCACCTGTAAAACCGAAACCGCCGCGTCCCCTTTTACGTCAAGCTCTCGATAAATCTCGACAAATTCATGACAAATTAGAGCGGTTTAAGCGGGGATTGAACGATTTGGCTTGCCCTGGGTTAAATGAAACTAGCGATTTCTTTCCGACCAAATTATCAGGTTTGTTAAAGAACTTTGGCGGCAGTGGCGGCTGGTTAGAAATATTCTATAATCAGCGAGAGAATATCAAGAGACTCCACCGACCAATCCTGAATCTAACTTGACTTTGCCAATAGCTCCGCCTGGGAGAGATACAGATGTAATTCTAGTACGATACCCAGTCACAAGCTTGATTACTGATAATCCTTGGGAATCGTCAGCAGGCGCTGCTTTATCACTACCTCCAGATTGGATTTCTGGTGAAGATTACGATCTTATAACTATACAAGGCAGAATCTTAACAATTAATGCTACTTTGTTGTTTGATAGTGATTTTGAAGACCCCCCTCTTTATTATTTCTCTGCTGGCTTCAATTTTTTGGTTGGTGATTTGCGATCTGTTAATGACAGAATCGACCAATTAGCTCAAGTTAATAGCACAATTTACGAACCCTATGCACCTATTGATGTAATAACTCCTTCTGGAACCTGGTCACCAGGTTCTGAACCTTTACCGCCACCCGAACAAGAAATTGAAATTGTTCCCAGAATTAATCGCCGACTAAGAAGAATTATTGCAGAAAGAGAGTCAAGAGAAAGAATGACTTGCGATTTAAGTTTAATTCTAGTTGCGTTGCGTCAAGTTTTAGGCACAAGTAACGCAAGCATACTTAGCAATCAACGCCAACAACGAATTAAAGCCACCAATTAACACGATAAACGCGACCACTCATATCGTGTCCGGTTGCATCGGTTGCGTTTGGAGAGCAAAGGGGATGGGGGAGCAAAGGGGAGCTGGGGGAGAAAAAACGCTTTTTCGCACAATCAACTATACACAACTGATCTCTCGCGGACATGATATCAATCTACAGCAACTACTGTAAACACTACTGCAACCCGCGTGCCAAACATGAATGCTGGCGCTGACAACGATATTACTGAAAGTCAAGCGCTCAGTTTTGGTCAAAAAATAAAATCAATTTTTGTCGCGAACGATGGATTGGTTTGGCGCAAAGGAAAAGAGCTGCTGTCTTACTGTGATTGGCAGCTTGGATATCAATGGCAAATTCTTGGCCGACAGCGAACTGAAGGAAGAAGAATTGTAGAAAAAGTATTAGCAATTCAAGACCATATTCCCGATTGGGAAAACGCTAACTATATAGTTAACGAAGCGGCTAATAGCCGATATCCTACCCTACCGCCTACCAAACCAATGCTGGGAAAGTTAAAGCGGATGCCGAGAGAAAGACCGATGGCAAATGTCCGGTTTCGCTACGCAGCAATATTAGTGCGGGGTATGACCCAACCAACAATTCTTTACGAACAGGGTGGTAAGGAGGACGCGCTTGTCTCATAGCCCAATTTTGGAAAAACACCAGGAATCGCCAAACCAACAGGAAATTGCCTTTAATCCAGAATGGTTCCCTACAAATTTTAATCCGGGTGGAACTAGGGATTTGTTAAAACGGTTAGTTTTATGTTCAACAACTTCTGGTGGGATTGTTGGACTGACTTCTTCCGATTTTGGCATTATTTCTTCTAACGGATTGAACAACCTGTCTCAATTGACTATTGATGGGCAGACCTGGGTAAATATCCGCACGAGTTGGTGGTCTTTAGCGGTGAGGATCAGCTGATGTTGCTAATTTGGGGAGAGCAAGAATTTGTTAATGCGAGTGCGTACGCATTCCCGCTATTGCCGCCTAACGAGACTCGTGTCAGCCAGTGGGACACTTGGGATTTCAGAGGACTAGTGAGTCAGCCGATGCTGGTCTGGCAGGGTTTCCCTCCCAATAACTTGCCGCTGTTGTATCCTGTGCCGTGGCAAGTCTACCCCCGGTAGTAAATTACTGGGGATTCACTCAAGAGATTTAAGCTTTACTATATCAATCCCTTTGTTGATGCGTACGCTTCCTACTTTTGCTACTTTGGTTTTTCAAAAATTATACTCTTTTTTTTCCACCTCAGATTGTGACATATTAGCCGTTGTCTGTTAGATTAGTCAAAGCCGCTGAATATCTATTTTTTGACAAATCAAAACTGCATAGAAGCAATTAGTCATCCTGCGGTGAGATTCAAACCTTTCCCCTGTTCGACACACAACGAGACTATTAACGCAAGTTGCTAGTTATAAACTTTGGCGTTGCTAATTGCTAATAAAGGATTTTTACCAATCTCGCCATTAGCCTCGTGACCCAGGCGGTCGCCTGGGAACGCCATTAGCCGCTCCCAGAGAGATAACTAGCAACTTGAGTTATTATCAGGTGGTCAGCGTTGGCTGGTCAAATCGCCGTCGGGTTTATGGCTGCTTGATTCATATAGACCCAAACCTATCACCAAAGTTTCTTGCTGCGATCTCTCGCAACCAAACCAACGATTTTTCACAGAAACCCGGTTTCTTTGCGTAAGTCCTGTAGACATTAAAGGCGACAAAATCTGGATGCAACATGATGGGACAGAAACGGGTGTGGCGAATCAGTTAGTTGAGCTGGGAGTTGCAAAACAAGATATCATGCTGGGGTATCATGCTCCCTATGCCCGGAAGCACACAGAGTTTGCCGTCGGCTGAGTCATCCAATTGGTCAATCCCAGTAGAACCTACAAATGTAAAACGCTTAATTTAGAAGGAAAAACCATGACCAAAATTATTTCAATTCACTCCTATCGAGGTGGTACGGGCAAATCTAACACCACCGCTAATTTAGCCGCCACTGCTGCCTTATTAGGCAAGCGAGTCGCCTTAGTCGATACCGACATTCAATCTCCGGGTATCAACGTCCTTTTTGGCTTAAAAGACGACCAAATTAAGCGTACCCTCAATGATTATTTGTGGGGACGCTGCGAAATCAAAGACGCCGCCTATGATGTCAGCCACGTGCTTCAAGGTGCAGCGGGAAAAGAAGGCGGTAGCATTCATCTGATTCCCTCCAGCATGAAAAGCGACGACATTGCCAAAGTTCTGAGTGAAGGCTACGATGTAGAGTTACTCCAAGAAGGGTTATACCAACTCAATGACCTGCTAAATTTAGACTATCTCTTCATCGATACGCACCCCGGAATTAACGAAGAAACCCTACTCTCAGTCGGCATTTCCGATACCTTAATTATTCTCCTCCGTCCCGACCAACAAGACTATTTGGGAACGGCAGTAGTAATTGAAGTGGCAGAAAATCTAGAAGTTCCCCAAATGTTGTTAGTGGTGAATAAAGTATTGCCAGACTTTGACCTCAAAGCACTGCGGCAGAAAGTAGAAGAAACTTATAACAAACCCGTCGCAGGAATCATGCTGCTTTCTACTGAAATGATGCGCTTAGGTAGTAAGGGATTGTTTTCCTTGCAGCATCCCGACCACGAGTTAACGGCTGAATATAAAGAGATTGTTTCTCATTTTTAAGAGCCTGTCCCTTCTATCATCTGGTATAAAACAAGGTGTTCTATTAACCCAAGTTGCTAGTTACATCCAATGACACTGGTAATGGGTAATGGGTAATTGTATTGCATCCACTGGCTTTTTAATCCAATTACCAATTACAGCGGATTGCTTTCTTAGTGAGGTACACCTTTGTTTGTGTAGCGGCACCCTTAAGGGTGCCGCTACACAAACAAAGCGATAACGCTTTCCCTCACGCGGCTGCAAGCCGCTATACCCATTACCAATGACCACAATAAAGCTTATAACTAACCCAAGTTGCTAGTGAGAAATTTAGAGGGTATAAGAAGCTTCGGAGTCGGTGTTTTTGCGGAGCAACTTGTACTAACCCAATCACACATTCAGCAGTTGTTCTGAGGACTTGGTTATTAGCCAAGCCTATGGTGATAACTAGCAACTTGTTCAAGAGGTGCTTCTATGGCGCTTAATTTAGCGCATCTTTGTTTGCTACCACCCCAGGATTTACTCAGCAGTTACCAATTGAGTCATCCCGTAGCGATTCAGTTGCATCAGGCACTAACGCAATTTCAACAGGCTTTATCTGGCGAGGAATCTTTGCAGGCGAATACTATCAATGCCGCCTTGCATCAACTCACCCCAGTGGAAGTCATTCCCCTGACAAAAGAGTTCTCCACTGGCACTAACCTGAAGTGCCAGCAAGTTCAAGAGTTTGACCGCTATATGGAAGTCGAACACGTTAAATCAGAAGCACCTGCGTCCTTAATAGTTGCGAGCTTGTTGAGAGCTTATTTAGGTTTTTTAGAAATTAGTGCATTTCGGACTTTTAATCCTAACAAATCCTTGGTTAAATCTGGATTTACAACTTATGCTATTCTCTTAAGAAGAGCGTTAGGATTATCCGAATATAATTGGGATGATAATATCAACGATAGCCAAAATTATAATAGCGAACCAAACCTCGAGCTTTCTCCGCTTCAGATCTGGAAGAAAGGACATTGGGTATTTTTAGTGTTTAGCCAAGCGTTAAATTTGAGTTTAAATCGCTTGGTTGATGCCATTGGTAACAACCAACTCGACCAAGCAAAAGTTGAGTTTGAAACTGCTGCTGAACTCCAGTACGCATCGGGAGCAGCAATGAAATTAACTGGGAACTTTACTAGAGAGAAATATGAAAGTGAAATTCGCCCCACTATGATTACAGGTAATCCCCAGTCGTTAGTACAGTCAGAGAATTTAAGTGGGTTAATGATGTGGGATCACAATTATCTCATTAATGTCATTTGCCAGGAGAAGCTATTGCCCATCATGAAAAATCTCCCTACCCAACTCGAAGCTGAACACGAAAAATTTGTCTTAGCCTATAAATGCGGATTATCTGATGGACACAAAAGTATTTGTGCAGAATTTGGTGGAGGTGAAATAGGGTCTTTGATAGCCGCTTCTGAAAGTAGTGGCGCTCTCAAAAATTTGAAAAAATTTGAAAAGGTTCGCTCTAAAATACTCGACCCCCAGGGGCGAGTAACGGGTGAGTGTCCGGTAACTCAGACTCTCAGAGCAAAGGCTTCTATGGAAATGATTCAATCTTGGAAGAAAAGAAAAAAAACTCAACACCATCCCCATCCCGAATCCTGAATATTCTCTAGAGTTTACAAGTCAAAAAGGATGCAAACAAATGACATTAGAAAAAGAAAGCTTGGGATTACTTCAAGAAGCACTAGCACGACTAGAAGAAGGTTTCGTGTGCCTACCAAAATGCGATCGATCTCCCAACCTAGATGCTATGAGAACCGTGCTGTTGGAAGTCGCAGAGCGGATGCAAGATAATTATCCCTACCACCATCCCTTCTACGCTGGGCAAATGCTCAAACCGCCCACAGAAATTGCCCGTCTTGCTTACACCCTATCCCTTTGGATCAATCCCAACAATCACGCCCTTGATGGTGGACGGGCAAGTTCGGCAATGGAGAAAGAAGCAGTTGCAGAAATTGCCAAAATGTTCGGTTGGGAAAGTCATTTAGGACATCTGTGCAGTGGCGGCACAATGGCAAATTTAGAGGGCTTATGGGTGGCAGGAAATTTACAACCAAACAAAAAAGTTGTCGCCTCTACTCAGTCACACTACACCCATTCCAGAATTTGCGGTGTGCTGAGCATTCCTTTCCAATCTGTTCCTTGTGACAGTCGCGGTCGGATGGATTTAACAGCCCTGAAAAAACTTCTACAAGCAGGTGATATTGGCACGGTTGTTGTCACTATGGGGACGACGGGAACTGGTTCTGTCGATCCCCTACCTGAAATTCTCGAACTACAGGCTGAATATGGGTTCCGCATCCATGCAGATACCGCCTACGGCGGTTACTTTATCTTGGCAGATAATCTTGATGCCGAAACCAGAGCCGCTTTTGATTGTCTCAAACAAGTTGATTCCATTGTTATCGATCCGCACAAACATGGACTCCAACCTTATGGCTGTGGTTGCATTCTCTTCAAAGAACCCTCTGTTGGGAAGCTTTATAAACATGATTCGCCCTACACTTACTTTAGTTCTTCAGAACTGCATTTAGGTGAAATTAGCCTCGAATGTTCCAGAGCGGGTTCATCGGCGGTAGCACTCTGGGCAACTCAACGGTTACTACCTCTAATTCCAGGCGGTGAGTTTGCTGCTTCTTTGAGTAAGTCGCGAAAAGCAGCACTGACTCTGTTTGAGAAACTGCAAAATGATGGGCGATTTATAGTGCCTTTCCCGCCACAATTGGACATCGTTGTTTGGACTGTCAAATCTCAGAGTGCAAGTGAATCTTCACAACTGGCGAAGGAGATTTTTAAAGTGGCAGGACAGGAAAACCTCCACCTAGCTATGGCGAACCTACCGAAACAGCTATTTTTAGAGACAGGGGCAGAAATCAATTGGGATATTGACTCGATTACCTGTCTGCGGTCTTGTTTGATGAAACCCGAACATCTGGATTGGATAGACAGTATTTGGCAGACGCTTGACTTAGTAACCACAAAGGTACTGAGAGAGGCTGTGTCAATAGCCACTTAGGATCGGGGATTAAGTAACATGCAAAACTTGTAGGTTGGGTTTCGTCAATATAGTTAAGTTTATTATATTGACAAACCTGAATTCATCTGATAAACATATAAGGTTTATAAAAATTAAAATAATTTCAATAATCTATTTAATTTGAAAGTGGAGGGATTTTAAATGGATCGAATTCGACGCTCAGACATTCCAGAATTTTATTGCCCGATAGAAGTAAGATTGAACGAGCATACTGATGCAGCTGAGAAAAACAGCTGGCAATGGGTGCGTAAATTTGGCCTGGTTCCAGAGGGAGGGGTCGAGTATCGAGCTTTGCAAGCAGAGAAAGCAGCTTGGTGTGCCGGTTACACTAATCCCGATGCTGCGGCAGATGACCTTTATTTGATCAGTGACTTGATCACTTGGATATGCATTTATGATGATGTGTCTGACGCTTCAAATTTAGGGAAACAGCCGGATAAATTATCTATTCTGCATCAACGCTTGGTGGATGTATTAAACGGTGCTGATGTCAGCGAGCAAGATGATAACTTGACTCAAGCATTACAAGACATTTGCCAACGGTTAATCCAAAGAACAAGTTTTGAATGGGTTGAGCGTTTTGCCCGCGATGTAGAACAGCAACTCCAAGGATTTGTATGGGAAGCTACCAATCGTTTAGAGGGGATTACGCCAGATTTGTCTAGCTATGTAAAATTACGTCCCTACTCGCTAACCATATTTCCCAACTTGGATTTAACTTGGGTTTCCAAGGATATTCCAGCCAATGCTAAATTCTTGAGACACATTTATGTCCAACAGATGACTGTGATGGCTTGCAATCATATCGGTTGGACAAATGACGTATTGGGAATCAATAGAGAATTGCGGGAGGAAAATCCTCATAACATAGTCCTTGTACTAAAGCAAGAATATAACCTCTCGCTGCAAGATGCTGTCAAACAAGCGGTGGAAATGTGCAATGCTGAGGTCAAAGCATTTCTTAACTTAGAGTCGCGTCTGCCCTCGTTTGGTGAGACGGAAGATGTAAGTCTGAAACGCTACATTGACGGACTGCGTTGCTGGATACGGGGTCATTTAAATTGGTACTCCGAAACTGCACGCTATCCTTTTTAAGATCGATGGCACTGACTTAAGGCGCGAAGGCTCTCCCCGCCCGATGAGCGATCGCACTAAACCGGGAGGTGGTAAAAAAATACTGACAAATCTTGCTTGAATCGTCGGGTGGCACAAGATGCGATCGGCAAGTTGCGGACGGTTTTGCGATCGCACCAAGTTCCCTTCGTCCAACTGGCAAGCAAGCCAGAACACCTCATAACCAAATCTATGAAATTTCTCGCTCAAAACAACGACATCCTATTCCAAACGATGCACCATAGGGATATCGAAGAGACTGCTATTTGTATCTCCCAGGTTTTTTCAAGTTTTGAAACCCTCGCCAAAGCCCTAAAAATTTCCGGCAATGAGATGTATTGGTTGGCTTTACCTGTCTGTGAGAAAGCGGCAGATGAAGAAATTTCGATAATTGCTAAAGAGCGAAAAACAAAAGAGGTAGTGGGTTTCATTATTTCTGAAGATTTTCTGACAATCTATCCAGACCCTCCCCTGGGTATTGATAATAAGTTTGAAGCAGTTTTTTGTTTGCTGTCAGAACTGGAAGAAAATTACCGAAGCTGTCATCCGGTTAAAGCTGGACAGGTACTGCATATTTTTATGCTTGGAGTCCAAGAGCAATACACTAAGAGACATATCGCCACAACCTTAGTGAAAGAAAACTTGAACTTAGCTAAACATCATAACTTTGAAATTGCTATTACTGAGGCCACCGCAGTTGGTTCTCAGCACATATTTCGGAAACTTGGGTTTACTGAAGAGTTTGCCATTGCCTACAAGTCATACAAGTTCAAGGGTAAGCAGATTTTTAGTTCTATTGAGAAACCTTCTAGTTGCCTATTGATGTCCTCTCCAATTTGAAGAGATTTTTTGGGTTTTACGAGTGTTTTATGTAGGATAAAATGTCTATTGCTGTTTCTTGAAACAGGGGTAATGCGTCGTTAATCAGAGGAGGTTAAAGAGCCACCACTTTTGAGCCAGTTGGCAAATTCGGAGCCTAATTGCTCATAAATCATAGTTTCATATTCTTCAATTTGCTTAGGAGTTAACAAATCCTGCCACCTGCCATTTTTTCCCTTTCCAAAGAAAGCCCCAGGCAGAAAACCAGGGGGCTGAAATTTTTCCCAATTAGTTGACATATATTCTAAGGAAGACTCATGCAATATCGTCTTCATCTTTTCTGAGTCTATCTCGATATTGAGAAAGTTAGCAATTCTCTGGATTTCATTGACCTTGTCATTGATTAAATTGGCATAGTGAACTAAAAGTACGTTGGGAAGATGTCTGGCATTCCACCAATTCTTTTTTACAAAAGTCCCAAACATCCATCCAGGAAATTCTTCATTCTTTACCCACTTATCCCAAAATTCTGGAAAACTGCCTGCGAAATGACTTCCGAAGTCCTGATAATATTTAGGATCTTGAGCTTTAAAATGATTATATAGAGAAAAAGCAATATCTCTGCCATCTCTGACTATGGATATGTACTTCCATTCTGGATAGTATGGCAGGGCATCAAAAGGCAAGTGACTTTTGAAAAACCTTCGATCGGGCAAGTTCTCTATATGGTTAAGTTTGTCCTGCAACGAGCCAAAAAATATTTCGGGATTTTCTTCTACCCAAGGACTTAAATCGTGAAGGTATTTAAAATTACTGTGTCCGTTGATAATTAAATTGACGATTTGCTGAGTCAAAGTTGTTCCAGCTTTGGCGCAAGTAGCAATGATTATATCCGTGTTACGGGGTTTAATCGCATTCCAAATATTCGAGTCAAATAGCTCGGTTTTGATTGCTAAAGTCATGTCTAATTGAACTATATTTTTGTGACAAGGTTTCGACGATGACAGAAGGACTTAATTCCTGCCGAGAAAATATTATACTCCTGGTTTGGCAAGGGCGACTTAAGATTGTGGAATGAAGCCACAGGAGTGTATCGAATGCGAGCAACAGTATACTATGCACCGGGCGACGTGAGGGTTGAGAGCGTTCCCGACCCAGTTATCGAGCAATCTACCGATGCGATTGTCCGGATTACTCATGCCTGTATTTGCGGTTCTGACCTATGGTTTTATCGAGGTTTGGAAGATTGGCTTGCAGGTTGGCGAACGGGTCATGAGTGGATGGGGGTGGTGGAAGAGGTCGGATCTGATGTGCGATCGCTCAAGAAAGGCGATCGCGTCCTCGCTCCCTTTGCTTTCTCCGATGGTTCCTGCGAGTTCTGCGGTAAAGGGTTGCAAACCTCCTGCCTTCAAGGCGGCTTTTGGGGCGGCAAAAACAACGGCGGACAAGCAGAAGCTGTGCGTGCGCCATTCGCGGACGGGACGCTAGTTGCAATCCCCAAAGCTGTCGAGAATGATGACGCCCTGCTTACCGCTATTCTGCCGCTCACGGATGTGATGTCAACTGGTCACCATGCTGCGGTTTCCGCTGGAGTGCGTCAAGGAAGTACCGTAGCCGTTGTGGGTGATGGTGCAGTCGGACTGTGCGGCGTACTGGCGGCGAAACGATTGGGCGCAGATCGGATTATTATTTTAGGTCGTCACGAACGACGCCTGGAAATAGCGCGACAATTCGGCGCTACCGATGTTGTCACGAGTCGGGGTGAGGAAGCGATTGCTGCTGTGCAGGAGATGACCCAGGGTGGCGCAGAATCTGTGCTGGAATGCGTAGGTAGCTCTTCATCTATGGCGAGTGCGATCGCGATAGCTCGTCCAGGAGGAGCGATCGGATTTGTGGGAGTACCTCACGGTAGCGAAACGATTAATCTCCCCCGTTTGTTCATGTCCAATATTGCATTACGGGGAGGAGTTGCACCCGCGCGTGCCTATATTCCCGAACTGCTTGCTGATGTATTAGCTGGTAAAATTGACCCCTCACCCGTTCTCGATCTGACCGTCGAACTCGATGGTGTGCCAGGGGGGTATGCCGCGATGGATAGCCGAGAAGCGATTAAAGTAATGGTGCGACCTTCAAACGGTTGATATCGTGTCCGTTAGTTTTGGTTGTGTATAATTTTTGATGTTGTAGGGGCGGGTTTTACCAATCAATCAGCGGCACCACGAGATATTTAGTTAAACCCGCCCCGACCGGATACAATACCGATACAACCGGACATGATATGACACAAGGCATTTTATGCCTAACGACTTAAGTCGCGGCTACACAAACAAAGACCGCCTGCGCGGTCTGTAGAAATAAAGTGACTGATATGATGTACGACAAATAGCCCTTGAGTGACATCCTCCCCGACGCAAGGCGACGGGGCTTCCCAACCTCACGATTGAGCCTTCCTGGATCCCTGCCACTTGCCTAGATCGAATCCCGTGATTCTCTCCCCGGTAGACCGACTCCCACAGGCTGTTTCCGTTCCCCGATTGTCCACGGGTACAAATTCCGTCGAATCGAACCAAGATTGCTCTGCGTACACTTTCCGAACTTTGGAGGTCCCGGACGATGCCTGACTTTCACTCTCAATCGGCGGGCTGCGAACCATCTGTACTCTATCAGATTTTCTCGCTTCGTTGCTGAGAGATTGGCTTATAGAGCGCCGTCGAAGCACCATCCCCACCCCATGGCAGATGGGGAATTCCGCGAGTTGGTTAAAACTTTCCGCGTCAGAGCGTCTGGTGCGTCCGGTGCGTTATATCATGGCAGGCTTATTACCCTTAATTAAAACTCTCCGCGTCTCCCCATCTCCGCGTCCGGTGCGTCAATCCTAACTATGGGTATTCAACCGGACATGATATCAGTCCTAACTATGGGTATTCAACCGGACATGATAAGCTGCTACGCATCTAACTTGACAGTCAATTAAAGCCTTTTTCTTGTGGGATGGGCATCCTGCCCGTCTCTTTATTGGATTTAAATGCGTAGCAGCTTATGAGAAATCCCCGACTTGAAGTCGGGGATTTTGTTCGGCTGTGCCATATTTATCTCGCTTTTGTATACTCAGGGTGCTTTTGATCGAGAGTCCCCCAATTCCTCAATATTCCCCCTATGGTAGACCCTTATTTACAGTCGCTTGCCAGTTCGATTGGTGCGATCGCTTCTCCCTTTTACGCCTATCTGAGCGATTTACACGCAAAATATCAACCGCCGATCGATGGTGCGATCGCTCCCGACTTGGCGGAACTTGCATTAGTAAATCCCGACTCGTTTGGCATCTGTGTCGTCACCGTTGAGGGTCAAACCTTCCAGGTGGGCGACTGTCAGGAAATGTTTCCGATTCAATCCCTCTCTAGGGCATTCCTTTACGGTTTAGCATTAGAAGATTGGGGTCGAGATTACGTCAATCAAAAGGTGGGCGTTGAACCAGGTCAAGAAACCTCCAATTCCATTGTCTTAGATAGGAAAACCAACCGTCCCCATAACCCCCTACTTAACGCTGGCGCAATTGTCACCACAGACTTAATTAAAGGCAATGGCGCAACCGAACGCCTCCAGCGCGTCCTAGAGATGTTTCGACGCTATACCGGACGGGAGTTGAATATTAATATGCTTGCTTTCCTATCTGGGAAAGCAGCGGGAAATCGCGATCGCGCCATCGCTTATCTCATGCTCAACTTTGGTCAAATTAGCAACCGGATCGCGGAAACCCTCGATCTTTACTTTCAGCAATCTGCCATTACACTCAATTGTCGCGACCTAGCCATAATGGCGGCAACCCTTGCCAACGGCGGAATTAACCCCATTACCAAAGAGCTGGCAATTGATGCACAATACGTCCAAGATACTATCAGTGTCATGCTCACTTGCGGTATGAAAGAATACTCAGGGGATTGGACTTATCGCATTGGCATTCCCGCCCAAGCTGCGATTAACGGGGGTATGATAGCCGTTGTGCCGCAAAAATTAGGAATTGGTATTTTCTCGCCGCTTCTAGACGCAAGAGGCAATAGCATCAGAGGCATTAAAGTTTGCGAAGACATCTCTAAAGACCAGGGTTTACACCTGTTTAATATCTACGAAAAAAATCAGCAGATGTTGAAGTATATCCAGCAGGTAGATAAAGTTACCGCTGCTGCTGCTGCATTGGAAAGCGATCGGATTGAACCGCATATTTTGAGCGAACTCAAGCAAGTGTGCGATCGCAGCGATGAATTAGGACAACTAGCGCGAGTTTTCCTGGGAATGGTGGAACAAGTCAAAGCAAGAGAAGAAAAGTTAAAACAACAGGTTGAAGAACTAAAAATAGAAATTGACAGAAGCAAACAAGCGCAACAAGTTGCAGAAATTGTTGAAGCGGAATCCTTCCAAAGCATCAAACATAAACTCCAGCGCATGAAAGAGAAAAAATCGAAACAATCTCAATAATGCGCGTAGTTAGAACCCCGACTTCTCTGGGAAGTCGGGATTCTGAGTGTTATGTTTACAGCGGATTGCCAGCGAGTGAAGCAAAGCCTTATATCATGTCCGGTATCAACGGTTGTGTAAATGCTAATAGCTAATCGCTGGCTCAATCAGGAAAAATACTATATTAGCAAGCGAGCAATTAGCTATTAGCCATCCATACACTACCGCTCTCTCGCGGACATGATATCACCTACCAGATCGGCCATCGGTTTTTCCGACTTTTCCTACTTGATAAATCTCAAAAATATCAGATATAAAAAAAATATATTTTATGCTATAATAAGCAGATTAAATAATAACAGGAGTTTGTTGCCGTGAAATGGATCGCCAGCTGCTTGTTAGGGATCGGTGGATTGGCATTAAATAGCTCTGTCGTCGCCCAAATTCTCCCCGATACCACCCTACCCAATAATTCCGTTGTCACTCCTTCTGGCAATACCTTCACCATCGATGGGGGAACAACCTCTGGCGGCAATTTATTCCACAGCTTTCGCGAATTTTCTCTGCCTACAAACTCAGAAGCATTTTTTAATAATGCTGTAACGATAGATAACATTATCACTCGCGTCACGGGCGGACAAATTTCTAACATTGATGGACTGATTCGTGCCAACGGGAAGGCAAATCTGTTTCTAATTAATCCGAGTGGGATTATTTTCGGCGCCAATGCACGGTTAAATATCCGCGGTTCGTTTTTTGCCAGTACAGCTAGCAGCATCAAATTTGGCGATAATTTGGAATTTAGCGCCACAAAT
The DNA here is from genome assembly GCF_020521235.1 of Microseira wollei NIES-4236. Lineage (GTDB taxonomy): Bacteria > Cyanobacteriota > Cyanobacteriia > Cyanobacteriales > Aerosakkonemataceae > Microseira > Microseira wollei. Next base: position 20,931 of record NZ_BLAY01000097.1, on the reverse strand, counting down.
CCGCAAAATCCACCACTTTTAACCGTTAACGTCCCGATTGGCTTGCAATTGGGTACTAATCCGGGCAATATAGTGGTTCGTCAAAGCGCCGGATTGCAAGTATCGCCCAATCAAACAATTGGGTTAATTGGTGGAAACCTGCTCCTGGAAGGGGGACAGGTGAAAGCACCTGCTGGCAGAATCGAGCTGTGGTCAGTTGTTAATAGTCCGGTGTCAATTGTTAATAGCAACGCACAATTGGCGATTGACACCGCACAACCAATAACTAACTATGGGGATATTCAACTTTCTCAACAAGCGATTGTAGATGCGAGTGGAGTCGGGGGCGGCGCGATCGCCATCCTGGGAAGGCGCATCTCCATCGCCGAGGGTTCGCAAGTGTTAACGATTACACAAGGTGACCAACCGGGGGGCAATCTAACCATCAGGGGAAGCGAGTCAGTACAAATAACTGGCGCCAACCAGTCGCAATTTACAGCGGTAGCAAGCGATACAACGGGAGCGGGAGCGGGTGGGAACCTCACCGTCGAAACCGGACAATTCTTGCTACAAGGTACGGCTTACTTGTCAGCGAGCAATTTGGGTACGGGAAAAGCAGGAAATCTGACGATCCGAGCGTCCCAGGGGGCGGATTTGGTCGGGATGGGATTTAATAGCCTGGAACAGTTGTTGACTGAGGTTTTGTTGGGGCAGTTGCGCCCAAGCAATCGCGCGGGTGGCTTGTTTGCCGTGACGGCAAATGGCGCACCAGCGGGGGATATTAGCATCGTTGCGGATTCGCTGACGCTCCAGAATGGTGTGCTAGCCTTCAGCGGAACATTTGGTAACGATCGGGCTACTGGTGGCAATATGAACATCCGGGCTAATTCGGTAGACATAGTTGGTTCCATCCTCAGCAGCGGCACCACCTTGGGTAGTCAAGGTGCGGCAGGGAATATCACCATCGATGGCAACCAAGTCACTATCCGGGATGGCAGCTTAGTATCGGCCCCCACATTAGGAAGCGGACGTGGAGGAGATATTGCCATCAATGCCTCGGATTTTGTCGAAATTAGCCGCACCCTACCCGATGCCTTCACACCCACCGGCATCTTCAACAACACATTTGGCACCGGCGCCGGAGGCGACATCCGCGTTACCACGGGACGGTTAATCATGGGCGAAGGTGGAGTCATCGGTGCCAATAGTGGGGGTGTTGTGGCATCGGGTTTCATTACCTTTGGCGGCAAGGGTGGGAATATCCTGATCGAAGCGCGAGACTCGGTAGAATTGAGTGGCGCTGTAGCCGTTAGCCGAGAACGACAGCTTCAGGGTGTAGTCACCAGCGGTCCCGGTACGACGACGTTCAGTTCATCCCCCGCCGGAGATTTAACCATTCGCACTCGCAGATTAACCCTCGCAGATGGAGCGGGCATATCCACCGCTACCGTAGGATCTGGAACAGGGGGAACCCTCACCATCGAAGCTTCCGAGTCGGTGGAACTTATAGGCAAATCGGAAGTAGGCGGGATTCCCTCTAGCTTAGTCACCGCATCGGGACGGATTGATATATCTCAGCTGATAGCCAGCGGGAATGGAGGCAACTTAACGATTAAAACCCCAGTATTAACAGTGCGGGATGGGGCAACTCTCGACGTGCGGAGTTTTGGCAGCGGCAATGCTGGAACCTTAACCGTCATAGCTGATTCGATTCGCCTTCAGAATGGTAGCAGTCTCAACGCGACTACCTTTGCCGGTGCAGGGGGGAATATAGAATTGCGATCGCGCCATCTCCAATTATTGAATCAGAGCCGCATCTTGACCGACGCCAAAAACACCGATGGGGGCAATATCGATATTCGCACAGATACATTAGCCGCACTCGGCAACAGCGACATCACCGCCAACGCACTGCGGTTTGGCGGACGAGTAACAATAAATACGCAAGCTATTTTTGGCACTCAGTTTCGCACCGCAGCCACCCCAGACAGCGACATCACCGCCACCTCCGAACTAGGGCCACAGTTTAGCGGCACGGTTACCATTAACACCCCCGATGTCAACACCGCTGCGGGATTAGTGCAATTACCGGAAAATGTTACCGATCAGAGCAACCAAATCAACGTTGGCTGTGCGGCGACTAGAGGCAACTCATTTACCATTACCGGACGCGGCGGCTTACCCGAAAGTCCAACAAATCCCCTCAGAGGTCGGGCAATTTGGCGCGATGTGCGTAATGCTGCCACCGCAACGCCAAGGGCGAATACCACCGCGCAAAATCCCCAATCAAAGAAATCCAATACACCCGTTCAATTAGTAGAAGCAACTGGCTGGATAATTAACGATTTAGGACAGGTAGAATTAGTCGCGAATCTGCCTACCCAAACAGGCGTGTCTCCTGAGCCTAATTGCAACGATTTGCCAACCCTAAGATAAAGAATGTAAAAGAAACCGGGTTTTTGGCAAAAACCCGGTTTCTTCGTAGAGAAACAAAGGTGATTTGTGTCATTCCTGTATATTGCACTGTATCGGTTTGATTGCTTTAATATGAACTTAAATACTTGGCGGACTTTTATATCGTTGACCGTTGCATCGGAATTAGGACCTCTAGGAGCAATTAGCAATTAGCAAGCGAGCAATTACCAATTACCAAGAAAGGCCAATCATTCCGATGCAACCGGATTTGATATAATTTGAAAAATTCAAGCAAAATATCAGCTTTTCGCTGAAATTGACAGATGCAACGCTCGCCAAGGTTTATTGCCATGAAATCGGCACTGAAATTTGTCCAAGTTATGCCGCTAGTACTAGGAGGATTGGTAACTACTCAGGGTGCTAATGCCCAAATTGTCCCCGACGGCACGTTGCCGAATAACTCGGTGGTGAATCAGCAAGGGCAAATTCAACAGATTACCGGCGGCACAACGGCAGGCAGTAACCTTTTCCACAGCTTGCGAGAATTTAACGTCCGCACGGGGGAAACAGCACATTTTGACAACGCCCTCACAATTAACAACATTATTACGAGGGTAACGGGTGGCAATATCTCTAACATAGATGGATTAATTCGTGCCAACGGAACGGCTAATCTATTTCTGATTAATCCTAGTGGCATTATCTTTGGTCCAAATGCCAGGTTAAATATTGGCGGTTCGTTTTTTAGCAGTACCGCCGACAGCATCCAATTTGCTGATGGCAGTATTTTTAGTGCCAAAAATCCCCAAGCGACACCTTTACTAACAATCAATGTTCCCGTTGGTTTGCAGTATGGAACTAATGGGGGGAATGTGGAAGTGCGACAGTCTCGCCTAGAAGTTTCTCCCAATCAAACCTTAGCCATTTTAGGCGGTAACGTCAGCATAGATGGGGGGAGATTATTCGCACCAGGGGGTCAAGTGGCGTTGGGTGGATTGGTAGGAGAAGGTATTGTCACAATTGGAAGTGCAACTTCTTTACCCGTTGGCGTCGCGCGAGGTAATATTGCACTGAGCAATGGTGCGATCGCCGACGTCACATCCAGCAATAACGGCAGCATCACGCTGCACGCGAACAACCTCGACCTGTCTGGCGGTTCTCAACTCAATGCTGGAATTGCTGCTAATAGCAGCCTAGCAGGCGCATGGGCGGGAGATATTTCCATCGATGCGGGGGGAGAGGTGAACTTGAGAGATCGCAGTCTGATCGCCAATACGGTACAATCTGGCGCATTAGGCAATGGGGGCGATATTAACATCGCTGCCAATGGGATTAATTTAACCACAGGTGCCAGAATTACAACGATTACTCAAGCATCAGGAAATGCAGGGAATATTCGACTTGACGCCAACAATATAGATATTTCTGGTTTCACATCCGATGGACTGTTTAGCGGCATACTCAGTCATTCAAAAGACACCAACAGCGGCGCGGGGGGAAATATTATTATTAATCAAGCTGCTCAAACTCCAGGAAACCTGCGTTTAGCCAATCGAGGATTTATTGCCACCGTCACCAATAGCAGCAGCAATAGCGGCGCGATTGAGATTAACGTCAATAATTTAGTCATAGAAAGTGGCGGACAAATTGTGACCTTAGCCACCCACAGCGGTGCAGCGGGAGATATTACCATTAACGCATCTGGACAGGTAGCGATCGCTGGAAACAGTACAGATTTTGTTCCCTCTCCCTTTGAAGGCATCCTCGTCTATAATCTGGATGAATTGCCATTGAGTACCGCACCGAACCCCAATGTAGAAGCATCGGGTGCTGATGGAATTCCCTATGTTTCTCTCCAGCGTACTCCCGAGCAAATTATCAGCGGAAACACCGTATTAGGAGCGGCAAATCAACAATATGACTATTACTCTTTTACGATTTCTGCACCCAACAGCCGCGTCATTGTAGATATTGACGGCGGCGATGGCTATGAAGCAATTCCGGGGAGTTTAGACACAGAAATTTTTCTGTTCAATCGGAGAACGGGAGAAGTATTGGCAAACAATGACGATTCAATTCTAGCCAGCGGCGGCGACGGAAGTATTGCTCCCCAAGACTCTTATCTTTCTACCACAATAAATTCACCCGGAACCTACGTCATTGGCGTTGGAGAATTCGATACAGTAGCAAACAGCATACAGCTATTAGAAGGCGATCGCGTTGACCGGGGAGACACCTACACCCTCAACGTATCGCTGCAAAATCGCGGCACCGGAAACGCTTTGCCAACTAACCCTATAAACCCCAACAACTTCAACCCGAATTATGGAGCAAAAAGTGGTTTGTTCACCCTCACCCAAGGCAATGGAAATACAGGCAGAGTGAACATTAATACCCAGCAGTTGCTCATGCAATCTACGGGAGAAATCACCGCCACAACTTTCGGGGCAGGTCGAGTCAGAGATATTACTATCAATGGCAGAAATGTAGACATTAATAATGCCATAATTTCTAACGTTACCCGTGGCAGCGGCGATGGAGGCAACATTTTCATAGATGCAGACAATCTTAGACTCGCCAATGCTGGTCGTTTGAATCTCAGTAATTTTGCTCAGGGAAACACGGGTGGTGTGAGAATTAATGCCCAGAATGTCAATATAGTCGAGGGCGGCAGAATAGAAGTTGGCACTTATGTGCGAGGAAATACAGGCAATATCGTTATTAATGCCCGCGATACAGTTGTTTTGTCCGGGGAATTAATGAGTGATGGTTCTCGAATATACAACACAGTGGCAGGGCCATCAGCAGTTGGCAATGCCGGAGAGATTCAGATTAATACCCGCTCTCTATCTATAACAACTAGCGCGGAGCTGAATAGCAATACTTATGGGGAAGGAAATGCAGGCAATATCACCATTAATGCCAGCGAAAGCATCTTAATAGATGCGAATAATAACGCTGTAATAGGCTCTAATATATTCAGCCAAGTTAGAGCAGGAGCTAGGGGGAATGCTGGCGATATAAACATCACTACTCGTTTGTTTACGGTCAGGAATACTACTCAAATATTCAACCGGACAGAAGGGCAAGGAAATGCGGGTCAATTGAATATTACTGCCGATGAACTTTCCCTAGCTAATAATAGTTACATTTCCAGTAGCGTTGAATCAACCGCAATTGGTACCGGCGGAACGCTTAACCTCAATATCAGACGATTATCCCTCAATAATCATTCGAGAATCAGTGCCAGTACTTCCGGACAAGGAGATGCAGGTCAAATTTTGATTTCGGCAACCGATGGGGTTTTACTTAATAATAATAGCCAAATTTCCACCAGCGTCAGCAATCAAGGAAGAGGCATCGGAGGAAGCATCCAAATTCAAACTGGTTCTCTGAATTTGGATAACAAAAGCTCGCTCGCAGCCGCCACAGCTTCTGGACAAGGCGGCAATATTAACTTGCAAGTAAATGGCCTATTACTGATGCGTCGAAATAGCCAAATTACGGCTACCGCCGGAACGGCAGGTGCAGGCGGAGATGGCGGAAATATTGCGATTAATGCGCCGTTAATTATCGCAATTCCCAGGGAAAATAACGATATAACCGCTAATGCCTTTGAGGGGAGAGGCGGCAACATTCAACTCACTGCCTCAGGAATTTTGGGGCTGGAGTTTCGTGCAGCACAAACGCCTAATAGCGATATTACTGCTAGTTCTCAGTTTGGTGTTTCCGGCACCGTCACTATCAATAATCCACAAGTAGAACCCGCTTCTGGATTAGTTCAATTACCAGAACAAGTCACCGATGCTAGCAACCAAGTAATTGTCGGCTGTACTCCCAGAGTTGGCAACTCATTTACAGTTACCGGACGCGGCGGTTTACCAGAAGATCCAACTGCTACGATTCGAGGTCAGACTGTGTGGCAAGATTTACAAGATTTTGCCACAGAAAGTGCAAATACCTCCCCTCAAAATCCTCAATCCCAGAAATCTGAACCGCCGGTTCAAATAATCGAAGCCACCAGCTGGATAATTAACGAAAAAGGACAACTAGAATTGGTGGCGAGTATGCCTGACCAAACTCGCGTGCATCCTGAGTTTAATTGCAACGACTTGCAACGACTAAGATAACGAGTGCAAAATAGGACTTACCAACGACGAACCCATCACCTTTGTTTCGACCTAGAGAGAAACCCGGTTTCTTTGCGTAAACCCGGTTGTTTGAACAATACTTTCGCCATTTCTTTGTAGGTTGGTTTGATATGATGTCAGGCAAATCGCCCTTAATTACAGCGGATTGCAGTCGTATGAGGTACACCTTTGTTTGTCAAGCGCGCAGCATTAATGCTGCCGCTTGACAAACGAAGCCTTAAGGCTGTACCTCACTAAGAAAGCAATCCGCTGTAAAACTCAGAGCGTCGCCGCGTCGCCGCGTCGCCGCGTCAGTCCTAACTATGTTTTGTTAGGAATCATTGCATTGACATTCAACAGTCCTGTCTTTGCCCAAATTGTCCCCGATGCCACCTTGCCGCATCATTCCATCGTTAACTCAGATGGCAATACTTTCACCATCGACGGAGGAACAACCGCAGGCGGCAATTTATTCCACAGTTTCCGGGAATTTTCTGTTCCTACTGGCAATACAGCATTTTTCAACAATGCTGCGACCATCGAACGCATCATCACTCGCATCACTGGAGGGCAAGTTTCCCAGATTGACGGGTTAATTCGCGCTAACGGAAGGGCAGATTTGTTTTTAATTAACCCTAGCGGAATTATCTTCGGTTCCAACGCCAAACTGGATATCGGGGGTTCGTTTTTTAGCAGTACCGCTGACAGCATCCAATTTGCCGATGGTAGTATTTTTAGTGCCAAAAATCCCCAAGGTACACCTTTACTAAGCATCAACGTTCCGATTGGCTTGCAATTAAGTTCAAATCCTGGTTCTATCAATGTTTCTGGTACAGGACATCAGCTTGCAGTTAAAGGACATCCCAGCACCGCGCCCCTAGAACAGACCAGTAACAGGTCGGGATTACAAGTAAAACCGGGCAATACCCTAGCCTTAATTGGTGGACAGGTTACTCTAGATGGTGGACTCCTGACAACAGAAAGCGGACGAATTGAACTCGGTAGTATTTCTGGTGGACAGGTAAACCTAAATCATATTAATCGACCCTGGACTTTGAGTTATTCAAATGTGCAAAACTACGGAGATATTCGGTTATCTAATGCCGCATTACTGGATGCCAGCGGTAGCGGGGGTAGCGGTATCCAAATAGTAGGACGGCAGATAACTATGAGCAATGGTTCCCTAGCTTTCACTAACACTCAAGGAGCTTTACCTGGAGGGCAAATTACCATCTTCGCTTCAGAATTAATAGAATTGAGTGGAGATAACCCCAAAGGTATTCCCAGTGGTTTGAGGACTCAAACAGTAGGAGCAGGAAATGGCAGTAATATTAGGGTTACCACCGCCAATCTATTAGTAAGAGGTGGGGCAAACATCATGTCTTTTACCTTTAGTCAAGGCCGTGGTGGTGACATTATTGTCGCGGCTAATCGGGATCTACAAGTGATAGGAGCATCCCCGTTTAGCCCTCAGAGTAATAGCGGCATCCGGGCCAGAACTTTCGGTATAGGAAATGGGGGAGATATGACCATATCAACTACCAGCTTGCAGGTGATTGACGGTGCAGTTTTGGCAGATCAAAGCTTTGGTGTTGGACCAACAGGTAATCTATGGGTAAAAGCCACAGAATCGGTGCAAGTAATTGGCGTAAATCCCATCAGTCCGTTAGCACAACGCATTCGTAGTGGTATCGGGGTAGGGCGAGGGCCAAATGGTTCTGGTGCTACGGGAAATTTAACTATCGAAACATCTAGAGTAATTGTTCGGGATGGCGGGCGTATTAGTAGGGATGGAGGACTGATTAGCAATCCTACATCAGTCAACGCAGCGGATAGAAACTTGACAATTAATGCTTCAGAATCCATCGAAGTTAGTGGGATTGACCCTGATACTTCATTAAACAGCTTTATATCATCATCAGTATTAACGAATCTGCCCATTCAAATAATTTTAGGCCAGCCAACAATACCTTCTGGAGATGCTGGCACTCTCATGATTAATACCCCCAAATTGATTGTCTCGAATTCGGGTCAAGTTGGTGTAGACAATCAAGGGGTTGGTCGGGGTGGAGATTTGACCATAAGTGCAGAACAGATTGTTGTGGAGAGAAACGGACGCATTACAGCTGCTACCGCATCGGGAGAAGGGGGAAATATGATGTTGAATGCCCGCTTTTTGCAAATCAGCAATCTGGGTCAAATCACAGCAGAAGCAGGCGGGACAGGCAATGGGGGCAACATTACTCTCAACGCAGATACTATCGCTGTTCTACAACGAAGTCGCATTACCGCCAACGCTTTCCAAGGGCGAGGAGGAAATATCCAAATTAACGCAACAGGTCTTTTTACCACTCCCAATAGTGCCATTACCGCTAGTTCCCAGTTTGGCGTATCCGGTATTGTGGCGATTAACAACCCCGAAGTCAACACTTCTGAGGGATTGGTTGAATTAAACACCACTCCCATTGACCCCAGTCACCAAGTAATTGTGGGATGTGCAGCAGCGCTAGGTAATTCTTTTACCGTTACTGGACGCGGAGGGTTACCAGAAGACCCAAGCACGACTATTCGAGGTCAGACAATTTGGCGAGATTTACAAGATTTTTCACCAGCTACAGAAACTGGGAATACTTCACATCAAAATTCTCAATTAAAGAAATCCAATCCGCCCGTTCAAATAGTAGAAGCCACTGGCTGGGTAATAAATGGTTTGGGTCAGGTAGAATTGGTAGCGCCTGCGCCTGGAGTGGTTGCTGGATATCAACATCCTAATTGTAACGATTTGCCAATATTGCGATTATTTATGCCAAAAATGTAGTTAATAAATGTTCGACAGGCTCTTTTCAGACTAGCCATTAGCCATTAGCCATTAGCCATTAGCCAGCCGATCAACTCGAAAGCGAGATAGGATAATATTGTAATTTAAGAATTTATCCACGAGCTATGAACCTGCGTGAGATAGTCCAACAAAATCGCACAATTACCCTAGCCCAACTTAAAGAAGATGGTCAGTTAATTTTAGAAATTCAAAAAATTCTCAGTGCTTGGGGGCTATACCCGGCGGGTCAATGGTGGGATGGGGATTGGGGGGAACGCACGCAAAATGCCTTGAATGAATTCTGCCAGATTAAAGGACTTGACAACACGAGTAAGGGAGTGATAGACAAAGCGATCGCAGAAGCTTTACTAGATCCGAATGTAGCAGAGTTGCGGCTGAAAACAGCCAAAGACAGGAATAAAGTTTTTGAGATGCTGCTGCTATCGGAAAAAGGGTTTTCCGAGGGGAATTTAAGAATACGCGATCGCCAAATAGAAAATTCCCCTTACAACAAGGATATCCCAACCTATCCCAATCGCCTGCTCCAGAAAACGGATAACGTTCAAATCGTCTCATTTGGGGAAGAGATCGCCCTTTCTAACCCGACTCGTACCGTCACCTTTAGCCCCTATCCAAAAGTTGGAATCAAACCCAATATTGACACTAGCACTCTCAACTTTTTACACCCAGATATCAAAGAAGCCTGCGTCTGCGTTGGCAGCTTTGTCAATGGAGAAATCAGAGCCAACTGGTTAGGGAAAAATGCCCTCGATTCAGTTCAGTTTTGGAGTGCTACCAAAATAATTGCCATCTTGAATCTCATCTGTAAAATCAATAAAAGCTTTATCAATTGTGACATTGACGACTGTGTAGTCAGAGCTGCGGGAAGTACAGAAGGATTGCCTTTTCATGAGTTAGCGATCGATCTAGTCAGCTATCGGGCAAAATTTGGCAGTTCCAACTCTCTTGGCTTAACCTTCAAGCGGTTTGAAACCTATTCGGGATTAGAAAATTGGCTGAAACAGATAACAGGTAATACCAGCCTCAGTTTTAAAGGCAGATATGGAGAGAATGCGTTATTTAATTCACCACAACTTTACGATCGCAAAGCCAAAAGAATTGTCGCTCAAGCTGCACCAGAAGAACCGCGCGGAGACAATCTTGTCTCTGCCTACGATTTAACTCGACTGATTTCAATGTTAGGATGGCACTATCATTTACCATCTGCCGCAAGGCTGCCAAATGCTCAGTGGTACAGCCTCGAAAGCCTTGCCAGAGCAATGGGAACAGATAGAGCGCGTTACATTGATATTGCCATTGAAAGATTGGGCTTGCAAAATGTTATCAAAGATCCAGTTATTATTTCTAAAGTAGGCTGGGGGTCGAGTGATGCCAGAAATCGCTACGAAATTACTTACACAGCACTCGTACAGTTGATCGACAGGCGTCCCAATGCCACGGGAAACCCCTCCAAATTGAGAACTTTTGCCATGACACTCAGAGCAGCAAAAGCTCTAAATCCGCGAGATATCGATCGAGAAGCTAGGGAAATGGATGCCAGAATCGCGGCGGAAGTGACCGAGATAATGCGACGGATAGTGATGGAAGAGTTGGCTTAAAAGCTTGTCCAGGACTTACGCAAAAAAACGCGTAATTCCTGAATTAGATAAGATTAATTTTATCAAAAATATATTTAGGTTCGGTCTGACAGCCGATTGCTCATTTGTGGGTAGTTGCTAGAAATTCCTGCGATCGCCAGCGGATAAAATGCGGCCTAAATACAATTGCGGGTTGAGCTGGTGCATCTATTTCCAGAGCTAATTAACGCAAGTTGCTAGTTATAAACAAGCGCTTTGCTAATGGCTAATTGCAAGCTTGCTAATCTTGGATTTTTACCAATCGATCCATTAGCCATTAGCCAGCCGCTGTGATATCGTGTCCGGTTGCATCGGTTGCGTTTGGAGAGCTGGGGGAGCAAAGGGGATGGGGGAGCAAAGGGGAGAAAAAACGCTTTTTCGCACAATCAACTATACACAACTGATCTCTCGCGGACATGATATGAGAGAGATAACTAGCAACTTGCGTTAATTACTTAACTCAAGTTGCTAGTTACATCCCTTGGCAAATCAACCCGGTTTCTGTGAAAAATCGTGGGTTTGACAGCGAGAATTTAACTCTGAAACCGGGTTGATGACTTGCAAGCATGCCATCACCTTTGTTTCTGTGAAAAATTGTTGCTCCAGGAAAGAGAGCATGGTCGAAATCCGGTTTCTGATCAAATCACCTTTGTTTCTGTGAAAAATTGTTGAGCCAGGAAAGAGAGCATGGTCGAAACTTTGGTGATGGCCTCGTTAAAGTAGCCCCTACTGCCAATTAATCCAATTACCAATTACCAATTACCAATGACCAATGTCACAACCTATTACCTAGCAACTTGCGTTACTTACAGATAATTGTTTCAATTATGGCGACTTAACCTCTTGCATTTCTGCTCTCATCTCATCTATTGACTGTCCTTTTGGCTTATTTAAGCATAAGCCAAAAAAAATTGTTGCTGAATTAAAATAAATTACTTGAAGGATAGGGACAATCGCACCAAAACTTTATTGAAGTTCATCAAATCTTCATATACGATCGGGCTTAGCTGGTGTTAAATTAATAAAGTATAAGGAGAATTACTGAAAGACCTGTTAGGCGCGGAATTCAAGCTTGTTTCGTCCGTTTGGGTAGTTATCCCTGGTGAGCCGAAACTGAGAAGATTTGTGGGATCGATCGCCAACAGATAGAAAGGATTCATCGGGTGCATCTAGTTTCAGATAAACAGGAAAGAAACCGGGTTTCTCTGAAAGAGATCGCAGCAAGAAACCGGGTTTATCTGAAAAATTGTCGCTTGGGAACTAGAGATATGCACACCCCTAGCACTCGCGTTCGCAGCAAGAAACCCGGTTTCTACGGTTTCTAGAATCCTCAGATAAACTCCATCGCAGATAATCGGTACAATCATGACACTAGATTTGACAAACCCCAGCTTGCAAAGTAACGGATCGCTGCAAGACTCATTAGGAAACACTGTCCTATTTTCTTTGACAAATTATCCTGGAGGAAGTGGCGCGACCACTTCTTTTCTACGTCTCAGATCAGGACAAGGCAGCACTCTCGAAAGAGGCTACAACACAAACGGAACGAAGCAATTCGACACGCAGAAGCAGGGTACAAAGGCAATTCTTCTGAGCGATTTGCCTACCATTACCGTTGACAATACTACCTACTACGAGTTTCGCATTGACCTGAACGAAAGCAATAGCAATCCTCAAATTGCCTTAAGCAAATTACAAGTATTTCAGTCACCAAATGCCAATCTCACAGGTTACAACTCAACTACAGGTCAGTTGGGTGGTTTAAATCCAGTCATTAACTTAAATGGGACAGTGCTATTAGATGCCAGTCTCAATTCAGGGAGTGGCGTGGGCGATGTGCTTGTGTATTTACCCGGAAGTGCATTTACAGGCAATCCGTATATCTACACCTATGCAGAGTTTCAGAATGCCGAGTCGGGTTTTGAGGAATTCTCCTACGCTACCACAACTGCTTTGGGTCCTTTAGCCGATTTGTCCCTAACTCAAGCAGTATCCAACACTGCCTTGACTGTGGGTAATCCGGTTACATTCACCATCACATTAAATAACAGCGGGCCAGCCAATGCAACGGGTGTAAAAGTTAAAGATTTACTGCCTTCTGGGATTAACTTTACCAATGCCACATCTAGCTTTGGGACTTATAACAGTCAGACTGGTATTTGGGATGTTGGCACTGTAGCATCGGGAAGTAATGCAACTCTAACCCTTACGGGTACAATTCTGAATGTAGCCAGCGCTTCCGCCTACACCAACGTCGCAGAAATCGTTGCTGCCAAACAATTCGATCCAGATTCAGCCGTCAATAATAACGACCCCACAGAAGATGACTATACCAGTCTCCTTGCTCCTGTGGTGAAGCTGGATTTAACCAAAAAATTTACCAGCGTTACTCAAGAAGTCGATGGAGATGGCAATGGAACGCCGGAACAGTTTCTGGCACTTCCTGGCGATAATGTTTCCTTCGAGATTAAAGTCACCAACAATGGTGTTACTAACGCTACAGATGTCAAAATTAAAGACGATCTGACTCAGGTATTGCCAGTAGGATTAACCGTGCAAAGTCTCGGTCTTGATGGTGGCATTAACTTGGATACTTCTGGTGGCGGAGATGGCAATCCTCAAACGGTTGAGGTGAAGTTTAACAGCATTGCCCCTGGCGCATCGAAGACGATTACTGTCAATGCTAAAGTCAGTGACGATTACATTACACCGATTAATTTTACCGGCACGCTAGGAACTGAAAGTCCTGGCACTGGTAATTTGAATACCCACCTTCCCGAATATTATGAAACAACTTTTGATGCAACGCTTTTCCTAAATTACAATGTCCAAAAGAATGCGAAGGAAGGGAGAGCGAATTTCGGCTTTCTAAATATTACAAGCGATGCCGAAGTCGTTTCCGTAAATCAACAAATTATTACCCCTGGAGCGATTACAGCCAATGCCCGATTAGATGTCTCTACCTATGCAATTCAAGGGTTGTTAAATAACGGACAGCAATTCAAAGTTTTTTCGGTTGAAAATTTAAACAACCCGAACAGTTCTAACCCTTCGTTTTTCCTGAATCCAGACCCAGATGGTGGCGGTGGAACTTCCGGATATCCATACTATAATAATTCGGAATTTTTACAACCTGGTCAGACTGGTGTGGCTGGATTTTTTGGGGAGTGGGCGAAAATCAACGATCCAGCATATTTAGCCGCTCTGGCGACTTGGATGAATCTGTCAGCTGATGGAAATCTGTCTAACACGCAAGATGAACAAGCAGTGATTGAGGCGCTGACTGATTTTATTGAAAGCGGCGTTTATCGGCGTGAAAGTTATTCTGGGGGTTCGTTTGCGTTTAATAACGGCACTGAGACACAAAATCTGACCTTTGAAGGCGGTGAGTTTTCCCCAATTGTAACCAGTTTTGTCAATATATTAGTGACGGATACAGGGGCAGCTGTCACCGATAGTAACGGCAATCCACTGGGGTCATTTGCCGATTTGCAAGCTGCCTTAGACTCGTTTAATTTTGCCAATCCCACTGGGGTAAACGTGACGATTCAAGATTCGAGTGGAAATGGTTTAGTTCAAACGAGATTGCGAGAACTTGGCGGTTTTGACTTTGATGGCAATTGGTCAGTTAAACATATCACCGTCAATAGTAATGTTTCTCAAGTGACTTTTGTATCGGGAAACGGTGCTGCTGATGTTGATTTTTCACTGCCAAAGTTTGTGCTATCTAGCACTACTCCCGCTTTTAACCTGCGGGGTGATAATGCGGGAGATCAAATTACTGGTACTCGCTTTGCTGACAAAATTGACGGATTCAATGGCAGCGATGTTTTGTCTGGATTGGGTGGCAATGATACGATTGACGGCGGTCTAGCTCAGGATACCTTAATCGGCGGCAGGGGTGATGATAATTTAACGGGTGGATCTGGAAACGATACCTTTGTCTTTGGCGCCGATTTTGGTAACGATATCATTACCGATTTTATCAGTCAAGACAAAATCGCTCTCAGCCAACTTAACATCAGCAGCAGTGCTTTGGATAGTAATGGTGATGGTATTATCAATGCCATCGATAACCTCGCCGATTTGATTGGTGGTAGTCTGAAGCTGGATTTAACTTCTTTAAATGGTGGTACAATCTCCCTAACAGGAGTCACTACTGTCAATATGGCTGCCGTGGTTTTATAGACAGGTCTTACGCAACGACACTGGGTATGGTAGATGGTGCCGTACTCTGCTGGCTAACCCACCCTACATATACAGGACTTACGCGCTTGCTTCCCGGTTTCGACCTGGATCTCTGGTTTCCTTTCCCAACGATTTTTCATAGAAACCGGGTTTCTGGCCTGATAGAGATGTTTTGTTTCGCTTCGGCAAATATATGGTGCTTTACCGGATTGGAATCTTAGCAAGTTGTGGCGCGATCGCTTATACCCTAAGCTTATCCACAACTACCCTGGCACAGATTATCCCAGACAACAGTTTGGGCGTCGAACGTTCGATCGTTACCCCGAATGTTTTCCATCCAGATGGTTTGAGCGATCGCATTGATGGAGGGGCAATTCGGGGTAGCAATCTATTCCACAGTTTCCAAGATTTCAACGTCGGTAATCTGCAACGTGTCTATTTTGCCAACCCTGCTGGAATTGAGAATATCCTGGGACGAGTTACGGGAAATCAAGCTTCTCAAATTCTTGGTACTTTGGGAGTGCTGGGTCGTGCCAATTTATACTTGATTAATCCCAACGGCATTATCTTTGGTAAAAATGCCCGACTCGATATCCCAGGTTCTTTTTTCGCCAGCACCGCCAGAAACCTGGTGCTGGAGAATGGTTATCAGTTCGGTACGGACAATCCCGGATCGCCTCCCCTGCTGACGGTCAATCTGCGTCCGGGGTTAGGGGATTGGTTGCCCGACTCTGGTGCGATCGCTAACTCCGGCAACTTGTCCGCACAGCAAAACTTAACTTTAGTCGGTAACAATCTTGACTTACAAGGCCAGTTACAAGCAGGCGGTAACTTAACCCTACAAGCTGCTAATAATCTCAGGGTGCGAGACAGCATTAGCGATGCTTTCATTGCCGCCGCCGGACAGCAATTATTAGTCCAAGGGAATAAGATAGACATCTTTGCCTTAAATCATCCCGCCAGCGGCTTCTTTTCCGGACAAAATATGACGTTCCGTTCCGCCAATCCTATCGGTGCGAACGCCCATTTCTACAGTGGCGGCAATTTTAACCTCGAAAATATAAATGGCAATCGAGGAGATTTATCCAGTGACGACGACCCAATTATTCGCGCCAGTGGTGACGTTAGTTTTAATAGTTATACAGGCGCTTCCCTCCATATTTTTGCGGGGGGAAGTGTAAATATTGACACGATTCAAATTACAGGAACAGCTTTTACCAAATTGCTCGATGAAACAGTTACTCTTTCTGATGGAGTAACAACAGTTTATATTAATGGCAATCTTGAACCAACTGTTGATATCAGAGCCGGAACAACTAATTTCAATCCACCTGGAATTACAGGGGAGACAACGGGTTTTTCTGCTCCTCCTAACGCGAATGGAACGGCAACCAGTGCCAATATAACCATCAATAGAATTATCGCTCCTGGCGGACTGGTTTTTTTAACCAATCAGTATCAACCCAATCCCGCTTTATCCGGTGACATTACCGTTAACCGTGTGATTGCCAACGTCGATGCTGCTGGAGGCGGGAACGTGGTAATTGACTCGCGAGGAAGGATTGTTACCCCCAACATTCTTGATACTTCTGGGGTAGATTTTTCTACTTCTCCCCCCAGGTATATTAGCAGGGGTGGAGATATGACCCTGCTCGCCAAGAGCGATATTTTCATGCCCCCTTCATCTCAAATTTTTTCCTACGGGACAGTTGGAGGAAACATTACTCTTAGGAGTCAATCGGCAATTATTCAAGCCCCAGCTGCTGCAGCAGATTCCTTCATTGAAAGTGCCACCTACGGTGCAGGTCAAGGGGGAGATGTTAATCTAAACGCACCTACTATTTCCTTGAGTAATTTTGTGCAAAGTAATGTGCGTAGAGGCGCACCAGGGTCGGGTGGAAGGCTAATTATTACCGCCAATTCTTTGCAAGCAAACGGAGCTATATTATCGAATGTGACTCGCGGTGGCAATGGTGGCAACGTCATCATTAATGCTGATGCAATCTCCTTGGATCGATCTGTGGTAGGAAGTGAAACGTTTAGCTCAAATGGCGGTAAAGCTGGAGATGTAGAGATTAATGCCAATACCTATGTTGCCACTAACGGCGGTCAAGTTCGTTCCTTCACAGGAGGTATTGGCGATGCTGGCAATGTGACGGTTTCTGTCTTAGATTCGATTACCCTCACAGGTACGAATGAAGCTGGAGTTTTCAGCGGTTTTAGTAGCGATGTCAGACCTAATAGTATTGGCAATGCTGGCACGATTACAATTAAGACTGGCTCTCTTTCAATGGCAGGGGGAGCGCAAATTAGAGGCACTACTGCGGGGCGTGGTAATGCAGGCAGAATTGATATTGAAGCAGCCAGATCGATTGCGCTTGACGGGGCAATTTTGCTCCCCACTCCCAATCGTCCCGAACCAAGGGTGATTACTACTACGATTGTTAGTGAAGTTTTACCTGGTTCGCAAGGTCAAGGTAATGTCATAGAAATTAAGACGGGTCAACTTTCTGTCAGCAATGGTGCTGGTATTAGTGCCAGCACTGTATCTTCAGGTAATGCCGGCAGTATTTTGATTAATGCAACCGAATCAGTTTCCTTCGATGGCAATCCGGGGGCGCCTTTTTTCCCCAGCGGTGCATTTGTGGGAACTTTGGCGGGAGCAAGCGGGCAAGGCGGTACTCTAACTATTAATACCCCATCTTTATCAGTCACCAACGGCGCACAGTTAGAAGCTGTGACCGAAAGTGGAGGAAATGCTGGCAATATTAATATTAATGCCAGCGAATCAGTCTTTCTCTCCGGCGCATATACAGGTTTATTTTCTAATACAACCCGAGGTTCTACAGGGAATGGTGGCAATATCTCCATCAATCACGCACAAATTGAAATTAGAGATAGTGCGGCGATTTCAGTCGATAGCAAAGGCAGCGGTAGGGGTGGCAATATCGAAGTTCAAGCTAACAGATTAACTCTCAACAATGACGCCAAAATTTCTGCGGAAACAGCTAGTACCGACGGCGGTAATATTTCCCTGGCGTTGTCAGATTTATTAGTATTGCGTCGAGAAAGTCGGATTTCAACTAACGCCGGGAATGAGGCTGCAGGTGGCGATGGCGGCAATATTAGGATAGACTCAAGATTTGTTGTTGCCTTTGCCCCAGAAAATAGCGATATTACAGCCAATGCTTTCTTCGGTCGGGGTGGCAATGTTGATATTAATGCTACCAGTATTTTTGGTCTGGCATTTCAGCCACAACTCACCCCTTTTAGCGATATTACTGCTAGTTCTCAGTTTGGTGTTTCCGGCACTGTATCCCTGAACACCCCGGAAGTCGATCCTGGTTCCGGATTGCTGCCATTACCCGCACAAGTCAGCGATCCAAGCGACCAAATTATTGTTGGTTGTGCCGCAGCAGAAGGCAATTCGTTTACCATTACCGGAAGAGGAGGATTACCAGAAAATCCAACCGCAGCTATTACCGTCGCTAGAAGTCAGACTGTCTGGCAAGATCTGCGAGATTTTTCCTCTGCCAACGAACGTGCAAATACTTCCCCTCAAAATCCCCAATCTTCCATTTCCCAGTCCAGGGTTCAAATAGTCGAAGCCACCGGCTGGGTGGTGAATGAAAAAGGCCAAGTAGAATTGGTGGCGCGCCTGCCCAACGGCACTACTGTGCGTCCTGGGTTTCAATTTCCTCATTGCAACGATTTGCAAAAGATGCGATAATTCTGGCCAAAATGTAGTTTAATTGAATAAAAATGGTCATCTGTTTATATCAATGCTAGAACGCTCCATTTTTAGCCAAATTAATATATCCTTTTGGGTGAGACAACTCGATGAGGAAAAAGCATTAAAATAAATTTAAAATTAAGGAGATAAAATGAATAAAAGTTATGATTTAGATCGAGTTCGTTAAATCGCTCAAACCTTTGGAACGTCTGGATCCTAAGCCATAACTAACGGGATTCTAAAACAGCCCAGAGGCATCCCGCGTCTAAAATCCCTCCAAGGGGTAATTGTGAAAGTTATGGCAAGGGGTGATATTTAAACCTATGGCAAACCTTCACCAACCTGGTAAAAAGCAGAGTAAAGCAAAGCGCAACTGGAAGAAAGTATTTTGGAAATCATCTTTCGCTTTGCCGGTTTACTTTGTGCTGACTGTGTTGTTGGTGACAACGATCGTGCCAGCACTAGCAGGTGAGCAGGTGAGCCAAGGAGAACGATTCCTTTCTAAAACAACGTTTTACCAAAGCAACAGCCAAGTACAGCAGCAGTTAGCGGCGTCGCAGTTGCTACAACAGGGAAAATCTCGCTACGAGGCGGGACAGTTTCGGGAAGCCGCCACCCTGTGGGAACAAGCGGCGCAAGGTTATAGCTTACGCCAGGAAACCCTCAATCAAGCACAAAGTCTCAACTATCTCGCGTCAGCTTATCACCAGTTGGGCGAATGGCAGCAGGCGCAGAAGACGATTGCTCAAAGTATCAATTTGTTGCAAGGGATTGACAAACTGGAGGCAAGGGGTAATTTTATCTTGGCGCAAGCGCTGAACGCGCGGGGACTTCAGCAACTGGCGAAGGGAGAAACAGAAGCAGCGCTAGAGACTTGGAAAGAAGCAGAAGCAGCCTACGCCCGTGCAGAAGATGAAAGCGGAAAACTGGGCAGCAGAATGAACCAAGCTCTGGCTTGGCAAGCTATGGGGCAGTATCGGCGAGCCATAGCTTTGTTAGAGGAAGTGAATGCACAGATGCAAGCGCAACCCGATACTCTGCTCAAAGCCGATAGTTTGAGAAGTTTGGGCATGACGCTGCAAACGATTGGCGATTTTAGGAGAGCCAAGCAAATATTAGAAAAAAGTTGGGAAATTAGCGATAAACTGAATTCCCCAGCCGATACGAGCGTGACGCTGTTTAGTATCGGGAATATTGCCAGAATGTTGCAAAAAAAAGATGTGGCAATTTCGTACTATGAAAAAGCCGCGCAACTGGCAACTGATGACCTGACAAAAGTGCAGGCGCAAGTCAATCAATTAAGTCTTTTAATCGCCAACCAACAGAGGGAGGCAGCCGTCGCTCTCATCCCCCAAATCCAGGCGAAATTAGCTAATTTATCCCCAAGTCGAGACTCGATTTATGCGCGGGTGAATTTCGCTGAAAGCTTGATTAAACTGGCAGGCACACACAAAAATCCGGGACAATTACCCATTCCCAAACAAGATATTGCCCAGATTCTGGCAATCGGGGTGAAGCAGGCAAAAGAACTGGGCGATCGCAGAGCCGAGGCGTATGCTTTAACTGAAGTGGGAAAGCTGTACGAACTTCAGGATCAGTGGAAAGATGCCGAAGTTTTAACCGAGCAAGTGCTGCAAATTGTGCAAGGAATTGCAGCCGATGATATTGTGGCGCGTGCGGCTTGGCAACTGGGTCGAATTTTGCAACAAGAGGGGGAGATAAAGCGAGCGATCGCAGCTTACGATAAAGCATTTGAGAGCCTGCAATCTTTGCGGAGCGACTTAGTAGCAATTAATCGAGAAATCCAGTTTGAATTTCAAGAAAGTGTAGAACCAATTTATCGCGAATTCGCCAGCCTCCTATTAACACCCCCCCTGAATTACCAGGCTGAGCCTGGTGTAATGCGTTCCCAGGCTGAGCCAGGGAACCAGGGCACACCCCCCCTGAATTACCAGGCTGAGCCTGGTGTAATCCGTTCCCAGGCTGAGCCAGGGAACCAGGGCACACCCCCCCTGAATTACCAGGCTGAGC